>JAHWJH010000046.1 GCA_019348555.1 Actinomycetota bacterium
GAGCGGCGGGCCCTGTTCGTCGGCCTGTGGCCGCCGATGTTCTGGCTCATCGGCGACAGCCTGGCCCGGCACGAGTAGCGGCGCCGGCTCGTGGCCCGCCCTACGACTACTCGGCGTCTATGAAGAAGCCGGTCAGGTGGAGATCAGGACCGTTCGTGCTCAGGTCAACACCGCGTGGCTTTGTCATTCCGCCCTAATATCGAACTTCTCCGCCCCAACACCGAAGCGGAGAGAAGCCGCCGCATCGCCGCAGTGTCGCAGGCCGTCGCTCGTCCGGTCACCTACAAGGGGGGGAAGCCTTGCGGCTGGCGTACCAAGACGAGGGCGGGTGTTCATGGAGCAAGGGCGGCGGCTCACCAGCTGGCGCCTTGCCAATCGAAGCGCTGGCCCAGTGGCCTTCCTGACCGGCGAGCGGTCGCAGAGCTGTGCCTCCACCGTTCCTGGTCCAACCCCCGAAACGTGGCCGTCACCGTCCGTCCATTTTCGGGAGCTATTCGACGCCTACCGCCTGAGGTGGGTTTTCGCTGCCGGTCCAATGACGACACGCGAGGACTGCTTGCTCAAGCCATTGGCTCTATGTTCTGGTTGAGGTGGAAGAGGTTGTGCGGGTCGTAGGCGGTCTTGACCCGACGTAGCCGTTCGTAGTTGCGCCCGTAGTTCTCGGGGGCCCGCCCGGCATCGTCACCGGACATGAAGTTGACGTAGCCCCCGTTCAGGTCGGAGTGAGGATGGATGGCGGCGTAGTAGTCACGCACCCAGCTGATGTTCGCCTCGTTGTCGGCTGGATCAGGCCACATGCCGGCGATCACGGCTGCGAACGTAGCGTCTCGGTGGGCGACCGCGGTCTCCTCCCGGCCAACCCGGTGGGGAGCACCGTTGATGGAGTAGAGATGCATGGTCGAGTTCACCACCGGCGTCCTTTTGCCGTGCTCGATGTGCGCCGCTATGGCATCGTCGGTGAGCTCCCGCACGAAGTCGGCCTTCCAGTAGTGCTGGAGGCCACGAGGAACGAGACCGTCGAACGCGGAGTTCAGGGCCGGATACGGCATTGGACCCACGTGCTCGGCCTTGACGGGGGCCACGTCTCTCAAGGGCCTGATGGCGTTCTCCGCCTCATCGACCGCCCCGCTCCAGCACACGACCATGACGCAGAACAAGTCGCCGTGGCGGTCCTCGGGAATGAACGGCAGCGGGGGCGCGATCTGCCAGGCGAAAAACGCTCCGAGCTGTTCCGGCGCGTCCTGGATGAGGTCGCGGTAGCTGGCCATGACCGCAGCGGCGTCCTCGACCTCGTAGAACAACGGCCCGCCGTAGATGGTCGCAACGTCGTGGAGGCCCAACTCGAGGGCGGTGACGACACCGAAGTTGCCGCCACCTCCACGCAGCGCCCAGAACAGGTCCTCGTTCGCGTAGTCGCTCGCGCTGAGAATCCGTCCGTCCGCGGTGACCACCTCGGCCCCGACCAGGTTGTCGCAGGACAGGCCGCAGCCACGGGCGAGGTATCCGATGCCTCCGCCGAGGGTGAGGCCGGAAACACCGGTGGTGGAGATGATCCCACCGGTGGTGGCCAGTCCGTAGGCGTGGGTCGCGTGGTTGAGGTCCCCCCAGGTGGCCCCACCGCCGGCACGCGCGGTTCTCTTGGGAGGGTCGACGAAGACGTTGTTCATGCGTGAGAGGTCGAGCACCACTCCGTCATCGCACGTGCCGAAGCCCGGGACACTGTGGCCGCCCCCCCGTACGGCCAGATCGAGGCCGTTGTCCCGGGCATGGCCGACGGCAGCGACGACATCAGCGGTGTCCACGGCCTGGACGATGACCACAGGACGACGATCGTGCATGAAGTTGTAGACACGCCGGTGCTCCTCGTAGCCGTCCTGACCCGGCTCGATCACCGGTCCTCGCACCTGTTCGCGCAAGTCGGCAACGGTTGTCATGGCTCTCTCCCCACACGCTCGACGCTCTGCCGGTGCCCACCATTGCAAACCGGGCGTTCCGCCAGCGTTCCGCCCGTCAGCCGTCCGTCGACGCCATACGGGCCAGCGTGCCGAGCGCCCGCTCACGCAGCCACGGCGACCCTTGCTGAACGGCGACGTCCACAGCCCGTTTGCAGGCGCGGTTGCTCGCCTCGGGCTCACCAGCAGCGGCGAGGAGCTCGGCCTCGATGCGAAGCAGTTCGGCCAGAAGGTACGCCTGCCCGGTGCGTTCGCTCCTGCGCACAGCGTCGGTGATCACGGCTCGGCCGCTTGCCAGGTCTCCCGTCCGCAGATGGCCCCGGGCGAGGAGGCTCAGACCAAGCGTCAGATGGAGCTGCTGCTCCTGTTTCCAGGCGCGGGTTGCCTCCTGCATTGCATCGACGCCGGCGAGCTCACCGTTCAGGACGTCCCGCCACCCCCCGAGCAGCCGGGCCAACGTCTCGAAGTAGCCGATGCGCATCTCGGACGTGACCGCTTCGAGCGTGGCGACGGATGCAGCTAGGTCGTAGTCGTCGGGTTCGAGCGCGGCGAGAAGGGAGTCAAAGGCGCGGACGTACCCGGTGGTCATCGGATGGTCGAGCTCGGCGGCGAACCGCAGTGCCTCACGCATCGTCCGGCCCGCCTGCGTGGCGAGGCCCCGGAACAACTGGGTGAGGGCGAGACGTGACAGGCACACCCCCTTGGGATCTTGGACGTAGCGGGTGATGTGCAGCGGCGCGTCCTCGGGCCGGTACCGCGCGAGCGCACGCTCGAGATGGGCCTCGGCGACGGAGAAGTTCCCCCTCCAGAAAGCCACGACCCCGAGCACGTAGTCGCCTTCCACGAGGGCGGTGTGGTCAGTTCGACCGGCGGCAAGCAACTCGTGGCCCATCTCGGCGGCTCGGTGGAAGTCGCACGTCACCACCGCCTGCAGAGCCAGGCCTCTCAGCACCGACGGGCTGGGGCGGTGACCGAGCCGTCGGTGGAGGGTGAGGGCGCGCTCGTAGCTGTGTTTGACGGCGAGGGCGCCGTAGCCCTGTCTGGCGGCGAGGGGCACGCCCAGCGCCGACCGCAGCCGCAGTTCGATCTCGTCGCGGACCGGGCCTTGCGGCGACCGGTCGAGGAGGCGGAGCGCCTCCTGCAACCATGAGATCCCGTCGTCCAGGGCGAACACCCGATAGGCATGCTCGGCCGCCCGCTCGTACGCCTCCACCGCCTTGGAGTCGAGGCCGGCGTTCTGGTAGTGCGACCCGAGGCGGGCGCTCACTGCCCCGAGGTCGCCAGCGTGATGCCGCTCGAGCGAGGCTGCGACCGACTGGTGGAGCTTCCTTCGCCGGGCGGGACTGATGGCCTCCAGTGCCACCTCCCGCAGCTTGTCGTGGCTGAAGTCATAGGCAGCGCCGCGCTCACGAACGATGTGGCGGTGCCACAGCTCATCGAGGGCTTCCGCCAGCTCGTCCTCGGCCACCTCCGCGGCTGAGGCGAGGACGCCCGGAGTGAAGTCGCGCCCGATGGTCGCGGCGATGTCCACGAGGCGACGAGCATCGGGCGAGAGGCGTCGGAGACGGGCCCGGATGACGGCCTGAACGGTCGGGGTGAGCACCAGGTTGCCGGTCCCTTCATCGGTGCCGAACCCGGCGCGGACCGCCTCGACGACGAACAGAGGGTTTCCCTCGGTCTCCTCCCACAGACGGGCGGCCATATCAGCGTCGAGTGGTCGTCGACCGACGAGGGCGGCGACCTCGGCGGTGGCGCGCGGGTCGAGCCGCTCGAGCGCGATGTGGGTGAGAACACCCTCGCGGGCCAGCCGCTCCTGGAACCATGTCACGGGGTGGCCAGCTCCCATCTCCTCGTCGCGACAGGTGCCGGCCAGGAGCAACGGCGCTTCGGGCGAGGTCTGGAGGAGGAAGGCGCACAGTTCGAGAGTGTCGCGGTCGCACCACTGGAGGTCGTCGACGACCAGGAGCAGCGGTCGGCCGCAGGCCAGCAAGCCGCGGCGAACGGCATCGAGCAGCTGCTGGCGCTGGCCTGCGTCGGTGGCGGACGAGGTCTCCGGGAGGCCCGGGCGGTCGCTGCGCAGTTCGGGCAACAGTCGGGCGAGCTCGGTCAGCCAGACCCCGTCGAGCCTCTCGAGGCCGGCCCGCACCACGTCGGACCGCAACCAATCGGCGACCGGTCCCCATGGCAGGCTGCCGGCGGCTTCGTAGGCACGGGTGCGGGCGACGGCGTAACCCTCTGCTATGGACCGCTCGGCGAGCTCCTCGACGAGCCGGGTCTTCCCGACGCCGGCCTCGCCCGACACGAGCAGGAATCGTGCAGCGCCCTGGGCGGCGGCACACCACGTGTGATGCGCAGTACGCCATTCGGCGTCCCGTCCGACGAGCGGCGTTCCGCCCTGGGTGGTGTCACCAGTCGCCTGGCAGCCGAAGGACGGGGCGCGTAGGCGGCTGTATGCCTCGACCGTGGCGGAATCCGGGCCGAGACCGAGCTCCTGCTCCAAGACGTCGACGCAGCGGTGGTAGGTGCGGAGCGCCTCGTTGCGATCGCCCCGTCGAGCCAATGCCTCCATCAACACGCGGTAGGCGGGCTCATGGAGAACGTCGATGCGGAGCAGATGCCGGGCGTGGTCGACGGCAGCGTTGTCCCGCCCCTCCTCGTTTGCCTCCAAGGCCAGACCGGTCAAGGCGTCGATGGCGAGGGAGCGGAGCCGCTCCCGTTCAGCTGTCAGCCAGTCGTCGTAGCAGGCGGGCAGGAGGTCCCCCCCGTAGTGGCGCACCGCTGCGGCGGCGTCGCCACGGCTGAGCGCGTCGGTGAACGCCACCACATCGACCCACACGGGGCCATCGGGGTTCCACCCGATCGTCTGACCGCCGACCTCCAAGAAGTCGTCGGGCTTCGCGAAGGGCTGGCGCAGGTCGTGGAGCAGCTTGCGCAGGTTGGTCCGTGCCTGCGCCTCGTTGGAGTCGGGCCACAACTGGTAGGCCACCCGGTCGCGCCGCAGCCGAGCACCAGAGGCGAGTGCCAGTAGCGCCAACATCCGCTGCATCCTGGGGGTGGTGAGGTCGGGGAGGAGACGCCCCTCGAAGCTGACCTCCGCCTCGCCGAGGAGATGGATGACGAGACGAGCACCACTTGCGGGACCCGCGACGGATCCGGGGCGAGGCGGTCCCCGATTCTCCCCCATCCTGCCTCCCATGAGGGCGTTCCCGACGTCCACGCTGCCATGTCGAGCCACTTCAAGCCAGAGCCAAACCAATGCTTGCACGGCTCGAGGCCATCCCGTGGCAGCAGGCAAAGAGCGGAGTGACGACGCGGCCGACGGGTAGGGGTCGACGAAGATGACGAACGAGGGAGAACACGATGCAGATCGACAAGGACATGATCATCGGCTTGCTGAAGGATCGGGGACAGCAGGACAAGGCGGCCGAGGCGGACCGGCAGCTCCCTGACAAGGTGGACCCCCAAGAGCATTCGGGGCTGCTGGAGCGCCTCGGCGTGAACCCCCAGGACCTGATCGCCAAGTTCACCGGCGGTGGTGGGCTCGGCGGGCTGTTCGGCAAGAAGTAACCCTTCACAGGGTCGCGTTCAGCTTTCCGACGAGGTCGTCGACCAGGTGCGGGGATCGCCATCCCGGGGGCGGCAACGCCAGGCGCACCAGGAGCTCGAGACCCCCAACTCGGACCGTCGCAGCCCCTCGGATCCCCGTCGCCCGGCGGCCAGCCCGGTGCGGTCCTGCACGCTCAAATGGCCCGGGCTGCATGGCCGAGGGCCAGCGCTGCGTAATGGCGGGGGACCCGAGGCGTTTCAGTGGGTGGAGGTCGAGAGGGTGCCAGAGGTGTCGAGAAGGCCTCCGCCGGAAACGACAAGACGGCTTGTGCTCGGTGAGAACGGCGCTGGGCGAGGCGGCACCAACTCCCTACCAACGCACCCCGGCCTCGGCCCTACCAGTACAAGGATGCCGGCCTGATCGGCGCACCATCTCGCTCACGGAGGTAGAAATGAGATTCGTCGCAGCAGTGGAGTTCGGTCGTGGCATCGAAGACGCATGGGCGAAGGTGGCGGCCTTCCTCCCCAAGTTCGTTGCCTTCCTCGTCATCCTCATCGTCGGAATCTTCGTGGCCAAGGCCTTGGCCAAAGCCGCGGACAAGGTCCTCGAGCGGGTCGGCTTCGACCAGGCAGTGGAGCGGGGCGGTGTGAAGCAGGCGTTGTCGAAGTCCCAGTACGACGCCAGCGACATCGTCGGAAAGATCATCTACTACGCCCTGGTCCTCTTCGTGCTCCAGTTCGCCTTCGGCGTCTTCGGGGCCAACCCGGTTTCAGACCTGATCACCGGCGTGATCGCTTTTCTCCCCAAGGTCTTCGCCGCCATCGTGATCGTGGTGGTGGCTGCTGCAATCGCCGCCGCCGTGAAGGAGTTGCTCGAAGCGGCGCTGGGCGGCCTGAGCTACGGCAAGGTTCTCGCCATGTCCGCCTCCGTGGCCATCCTCACCATCGCCGGCTTCGCCGCCCTGAGTCAGCTCCAGATCGCTCCGGCCATCGTGAACGGCCTGTTCTATGCGTTGCTGGCCATCGTGGTGGGCTCGGCCGTCGTCGCCATCGGCGGCGGGGGGATCCAGCCGATGCGCAGCAAGTGGGAGCAGGCCCTCGGCAAGCTCGAGGAGGAGTCCCAGGCCGTGCGCCGGGAGGCTGGAGGAGCCAGTGACCGCATCCAAGGGCGGATCGAAGAGCGCAAGTCGCAACTGAGCGCCTCCCAGAGCGATCCGGAACGACCCCTGCGCGGTCGTTAGCCACCACGACGACGAAAGGAGCCACACGATGGCTGACGAGTCGAGCGACCGACGCAAGGTCGGCACCGAGCCTGCGGACCCTGTCTCTTCACGAAAGGACTGACGCGATCATGAACTCTGCGTGGAAGAAGGCTGCCGCCGGCCTGCTCGTCACCGGGCTCTCCCTCGGCGCCACCGCCTGCAACAACGAGGACGAAGGCACCGTGAAGGTCACCGAGACGGAGTCGGAGACCGAGCTCGAGCTCGAGACCGAGACCGACACCGAGACGCTCCCAGCGACCGAGACCGAGACCGAGACCGTGACCGAGGAGGTCGCCACCGAGACCGGCACCGTCACCGAGACCGAGACGGAGTTCCAGACCGGTCGATAGATATCGCGCTGGCAGGGGGGTCCGGGCCGCCGGCGCCGACGACCCTGGGTTGCCCGGGTGATGTGGACGACGGGTGGTGTCGGTGCCCCCGTACCGTGGAGGACGTGGCTCGGATCGACCAGCGAGACGACCGCAATGCCGAAGGGCCGTGGTTCGTCGACACCCGCTGCATCGACTGCGGCACCTGTCGAGAGCTGGTCCCGGAGCTCTTCGGACACGCGGGCGACCAGTCCGTCGTGGCGGTGCAGCCCGGGGGACCGGAGGCGGAGCACCGGGCGTGGCTGGCCGCCGAGGCCTGCCCCACCCGATCCATCGGACGCAGCCCCCGGACGCCGCGACCCGCCGAGCTGTACCCCCTCGAGGTGGACGGCCCGGTCTTCGACCTCGGCCACACCAGCGAGGCGTCATTCGGCGCCACCAGCTACCTGGTCCTGCGCCCCGATGGGAATCTGATGGTCGACGCACCGCGCCTCACCCGGACCCTGGCGCGCCCGCTCGACGCCCTGGGGGGTGTGGCGCAGGTGCTGCTCACCCATCGAGACGACGTCGCCGACGCGCCCCGCTGGGCCGAGCGTTACGGGGCGAGGGTCTGGATCCACGAGGCCGACGCCGTGGCCGCGCCGTTCGCCACCGACCTCCTGCAGGGGGAGGAGCCGGTGCTGATCGCCCGTGGCGTGGTGGCCGTGCCGGTCCCGGGGCACACGAAGGGGTCGGTCGCCTTCTCCGTCGACGGCACATGGCTGTTCACCGGCGACTCTCTCGCCTGGAGCCACGACCGCCAGGACCTGATCGCCTTCCGTGACGCCTGCTGGTACTCCTGGACCGAGCAGACGCGCTCACTCGGTCGGCTCGGGACCGCGGTCAACTTCTCGTGGGTGCTCCCGGGCCATGGAGCTCGCGTGCGACTGGAGCCCGAGGCTGCCCACCGGCGGCTCGTCGCCCTCGTCGAGCGCATGCGCTCGACCGCATGATCGAGCCGCCGACACCGCCGCTGCCTGGCACCGGGACTGGCGGAGCGGCGGTCGGCGTGCCGTGAAGCTCGTTGGGCGAGGCCGATCTGGAACGCGAGCACGCCGCTGTCCCCCTCATGGCCGGCCTGGAGCCGGGGCCGCTGTTGTGCCCTTGGCGATGGTCGACCCTGCCTAGCGATCGGGCCGGCCGTGCTCGGCGTAGGTGCGGAGTCGGCGCTCGTCGCTTGGTTCCAGCAGCTCGACCACGTCGAACACCGGTCGCCCGCCGCCCTTCACCAGATCCAGCGCGGCGGCTCCGGGGCTGGCGGCAACAGGGGCGTGGCTGGTGAGCAGGACGAGCGGAACGTCTGGTTGGGTCTGGTGGAGCACGGAGGCCTTGCCGAGCACCCGCCACAGGGCGTCGGTCCGCCGGAGCCCGGCCGGACTCGCGGTGAACCCGCCCGTCACGTCGAAGGCCCATTCGCCGCCGGTTCGATCCCGGGCCACGAAGCCGAGCGATACCCCGGCGCCGGCGACCTTGACGTCCGCCCGGATGTCGACGAAACGGCAGCGCTCCAGCACGATCCCGGCCACGTCCTTGACCTGACGGCCCTCGCGCCGGGCCTTGTGAAGGAGGTCCTCACCGTCGTCGCCACCCGAGGCCGCGGGGATCTGGACTCGCAGCGACGTCCCGAGCTCCAGCCGGCGGGCGAGCAACTGGGTCTCGGCCGCCACCCGCTCACCGGCCAGCTCGACGTAGGCCTGCTCGGTCTCGAACCCGACGTAGTGCCGGGCAGAGCGCACGGCGGCGACGGCGGTGGTCCCCGAGCCCATGAACGGATCGAGCACCACGTCTCCCTCGTAGGTGTAGAGATCGATCAAGCGCTCGGGAAGGGCGACCGGGAACGGGGCAGGGTGGCCGACGCGCGTGGCGCTCTCGGCGGGGATCTCCCACAGGTCGGTGGTGGCTTCCAGGAACTCGTCCCGTGAGATCGTCGTCGTCGAGGGAAGCCCGAGGGCGTGGCGCTGGCCCGGGCTGAGGGCCCGGTCGAACCGCCCCTTGCCGGCGATCACGATCCGCTCGGTCACGTCGCGCAGCACCGGGTTGCTCGGCCGTTGGAAGGTGCCCCAGGCGCACGAGCCGCCCGCCGCCCGCCCCTTCCACCACACCACCTCCCCCCGCAGCAACAGCCCGAGGTGCTGGAGGATCTCGGTGACGTCGGCGGCGAGGGAGCGGTAGGGCCGACGGCCGAGGTTGGCCACGTTCACGGCGATGCGCCCGCCCGGCTCGAGGACCCGCCGGCACTCCTCGAAGACCTCGCGCAACATGCCGAGGTACTCGACGTAGGTCCTGGGGACGCCGTTGCGCCCGAGGCTCTCCTCGTACTCCTTGCCGGCGAAGTAGGGGGGCGACGTGACGACCAACGCGATCGAGCTCGACGCCACCACGCTCATGTCGCGGGCGTCCCGCTCGTAGATCACATCCACCCCGGCGGGGCGCGCCACGGTGGTGTCACTCGATAGCTCGGGTCCGACGAAGCGCTCGTAGAACGCCGACGCGTCGTGGCCTTCCCGCCCCGAGGAGCCGAACCGGGCGGTCGCTGTCGAGCGTCGGCCGCGGCGGGCCGAGCGCTCGGGCCGGGCGGCAGCGGTCACGACGGTCCCGGGGGAGCGCCGAGCCGCCCGTGGTCGGGCAGCGGGGGTCGGGCCATGCGCCGACGGTAACGAGAGCGTGCGAGCGCGTGGGGGATGCCGATCCCAGGAGCCCGGGCTCCTCCGGTCGCTCGGAAGCCGCGCGCTGCTCCGTGCGTCGAACGGGCATGTCCACCGACGCAGCCCACGCTCCGGCCCCTCGCCGGGCTGCCCCGACGGCGGTGTACCAATGGCGCTCGTGAGCGAGGCCTCGGACAGCGACGCCGCCCTCGTCGAGCGGGTGCTCGCCGGCGATCGGCACGCCTTCGCCGACATGCTGCGTCGCCACGACCATCGCCTCCGGGGGGTCGCCTACAAGCTGCTCGGCGGAGATCCCCACCGGCTCGACGACGTCATGCAGGAGGCCTACGTGAAGGCGTACCGCTCGCTCCACCGGTTCCGACACGACGCCGAGCTGGGAACGTGGCTGTACCGGGTCGTCTACAACGCCTGCATCGACGACCTGCGCCGCGCCCGCCACCGCCCTGACCCCGTCGACGTCGGCCTGCTCGGCCGGGACCGGCCCACCACCGAGCCCGGCCCCGAACGGGTCGTCGACGCCGCCGACCAGGCGCTGCGCGCCCTGGCCGCCCTGCCCGAGGAGCAACGGGCCACGGTGGTGCTGGTAGACGGGGAGGGCTTCGACAACGTCACCGCCGCCGGGATCATGGGAGTGGCTCCCGGCACCGTCGCATCTCGGCTGTCGCGGGCGCGCGCCTCCATGCGTCGCACCCTGGAGGAGGCGCGGCCATGACCCCCGAGGCCGAGCGCGACCCGGTCGTGTCCCACGCGCTGAGGAGGATCCCCGTGCCCGATCAGGCCGACGGTTTCTGGACCCATCTCGACCAGCGCCTCGCCGAGGTCACACCTGGTGACAGCAGCGACCACGCCGGCAACCACCCGAGACCCGCGCCGAACGAGGCGCGAACTGAAGTGCTGGCAGCGCTGCCTGGTGGGCGGCGAAACCGGGGAGGCGCGGTGGGGCTCCTCGCCGTCGCCGCCCTGGTTGCAGCGGCCCTCGCCTCGGTGGGGCTGCTACGGGGCCGGGACGGTGACGTGCGGCGGCTGGAGACCTCCGCCCCTCCCGCCACGCCGGCGCCGACCACGTCCGCTTCCGTCTCCGCCTCGCCGGCCGGATCGCCCGAGACCACGGTCACCACGTGGCTGGATGCTCTCGGGGACGGCGACGTCGAGCTTGCCGCGTCCCTCACGGGCCCCCGCACGGTCGCCTACCTCGAGGCGCTCGGCCAGGACGTGGAGGAGTACCTGGTGGTCGCCGCCGAGGGCTACGGGTCGTGGGCATCGTCGCCGGACCGTGGCACCACCGAGATCGACCTGGGCACCCTCGACGGCGCGCCCGTCGCCGTGGTGGTGGTGACCGGCGCGAGGACCGCAGAAGGCACCACCGAGATCCGCACCGATGCCTTTCCCGTGGTCCAGGCCGACGGCACCTGGCTCGTCGAGCCCGTCGCCTTCGATCCCGATGTCGGGGGGCGCATCGAGATCTCCTCCCCTCCGAGCGCCCAGGGCGGGCTCGGTTCGCTCGCGCCCGACGGGGTCGTCGAGGTGACGGCCCCGGGAGACGGGACGTTCTTCTTCTCGCTGGAGGACGGAGAGGTCGCCGAGGTTCCCGGAGTCGCCAACGACGGCGCGGTCCGGGCCAGGTGGGACCCGCCCGGTGAGCTGGGAGCGCACCGCCAGCTGCTGGTCGTCGCCTATGTCGACGGGGACACCCTCACCGCCGTCGCCGGCACCGTCGCCGTCGAGCGCTGAGCCCGCCCGCGCGCCGACGGCGAGGACTCCTAGCGGGCCGATGGGCGGGGCGTGAAGCTGGGGCCGGAGTGGTACAGCGACGGCATGCAGAGACCAAAGCGACTTCTCGCCGCCGGCTTCACCCTCCTGTTGGTGCTCAGCGGCACGACCCTCACCGGCTGCGGGGACGACCCCGGCGAGGACCAGATCGGTGACGGCGAGATCATCGACGAAGGGGATTAGGCCCCCGTCGCCCTCCACCCAGGTCGCCTCGAGGCGCTTCGTCGATCTCAGGTAGCCCAGCTGGCCGGGGCGGGGGCGGGCGAAGAGGTGGTCCCGGCGCTCGGAGCCGCCGGCTGGCGCGGTCCCCCTGAGCGCCGGTCGGATCGGGTGACGCCCGTGCACCAGGCGAAGAGGCTGGTCCACGCCGCCACCATGACGGCGAGGCTGAGGTAGGCGACGGCCGCCGGCCACGCCGGCCCGTCGTGGGCCTCTCGCAGGAGCACCTCGGTGTTGCGCAGGAACGGTGTCCGGCGCTCGGGCAGCGCCGGTACGGCGGCGGCGCCGATCTCGACGTCCGCCGGGAGGTAGACCGGGGCGGCCATGACCTCGCTGCCGCGCTGCAGTCCCACCATCGTCTTCCACGTGCCGGTGATCGGAACCGGAGCGGCGGAGCGGTAACGGCCCGGCCCCACCTCGTCGAGCTCCGAGAGCACTCGGCCGCCACCCTGCCACGACACCAGGCCGAAGGCGGTGGCGCCGGCAGCGGCGTCGGCCGGGCGCAGCTCGACCTCGACGTCGGCCACGTCGCCGTCGGGGCGGAGGCGGATGAGCGCCTCCACCTCACCCACGTCCCTGGGCAGCGGCATCGCCAGGACGACGAGCAGCGCCACCCCGGCTCCGGCGAGGGCAGCGCCACCCACCCGCCGTCCGCCGGCGACCACCCGGCCGAGACCCACGCCGAGCACGCCCGCCGCCACCCCGGCCAGCGGCGCCAGCACGAACGCCCCGGGCAGGAGGCCGGGCGACAGGTGGAACCAGTCGAGGGTGCGCACCCACGCCAGCTCCCCGGCGAGGCCGACGGTGCCGACCAGGACGCCGGCGACCGTCGCCAGGCGCAGCCGGCGCTCGGTGCCGAGCAACCACGCCGCCGCCTCCACCACCAACGCAGCGGCCAGGTAGAGGGGGAAGCGAGGGACGGTGTGGTTGAGGGCGCCGGCGACGATCAGGGCGATGACGCTCCGCAGGACGAGGAACGCCACCAGCGCCTGGAGGGCCCCGCCGGGGCCGAGCGCCACCCGGGCGAGGACGAGGGCGAAGCCGGCGGCGATCGCCACCAGCACCGGGTAGTAGAGGACCTGGAACTGAGGGACGCCGAAGTCGAACTCCCCCTGCACCGTGGACAGGCCGGTGAGGACGGCGCCGAGGGCGAGTGCCTCGATGCCTCGGCCGAGCCTCGTGGGCTCGGCGTCGGGCTTCGCTTCGGCGAGCATGAGCCACAGGGGGATGGTGGCCAGACCGCCGGCGCCGACGAGCATGAGATGGGTCGGGCTCCACAGGGTGACGTCGACGCCGAAGGCCCGGTGCCAGACGTCGTCGAGGGGGAAGGCGACGAGCCCGCCCAGCCCGAGGGCTCCGAGCGCCACCGCCGAGCGGGGAACCCGCAGGCCGGCGATCCGCCGCACCGACGGGTCCCCGTCGAGCGTGGCGAACAGCACGGTGATGCCGGCGGTGACGATGAGCCCGCCGAGGGCGAGCACGATCATGGTGTGCGACGGGGTGAACAGGACCTCGTCCCGGCCGAAGTCGATGTGGTAGGCCACATCCCAGTAGAGGCCCACCACTCCGATGCCCAACAGGAACAGGCCGGTGAGCACCCCCGCCATCGCCCATCCGGGGTAGCCGGTCAGGCGGCGCAGGCTCGAGGAGATCGGCGCGCACAGCACCGACACGATGTCGGTGCGGTGGCCCGGTTCCCCGGCGAGGACCAGGCCCAGCACGGTGACGACGTACACCACGAACGGGACGCCGATGTAGAGCCAGTGGTCCCAGGTGGTGGCTCCCGCCGCCACGGTGGTCGCCTCCGAAAGGGTGGCGTCGATCATGCTCCGACCTCCTCGGAACGACGGATGGAGAGGTTGTTCACCTGAGCGGCGGTGGAGGTGGCCGTGGCCTCCTCCATGGCCGGCGCAAGCGTGGCCCGCACCGCCACCTCGGCGAGTGGCCGCAGGCGTCGCAGCGCGTCGGTCACCGCAGCGAGCTGGTCCGGGGGCATACCGGCTTCGACGAAGGGCGCCCAGACGTAGCGTTCGAACAGCCCGACGAAGCGGGTGGCGATGCGGGCCATGTCGGCGCGCAGCGCGGCGACCTCGTCCTGGGTGACGGCCAGAGGCACGCCGACCGCCACCAGCTCGGCGCCGGTCTGCAACAGGCTCGGGCTGGGGACCCGGAAGGCCTCGCCGGCGGGCTCGATCAACCCGAGCTCGATTGCCCGCAGGGCCAGCCCGGGATCGTGCACCGCCTCGGGGAAGCGCTCGGCCAGCTCCTCGACGCTGACGGTCTCGGGCACCTCGTCGCTCCAAGGAGCGGTCAGGGCCTCCTCGAAGCCGAGCACCTCACCCAGGCTGCGCCGCTCCTCCCAGGCCCGCAGGAGCTCGCCGATCCCTGCCAGGGAGAACCCTCGCTCCTGCAGGCGGGTGATCAAGCGCAGGCGGCCGAGGTGGCCGTCGTCGTAGTAGCCGGTGCGCCCCGTCACCGTGGGCGCAGGGAGCAGCCCCTGGCTCTGGTAGCTGCGGATGTTGCGAGCGCTGATGCCTGAACGCTGGGCCAGCGTGTCGATGGTCATGTCGGTGCGGGGACGGGGCACGCAGGGATCCTATACGACATCGATTGATGTCACAAGGGGAGATGTCGAGGAAGGCAGACCGAGCTCGGCGCCCACGAGGTGACCCACTCGTCCCCACTCACCCTGTGCATGAGGTGTCGACAACTGCGCGCTGTCTGGGGATGACCCGACAAAGGCGTGGACGACCTGTGGAACCGCCCATCTCGCCCTTGACCGTTCGACAGGCGGAGGTGCACGCTGATCTCAGCCCGGTACCGACGAGTCCATCCCAGCGTGGTCCCTGCGAGGGGTGCCCCGGCAGACCTCGCAGCTGGACAAGCACGGGAACACTCGCGGTGCGGGGTCAGGTCAGCGGTCACGCCTGGTCGCACCGCCTCCCGGGGCGGTCGGTCGGGAAGCCGCAGGCCGGCACCTCGGCCCCGAGGAGCGCGAGAGGCTCCGGCCCTCGGCTACTCGGGGTCGGGTCGCGTTCGCACGTCGACCCGGGATTCGCTGCCCCACTCGCGGTAGCGTGCGCTCGGTGCCTTCCCAACCCCGGCTGGTCCCGCTCGCGTCGGCGAGAGGTCGCGCCGAGGGGCGTGGTCCCCGTCGCAGCGGCCGGTCGAGACCGACGAGGGACGACGGGCGCCGTCTTCCGGCTCTCCCCTGGCGAGCCATGGAGCCGAGAGCGAGGGGCCGGTTCAGGTTCGCTCTGAGCTTCGGGGTCCTCGCCCTGCCCGCGTGCGCCGATGGCTTCCGCTTCGGGGCGCCCGATCCGGTCACCGGTGAGGGCCAAGAGGTGCTCGAGCTGTGGCGGGGCAGCCACTGGGTGGCGGCCGGGGTGGGATTGCTGATCTATGGCCTGGTGGTGTTCGCGGTCCTGCGCTACCGCCGGCGCAACGACGACCTGCCGAGCCAGACGCCCGAGAACATCCCGGTGGAGATCGCCTACACCCTGACCCCGCTGGTCATCGTCGCCGTGCTGTTCGGCTTCACCGTGGTCACCCAGCAACGGGTGACCGCGCTGAGCGCCGACCCCGACGTGGTGGTGGACGTGGTCGGCTTCCAGTGGTCGTGGGAGTTCAAGTACCCCGAGGAAGCCGTGACGGTGGCGAGTGACGGCGTCGGCGCTCCCCGCATCGTCCTCCCGGTCGGGTCCACGGTGCGCTTCCGGCTGGCCTCCAGCGATGTCGTGCATTCGTTCTGGGTGCCACGGTTCCTCGTCAAGCGCGACCTCATCCCCGGCGTGAACAACCAGTTCGACGTGGATGTCGTCGACGCGGGCGAGTGGGTGGGCCGCTGCGCCGAGTTCTGCGGCCTCGATCACTACCGGATGCGCTTCGAGGTGGCCGCCGTGCCCGAGGCGCAGTACCGAGCCTGGCTCGACGAGCAGCGGGAGGTGTCCGCCCCATGAGCACGATCGAGGCGCCCCCGGCGCCACCGTCGAGGTCGGAGGGCCCTCCGCCGGAGGAGCACGCTGAGGCCAGCGGCATGCTCGCATGGCTCACCACCACCGACCACAAGCGCATCGGGATCAGCTACATGGTGACGTCGTTCGCCTTCTTCCTCCTCGGCGGCGCCCTGGCCATGGTCATGCGGGCCGAGCTGGCCCGGCCCGACCTCGAGGTGGTGGGCGCCGACTCCTACAACCAGCTGTTCACGATGCACGGCACGATCATGATGTTCCTGTTCATCGGGCCGTTCGCCTTCGGCCTGGCCAACTACCTGGTGCCGCTGCACATCGGGGCGCCCGACATGTCCTTCCCCCGGCTCAACGCCCTCAGCTACTGGCTCTACCTCGGCGGCGCCCTCACCGTGGTCTCCGGCTTCCTCACCTCGAAGGGAGCGCCGGCGTTCGGCTGGACCGGCTACACACCGCTGTCGAGCGAGACCTTCGCTCCGAGCGTGAGCGCCGACCTGTGGCTCATCGGCCTGGCCCTCACCGGCTTCTCGGCGATCCTCACCGCGGTCAACATCATCACCACCGTGTTCACCCTTCGAGCGCCCGGGATGACGCTGTTCCGCATGCCGGTGTTCACCTGGAACATGGTGGTCGTCAGCCTGCTGATCCTCATGGCCTTCCCGGTGTTCACCGCGGCGTCGGCCATGCTCTTCGCCGACCGCCGCCTCGGGGCCCACATCTTCAACGCCGCTGCAGGAGGTTCCCCCATCCTCTGGCAGCACCTGTTCTGGTTCTTCGGACACCCCGAGGTCTACATCGTGGTCCTCCCGTTCTTCGGGGTGTTCACCGAGGTGTTCCCCGTGTTCTCGTGGCGACCGGTGTTCGGCTACAAGGGCATCGTCTTCGCCACGCTCGGCATCGGCGCCCTGTCGATCGGCGTGTGGGCGCATCACATGTTCGCCACCGGGGCGGTGCTCCTGCCGTTCTTCAGCGGTCTGTCGTTCCTGATCGCCGTGCCCACCGGGATCAAGTTCTTCAACTGGATCGCCACCCTGTGGGGCGGTCGACTCACGTTCCAGACACCGATGCTGTTCTCCATCGGCTTCCTGTTGACTTTCGTGTGGGGAGGGATCAGCGGGGTGGTCCTGGCGTCGCCGCCCCTCGACTTCCAGGCCCACGACTCGTACTACGTCGTCGCCCACATGCACTACGTGCTGTTCGGCGGCTCGGTGTTCGGGGTGTTCGCCGCCATCTACTTCTGGTTCCCGAAGTTCACCGGCCGGATGCTGGACGAGACGCTGGTCAAGATCCACTTCTGGACGACCTTCGTCGGGTTCAACCTGACGATCCTGGTGCAGCACTGGGTGGGTAACGAGGGCATGCCGCGCCGCTACGTCGACTACCTGCCCACCGACGGGTTCACCACCCTCAACCTGATCTCCACCGCCGGTGCCTTTCTCACCGGCGTCTCCACATTGTTCCTCCTGTGGAACCTGCTCAAGACCCTTCGAGGAGGTCGACCCGCCGGTGACGACCCCTGGGGAGGCCACACCCTGGAGTGGGCCACAACCTCACCGCCACCGCCCCACAACTTCGACGGTCCGCTGCCGCCGATCCGCTCGAACCGACCGGTGTTCGACCAGCGTCACGGCCTCTACTCGTCGGATGTGGACGAGACGCGGGAGAAGGTGGGCACCGATCCCAGCGGCTCCGAGTCGGCCCGATGACCCGTGACGGCGATCCCCAGCGCGCCGGCATGCGGGTGGAGGCCCGCATCTTCATGGGCATCGCCGGCTTCCTGGCCCTGGCAACGGTGGTCTACTGGCTCACCTCCAGGGAAGACGCAGGCACCACGATGTTGCTGCTCGCCGCCGCCATGGCGCTGTCGGTGGGGGGATACCTCGCCGTCCAGAGCCGAAAGCACACCGACCCGGCCGGAGACGGCGACCACGGCGACGGGCAGGTCGAGCCTGCCGCCGACGTCGAGGCCTACCTGCCCCATGCCAGCGTCTGGCCCTTCGCCATGGGCATGGGCCTGGTGGTCATGGCCAACGGCCTGGCGCTCGGCATGTGGGCCCTGGTGCCCGGTGCCCTCCTGACCGGCAGCTCGCTCTACGGCTACGCCCGCCAGTCCCGCCGACGAGATTGACCTCTCGCCCTCCGCCGCGACGCGACGGGGGACCGGGCGAGCTCAGCGCCGGGCCACCCCTGCGGTCGAGCCTGGTTGGCGCTCGGGCTCGTCCTCGGGCTCGATGGCCTGCCGATGCCCGGCGCCGTCGTCGGGGGCGGCCGGGGCCACCGGCGCCGCTTCCTTGCTGGCGCCGGGACGGTCGCGCCTCGCCAGCTCGCGGCACAGCCGGTAGGTGACGAACCCGGCGATCGGAGGCGCCACCAGGAGCAGGACCCGGAAGGTCCGGAACAGGCCGTTCACCGAGGTCTGGAAGGTCACGGCGAGCACGTCGCTGGCTCCCGCGAAGAACAGCACCGTATAGAAGGCCAGGGTCGACATGCCGAAAGCGGTGCGAAGGGGACGGTCGCGAGGGCGGTCGAGCAGGTGGTGCTCGGAGCGGTCCTTGGTGAACCGGGCCTCGAGGAACGGCCACAGCGCCAGCAACGTGAAGGTGATCCCGGGGAGCAGCACCGAGGGGTAGAACGGCGTGGGCAGCTCGAAGCCAAAGGCGCGGATCTCCCACCCCGGCCACAGCCGCAGGGCGCCGTCGAGCCAGCCCATGTACCAGTCGGGCTGGGAGGCGGCGCTGACCTCCTCGGGTCGGAAGGGTCCGTAGATCCAGATCGGGTTGATCTGGGCCAGGCCGCCGAGAGCCGACAGCACGGCAGCGGTGAGGAAGAAGGCGGCAACACCCTTGGCAGCGAAGGTCGGCCACACCCGCTCGCCCACGATGTTGCCCTCGGTGCGCCCAGGTCCCCTGAACTGGGTGTGGCGCTGGCGCGCCACCAGCGCCAGATGCACCCCGAGCAGGGCGACGATCACCGCCGGCAGCAACAGGATGTGGATCACGTAGAGCCGCTCGATCAGGTCGGGGCCGGGGAACTGCCCTCCGAAGAACAGGGAGGCCAACCACGTGCCCCCGATGGGGATGGAGATGGCGATGTTGTAGGCGATGCGCAGCCCGGTGCCCGAGAGCTGGTCGTCGAGCAACGAGTAGCCGACGAAGCCGTTGACGATCGACAGGATGAGCATCCCCACCCCGATGAGCCAGTTGAGCTCCCGGGGACGGCGGAAGGCGCCGGTGAGGTAGATGCGCATGAGGTGCACCACGGTGGCTGCCAGGTAGACGTTGGCGGACCAGTGGTGGATCTGGCGCATCACCAGGCCCGCTCGCACCTCGAAGGAGAGATCGAGGGCGCTGGCGTAGGCCTTGGTCATCTCCACCCCTTGGAGGGGGACGTAGCTGCCGTGGTACACCACCTCCTCGGTGCTCGCGTCGAAGAAGAAGCTGAGGTAGACGCCCGTGGCGAGCAGGATGATCAACGACCACAGGGCGAGCTCGCCGAGAAGGAACGACCAATGGTCGGGGAACACCTTGTCGAGAGCTTTGCGGGCGAAGCCGGCGGCACCGACGCGTGCGTCGAGCCAGCGGGCGGTGCGCCGGCTGAGCGGCGTGGTCTTGCTCGCCCTGCTCACCTTCTCCGCCTTCTCCGCCTTCTCCGCCTTCTCCGCCTTCTCCGCCTTCTCCGCCTTCTCCGCCCCCGCCGTCGCGCCGTTGCCACTCACCGGTCCCTCCCCCGATCCCAGTAGCCGCCTCCCACCGGGGCGGAGAAGTCGCCGGTGGCGACGAGGTATCCCTCG
>JAHWJH010000047.1 GCA_019348555.1 Actinomycetota bacterium
CTGGTGAAGGAGGGATACCGCGGGATCGCCTTCACCCGCAGCCGCAAGAGCGCAGAGGTGGTGGCAACGCACGCGAAGTCCGCGCTTCCAGGCGAGCTCGCGGCGATGGTGCGGCCGTACCGCGGTGGGTACCTGGCGCGGGAGCGACGGGAGATCGAAGGCGAGCTCTTCAGCGGCCGGCTGCGGGGAGTGTCGGCAACCAACGCGCTGGAGCTCGGCATCGACGTGGGCGGACTCGACGCCTGCATCCTCAACGGCTTCCCCGGCACGATCGCCTCGATGTGGCAGCAGGCGGGTCGCGCCGGCCGCGCGCAGCAGCAGTCGCTCGCCGTCCTCGTCGCCGGCGAGGACCAGCTCGACCAGTGGCTCATGGCACATCCCGACGAGGTCTTCTCCCGACCCCCGGAGCCGGCGGTGGTGAACCCGTCGAACCCGTTCGTGGCGTCGGCCCACCTGGGCTGTGCCGCCTACGAGCTGCCCCTCACCTCGGACGACGAGATCTGGTGGGACGACCTCGACGAAGGCGTCCGGCGCCTGGTGGCCGACGATCGACTGACCGTGCGGGGCCGTCGGGCGTACTGGTCGAGCCGGCACCCACCTGCCGCCGCGGTCGGCCTGCGCAGCGGCTCGGCGGCGGAGTACACCATCGTCGAGCACGACGGCCGCCTGGTGGGCACCGTCGACGCCGGCCGGGCCTTTGCCACCGTGCACCCCGGGGCGGTCTACCTCCATCAGGGCCGACCGTTCCTGGTCGACCGCCTCGACCTCGACGAGCGGGTGGCGTGGGTGTCGCCGGCGGCGGGAGACATCCACACCCAGGCGCGGTCGATCAGCGACATCCGCATCCTCGACGACGAGCGCAGCCGCCCCGTGGGCCGAGCCCGGCTGCACCTCGGCGCCGTGGAGGTGTGCCAGCAGGTCGTCGGCTACCAGCGCCGGTCGGCGAACGGCGGCGGCCGCGGGATGGTGCCCCTCGATCTCCCGCCGTCCCGGCTGGTCACCAGGGCGTTCTGGTACGTCGTCGACACCGAGCTGCTCGACGAGGCCGGCGTGATGGTCGAGGCCCGAGCCGGGGCCTTGCACGCCGCCGAGCACGCTGCCATCGGCATCCTGCCCCTGTTCGCCATCTGCGACCGTTGGGACGTGGGGGGCGTGTCCACCGCCCACCAGGCCGACACCGGCCGCCCCACCGTGGTGATCTACGACGGCTATCCGGGAGGCACCGGGATCGCCGAGCTCGGCTTCGACGCCGGCCTGGGTCACCTGCGGGCGACGCTGGAGGTGGTGGCCGGCTGCCGCTGCGCCAGCGGCTGCCCGTCGTGCGTGCAGTCACCCAAGTGCGGGAACTTGAACGACCCGCTCGACAAGGCGGGAGCGGTGGCGATCCTTCGGGCGGTGCTGGGAGACTGACCCCTTACCGGAGTTGAGGACCCGACCGGTACACCGGGAGCTCAGCCTCGCCGGCGCGCTTGGAGATCAGTCGCAGGTGCACGGCACCCATGAGCAGGGCGAGCCCTCCGGCGATGGGCACCAGCGTCGCCCGGCGGGTGTCCTCGTCGGTCGGATCGTCGTCGATGGCGAGCACGGCAGCGTCCTCGGGGGGCACGGCGGCAGCGTCGGGAGCGTCGAGGATGGAGGTGGTCTGGCCCGGGTCGAACGGGAGCGACTTGCGGAAGCCGTCGTCGATGGTCGTCACCGAGCCCCGGCGGACCTGGGGGGCCACCTTGGCGCCGGAGCCTGTCCGACCGGCGGCGCCGTCGGCGCCGGGTGGCGGGCGGAGCAGAGTGGTGTCGGGCACGGTGGGCTCGGGCCGGTCCGGCCCGGCGGTGACCAGCGACGAGGGTTCACCGACCACCTCGCGCACCGTCGAATCAGGGCCGCTGCGGATGGCCACCACCCGATAGCGGTGCTCCTCGTCGACGGTGAGGGTGTCGCTGAACGTGGTGACGGCGACGATGCTCCCTAGCGGCTGGAACCCCTCGGGCCCCGGAGGGTTGCGCTCCACCCGGTAGCCGATGATGTCGGGCTCGGGGTTGGGGGCCCAGCTCAAGTTGACCTTCTTCGCCGCGGGGTCGTAGGTGGCCTCGAGGCCCTTCACCGCCGCTGGTGGGACGGCGATGCCGAACCGGCGCGCAGCGGTGGTCTGGGGCGGTGGCGTCACAAGTCCGAATGCCAGCGGATCCTTGTGGGTGACGGTTGCCCGGACCTCGTAGCTCCGGTTGCACGGAGAGGCGATGACCAGCTCGAAGGTGGCGGAGCGTTCGTCTTCCGGTTCGACGTCGAACCGCTCCTTGACCAGAGTGGCGGCACAGGCGCCGCCTTCGTCGAGCGGAGGGCTGAAGGCGAAGCTCAGGCTCTCGATCTGCTTGTCGTCGTCTGCGGTGACGGTCCCCCGGACCACGACGTTGCCACCCTGCGTGGAGTCGAAGTAGGGGTCGTCGGGAGGAGGGTTCTCGACGTCCATCGTGGCCACCGCCCACACCGGTGCGGCGACGGCGAGCATCCACAGGATGCTCGCCGCAGCAGCGAGTCGGGTGCGCCGGGCCGGGGTCATGCGCCGGCGGCTGGGCCCTGGAGGTCGGCTTGGACGATGAGGCGCTGGGCGGCGGAGTTCCTGGGATGGCAGGTGGTGAGGGTGAGCGTCCCGGTGGGCGTGGGCGCGACCACCGAGAAGTCGGTGGGCTCCACGATGAAGGGGGCCTTGTTGACCGAGTAGGTGCATGACCCGACCGGAGTCTCGAGAATGATGATGTCGCCGGGCTTCATCAGATCGATCTGGCTGAACGGCTTGCCGTAGGTGGTGCGGTGACCGGCGATGGCGACGTTGCCGGGCTCGCAGGGCAGAGGGGTGTCGCGGTAATGGCCGGCACCGGCACGCAAGGCACTGAGGGTGGTGCCTTCGACGACCACCACATCCACCTTGAGCGAGGGGATCTTGAGCCTGGTCAGGCTCTGGCCCTCGGCGACGTTGCCGGCCCGGTAGGCCTGTTCGAGCTCGGGCGTGGCGAACTGGTCGGTGAGGCGACCCTGCTCTCGGTCCTGGTAGAGGTTGGTGTACACGGGGTAGCCCAGCACCCCGACGGCCACCAACGCCATCACCACCGACAGGCCCGAGAGGAGCCGGCGAGCCCACGCTCGCTGGCGCAGCGCAAGCGCCGCTCGGGTGAGCGGATCCTTCGGTCGTTGCTCCTGGTCGCCTACCACGATGCGCACCGGTGGGCGGGGATGGGGGGGTTGATCACGTTCATGGGCTTCTCCAGCGTAAACGAAGCGACGGACATCGCCGAGGCGGGCCCCGTCGTCGGCGTCCGACGGACCGAGCTCCACCATGGTGCCTCGGCACGTGGCGCCTCGTTCTGAAGTCGGAATTCATGGCTCCAAAGGACGAGGCACCGCCGCCGATGTGACGCAGCGTACCGTTCAGCGTTCGACCCGCATGGTGGCCGAACCGCTCAGGTCGACGTCGCCGACCAGAGCTCCCACCACGGGGACGTCGGTCACGGCGACATAGTGGACCTCGACGCTGACCCGACTGCCGGGGCCAGCTCGCCCCGAGACGCTGGCCTGCAGGCGTTGGGGATCGAGTGAGGCCGCGGCCAGCGCCGCTCGCCGCGCAGCGCCGGCTCCGTCGCTCACCGCCGCCTCCCGGGCCGCCTCCCGGGCGGCGTGGACCACCAGAACCTGGTCGCGTACGACCAGTGCGACCTGCAACAACAGCAGCGCCAGCATGGCCACCAAGGGCAGCACCAGCGCCAGCTCGACCGCCGCTTGACCCTCCTGTCGTCGGCTACGTCGGGAAGCGCCCGCCCGAAAGCGGGCGCTTCCGTCCGAAAACGTACGGTCGCTCACGTCACCTTGCCGGTGACGGCGTCGAAGACGGCGTCGAGCAGTTGGCCGAGCTTGCCCGACTTGGTGGCCCAGGCGGCGAGCAGCAGAGCGACGGCGGCTGCTCCGAGGAGGACCAAGGCGTACTCCGCCGTGGTCTGACCCCGTTCGTCGCCCAGGCGACGGAGCCCGGCGACGGCACGGCCGGCGACGAGCAGAAGGGCGGCGTGCAGGCGCACGCTCAGGGCGTGCGGAGACAACGTGGTGGTGAACATGGGTGGGTCCTTTCGTGGTACGGAAAACGCGTCAGAGGCGCAGCGCCCGGAGGGAGCCGGCGAGCAGAGGCGCCACCGTGAGCAGCGCGAAGGCAGGGAGGGTGCAGAACACCAGGGGGAAGAGCAGCTTGACGGGCACCCGACGAGCTGCCTCTTCGGCACGCCGGCGCCGATCGTTGCGCACGTCGGTGCCGAGGCGCTCGAGCCCGTCGAGCAGGGGAGCCCCGTAGCGGTCGGATGCGACCAGCGCGGCGACGAGCGGGCGCACCTCTTCGCCGACCCGCCCCGGTACCGCCTCGAGGGCGTCGGACAGGCGCCATCCCAACGCCGCCTCTCCGACCACGCGGCCCAGCGCATCGCCGAGAGCGCCGGGCGCCCGGCGGGCGACGATGTCGACAGCCAGGGGAACGGTCAATCCCGCTCCGACCGCCAGGACGAAGAGGTCGACGACCTCGGGAAGCTCGCGCACCAACTGCGCTCGGGCGCGGCGCCGGCTCCGGCGCTCGGCGAAGGCGGGGTAGCACCACACCAGCGCCCCGACAACCGGTGCCGCCGGGATGAGCACGGCCAGGGCGGCCCCCGTGGCCAGGACCGTGCGTCCGAGGCGCAGTGCCGATTCGGTCGTCGGTGTACGGCCGGCAACTCGGAGGGCCACTCGTCCGGTCATCACCGCCATCGCCGCCAATGAAGATCGCCGCTGCGCGGGCTCGGTGCTGGGAAGCACCACCCGGATCGGAGTGCCACGCCAGGCGCTGCGCCGGGCCACCACCATGACCAAGCACGCCCACGAGAGTCCGAGGACGGCGGCGGTCACGGCTCGACCATCACCAGTCGGTGCATCCACAGCGCGGCCAGGCCATCGAGGCACAGACCGAGGCCGAGACACACCAGCCCGAGCGGCGTGCGCAGGAGGAATCCGGCGGTGCGCTCGTCGGTGGCGGCGGCGAGCACGGCGAAGGCCAGCGGAGCGACGGTGATGACGGCCCCGGACAGGCGCGCCTGGGACGAGAGCGCCCGGACTTCCCGGCTGACCGCCAGACGGCTGCGGATGGTGGCGGCCACGCCGTCGAGGGCTCGGGCATGGGCGCCCCCGGTCTCTGCCCCGAGGCCGAGCGCCGACACCGCCAGACGCACGCTGCCGGCGGCGTGACGGTCTCCCCACGCGTCGATCGCCCCGACCAGCGCGCCACCGCGGGCCACCTCGGCGCTGATGGCGGCCAGCTCATGGCCGAGGCGGCCCGACGTGGCGAGGCCCGCCTCGCCGATCGACTGCACGAGTGAGGCGCCACTGCGCAATCCGCGGGCGACGGCCTCCAGAGCTTCGGGGAGCGCCTCCTCCAGGAGACGCTCGGCCCGCCCGGATGCCAAGGCAAGACCAGCAGCGGGGCCCACGGCGAGGGCGGCGGCCACCACGACCGCCAACCCGGGGCCGGCCAGGAGCACCGAAGCTCCCACGGCGAGCACCACGACCGCCACCCACGCGGCCCATACCCGTCGGGCGTCGTGGTCGAGGCCACCAGCAGCAAGCCTCCTTGCCAGCCATGGGGGAGGGCGCACACCGACGAAGCTGGCTCGGGCGGTGACCACGTGGGCCATGGCTGCGGTGGGCAGGCGCTGCACCACGACGCCACGCCGACCATCAGCAGCGGCGGCGCGCACGGTCAGCGCCGAGGCCACGGCCAAGAGGCCGACGAGCGCACCGGCGGCGGCAGCGTTCACCCCTGGCTCCCGGTCGAGATCCACGACGGGTCGGCGGCGGGTGCGCCGGGCTGGCGGACCGGGCGCTCCGGGAGGCGGTACAAGCCTTCGGGACCCGCCAGGCTGGTGGTGCGGCCCCGGGTCTCGCCACCGGCATCGCGCTCGCTGCCGTGCTCCTTGCCGTGACCAACGACTTCGGCGACCTCGACGACGCCACGAGTGCCGTCGGGCCGTCGAGCCACCTGCACCACGAGGTCGACGGCGGCGGCGAGCTGGTCTCGCACCGCGCCGAGCGGCAGCGCCACCGAGCCGGTCAGGACCATGGTCTCCAGACGGCGCAGGGCATCGGCAGGGCTGTTGGCATGGCATGTCGACAGCGACCCCTCGTGGCCGGTGTTCATGGCTTGGAGCATGTCGAGGGCCTCGGGGCCACGGACCTCGCCGACGATGATCCGATCGGGCCGCATGCGCAGGGCATTGCGGACCAGCTGGCGCACGGACACCTCGCCCACTCCTTCGGCGTTGGCGGGCCGCGCTTCGAGGCGTACCACGTGGTCGCCGGGCAGGCGCAGCTCCGCAGCGTCCTCCACCGTGACCACCCGTTCCGTGGAGGAGATCATCCCGCCAAGGGCGTTGAGCAACGTCGTCTTGCCGGCGCCCGTGCCGCCCGACACAACGACGTTGCTCCGGCCCCGCACCGCCCAGGCCAACAGCTGGGCGACGCCCGGAGGGCACACCTCGGCGAGGGTGATGGGGCGGGCACCGAAGCGACGGATGGTGAGGTAGGGACCGTCGAGGGCGAGTGGTGCCACCACGGCGTTCACCCGCGAGCCGTCGGGCAACCGGGCATCGACCAGCGGAGACGAGCGGTCGATCCGCAGCCCCAAGGGGCTCACCACCCGCTGGATGAGGCGCTCGACGGTGTCGGCGTCGAGGTCGAGATGGACCCGCTCGAGGCGTCCGTGGCGCTCCACCCACACCCGCCCGGGCCCGTTGACCATCACCTCGCTGACCTCGCCATCCTCGAGGAGGGATTCGAGAGGGCCCAGCCCCTCGGTGCGGGCGGTGACGGCATTGACCAGTCGCTCGAGAGCCGGCCCGCCCAGCAGCGGCGCCTCCTCCCGGGCAAGGCGCTCGACGTGGGCCCGCATCCCCGCGGCGGGCGTCGCCTGGTCGCTGGCGGCAACCACCAGGCGGTGCAGCCGATCTTCGAGACCGCCATGGTGGGGCCGGCCGTCAAGATCGCTCAGTTGGAGGTCAGGCGGCATGGCGCAGCGCCCGCTGGACCGACCGAGGCAGACGCACCGGCCACAGGCCGGCGTCGACCGCCCGGGCGATGGCGGGGTCGACGTCGAGCTCGGCGCGCACCGGAGCTCCCAAGACCTGCTCGACGTCGCCGCGGCCGAGCGAGCGCCCGGCTTCTCGAACCAGGATCACGCCCGACGGCCGGACCGGCGCCTGCACGGCGAGGCGCAACGCCAGGTAGCACGGTCGGATCACGAGCAGGGACGCCGACGCCGACGCCGCGATGGTGAGGCCGGCGCCGTGGAGGCCGGAGCCGCAGTCGACCACCACGGGACGGGGATCGGCGCCGAGGATCGCGGCCAGGACTTCGGCGCGCCCGGGTGCCGGGGGAACGCTCCCACCTGCGCAGAGCACGGCGAGGCCGGCTGGACCGGTGACCTCGAGGCGGCCGAGCGCGTCGGCGGGGACGGCCTCGCCGCTGCCGAGCCACTCACCGAGGCCAGGGCCGGTGGGATCGGCCAGGCCGATCACCGCGGGTACGTCGCCCCCGAGGTCGGCCAGAAGTGCACCGGTGGGCGACGAGCGGGCGAGACATGCGGCCAGGGCAACCGACACCACCGTGGTGCCGCTGCCGCCCTTGGCCGACCAACAGGCGATGAGCACATCCACTCCCAGGGCGCGTGAGAACGCTTCCACGGGGAAGTGGGCAGAGGGAACCTACCCCAGAAGGGTCAGGGGCGCAAGGGCGTCTTCACCGAAGCCTTGCGCGGAAGGTCAGACCGCCTTGAGCTTGCGGGCGGCGACGGTGCCGAGACTGATGAGGACGATGAGGATGAGCAGCTTCTTCATGGTCGCACCCTAGTGCCGGGTGCTCTGGCCCAGGTCCTCCAGGTGCACGATCACCTGGCAGGAGGGCGATGCCAGATCCCCCCGGACCCACAGCCCCCGATTGTCCTGAAACGCCTCCTGACCAGGTAGCTTGCCGGGCGGAGGTGTCTGGGTACCTGGTGGGCTCCCCCGCCTTCAAAGCGGGTGGGACGGGCGATCCCCGTCCGGCGGGTTCGATTCCCGTCCACCTCCGCCATCACCAGCGGTACCCCTGACACCACGCCCGGGGACCGGGTGAACGACCACGACCGCGGCCGCCGACCTGGCCAGCGCTCGTGGCCCCCGCTGTCGGGAACGCCGAGCACCTCCCACGGAGACGTCAGAACGCGCTCAAGGCGCCGGCCCCGGAGGCCGATGACTACTACGTAGCGACGTGTGGCAGACGAACGGAGCCCCTGAGATGACGCAGCCATCATCGCCGACTTGGAGGCGTCGATGCCTGGCCACCGGCTTGGCCGCTGTGATGGCGATGGCCGGCGTCGGTGTGGCGGTTGCCGGCCAGGAGGGAGACTCGGTTCCTGAACCGCTTCCCGTCGCCGCACCCGCTGACGTGTCCGAGAGCACCGACGACTCGACCGTCGACTTGACGACCGACAGCTCACCTTCACCGCAGTGGACCCCACCGGTGACCGACGCAGCTCCCGAGGCCGTCGGTGAGGCGCCACCTCCGGCACAGACCTCCGCAGCACGGTCCGGCTCGACGTCGGCCTCCCGTCCTGCCGCGGCTTCGTCGCGGTCATCCGACCCGGTGATGCCGTCGACCAGCACCACGCTCGACGTCGACCGCATGCTCGACCGGCAGGCCGCGGCCTCGGCACGGCAGCGACCGGGCGCCGAGGGACTGGCGGCTGATCTCGAGCAGCAGGTCCGTGCCTGCGTCGCCGACTTCCTCGCCGGAGCCCAGTCGAGCTTCGAGGGCAAGCCCGACGAGGATCGCATCCAGTCGTTCGCCTCCGAGGCCGTCGATGACGTCTTGGCCTGCGTCGCCGGCCTCGTCGACGTCGGTCAGGTGCTGGGCTGCGTGAGCGAGGTCATCCAGGAGATCGTCGCCGTGGTCCTGGCCATGGACCTGGAGGATCTGCCCGAGCTCATCAGCGACATCGCCGACGACGTGGTGAGGTGCGTCTCCCGGTAGGCATCGCCTCTAGACACGCCCGGCGGCACCGACGCCGTCGAAGCCCCCTTCGTCGAGGAGGAGCGCTTCGAGGCGCGCCTGTCGTGCTCCGGCCCGCTCCACGTCGGCACCCGAGCCGAGCAGGGACTGCAGGGCCATCTCGCCACGGCGCCAGTCGTCGAGCTGATCGGAGAGCACGAGCCGGCACGTGCGGGCGAGGGCGGCGTCGGGCACGGCGGTCGCTCCGTCGAGCAGGCGGGAGTAGGCGCCGACGGCGTGCGCGCCGAGCACCCGGTAGGCGCCCACGAGGCGGTCGAGGGTGTCCCCGGTTGATCTCACTGCGTCGACGAACGCGCCGAGACGATCTTGGAACGAACCCGCGCCGTCGGACACGACCTCGCCACTGCGGTGAGGAAGGTGCCTCTCCCACAGTGACGCGTGCCAGGCGTGGTGGTGGGACTGCGTGGCCACCATGGCCTTGACGTCGAGCTCGGGCACCGACGCAGTCCATCCCCCGAGCACCTCGAAGCGGCGTCGCTCCAGCCACACGAACCGGGCGATCCGACGATCGATCTCGATGAGCGGCAGGCGCGGGAGCGCGGGAGCGTCGACGCCGGGCAGCCCATGGTCACCGAAGGAGGGCGGAGCTGCCATCGACTGGGGAGCCCGGCTCAACCGGGGTAGCGGTTGGTGATCGGCACCCGACGGTCCTTGCCGAAGGCCTTGGTGCTGATGCGCACCCCCGGCGGGGTCTGTCGGCGCTTGAACTCGGCTCGATCGACCATGCCGACCACCACCTCGACCAAGGCGGCGTCGAAGCCGGCAGCCTCGAGCTCGGAGCGGGTGCGATCCTCATCGACGTAGGCGGTGATCAACGGGTCGAGCACCTCGTACGGCGGCAGCGACTGGTCGTCGCGCTGGTCGGGGCGCAACTCGGCCGACGGCGCCTTGGCCAGCACCGCCTCGCTGATCAGCTCCCGACCGGCCCGCCGGTTACGCGCCCGACACAGCTCGTAGACGAGCCCCTTGGGCACGTCCTTGATGACCGCGAACGCTCCGGCGGTGTCGCCGTAGAGCGTGGAGAAGCCCACCGCCGCCTCGCTCTTGTTGCCGGTGCTCAGCACCAGCCACCCGAGCTCGTTCGACAGGGCCATCAGCACCACGCCCCGCACCCGGCTCTGGAGGTTCTCCTCGGTGAGGTTGGGCTCACGGCGCGCCAGGACCGGCGCGAGCATCTCGATCAGGGCGTCGTGCGCCGGCTCGATGGAGATGGTCTGCACGTCGATGCCGAGACTGCGTCCGAGCTGGAGCGCGTCGGCGAGCGAGGCGTCGCTCGAGTAGCGCGACGGCATCGCTACCGCGTGCACCCGCTCGGGCCCGAAGGCGTCGACGGCGATGGTGGCCACCAGCGACGAGTCGACACCGCCCGACACCCCGACCACGACGTCGCTGAACCCGTTCTTGACGACATAGTCGCGGGTGCCCACGACCAGGGCCTGGTAGATCTCCTCCAACGGCGCCAGGACCGACGCCACCAGGTCGCCGGCGAGAGCCGGGCGGGGCGCAGCGCCGTCCCGCCCCCGCAGGACCACGGCCGGCAGTTGCTCGACCGGTGGCCGTCCTCGGGGGTCGAGCAGGCGCTTTCGGAACGGGACCGGCACCTCCACGTCGGCGACCAGCAGGTGCTCGACGAACTGCGGTGCACGGGCCACCACCTCGCCCTCTCCGTCGATCACCAGGGAGGCACCGTCGAACACCAACTCGTCCTGGCCTCCCACCTGGTTGACGTAGACAAGAGCAGCTCCGGCGTCGAGGGCTCGGGTGGCGAGCATGCGCTCCCGCTCGGCCAGGCGCCCGGCGTGGTACGGGGAGGCGTTCAGGTTCACCACCACGCCGGCGCCCCCGGAAGCCGCCTGTGCTATGGGGCCGGAGGGGTTCCATGCGTCCTCACAGATGGAGACCCCCACGCGCACGCCGAGCACGTCGAACAGGAAGGGATCGCCGGAGCCAGGCTGGAAGTAGCGGGCCTCGTCGAACACGGAGTAGTTCGGGAGATGCCGCTTGTGGTAGGTGCCGACCACCTCGCCCTCGACGCACACCGCGGCGGCGTTGTAGAGGTCGTGGCCGACGTCGACGAAGCCGACCACGGCGGCGCACGACCGGGTGGCCTTGGCCACGGCGTCGAGGGCCTGTTGGTTGTCGGCGACGAAGCCAGGCTTCAACAACAGGTCCTCGGGGGGATAGCCGGGAACGGCGAGCTCCGGAAAGACGGCCACGTCGCAGCCGGCCTGCTCGGCGCCGTCGAGCATGGCGAGGATGCGCTCGACGTTGCCATCGAGATCGCCCACCACGGTGTTCACCTGGCAGGCGGCCACACGCAGCACGTCCACCGCGGGAGCCTACCCACCCCCATCGCCACCGCCGGGGGCCACACTGGCAGGGTGACCGGCACGACCGCCCCGCTCCAGGGCCACGTCGACCTCGACGCCGCCGTCGAGCGATCGGCGGTGCCGGCGCTGGTGCGCAATGGCCTCGACCGCCTCGGCGCCGCGCACCCGGAGCTGCTCGAGCGCCTCGAGGCCGACGAGTCCCTGCTGCGGGCGGTGGTGGCGGTGCTGGGCGCCAGCCGGTCGCTCACGCTGTTGCTGGAGACCGACCCGCAGGCTCTCGACGTCCTCGCCGCACTCGACATCCGCCCGCCGTGGCGGGACGGCGAGGTCGACGAGCACGGCCTGCGGCAGTGGAAGAGCCACGAGTACCTTCGCATCGCCGGGCGCGACCTTGTCGGTATCGACGACCTGCCCACGACCACCGCCGCCCTGGCGGCTCTGGCCACCGACGTCCTGGCGGCGAGCTGCCGGCTGGCCGGGGCCGACGACGTGGCGGTGATCGGCATGGGCAAGCTCGGCGGCGTCGAGTTGAACTACGCCAGCGACGTCGACGTCATGTTCGTCGGAAGCGACATCGACGGCCGGCGCGACCTCGGGGGCCGCGACGCCGTGGGCGCTGCCCTGCGAAACGCCCTTCGCATCGCCCGACGCTGCTTCCGAGTCGACGTCAACCTGCGACCCGAGGGTCGTGACGGCCCCCTGGTGCGTACGGTGGCCTCCTACCGGGCCTACTGGGAGCGCTGGGCGCAGCCGTGGGAGTTCCAGGCTCTGCTCAAGGCCCGACCGGTTGCCGGGCCTCCCGAGTTGCGGGCGGCGTTCGCCGCCGCCGCCGGCGAGGCGCTGTGGGAGCGACCGTTCCCGAGCGACGACCTGCGGTCGCTGCGGGCGATGAAGGCCCGTACCGAAGCGGAGGTGGCCCGCAAGGGCATGGACGGCCGAGAGCTCAAGCGCGGGGTGGGAGGTATCCGCGACATCGAGTTCGCCGTGCAGCTCCTGCAGCTGGTCCACGGCCGCCACGACGCAGCCCTGCGCTCTCCGACCACGCTGGCCGCCCTGGCCGAGTTGGCGTCGGCCGGCTACGTCGACGCCACCGACGCCGAGTCGCTGGACCGCGCCTACCGGTTCCTGCGCACGGTGGAGCACCGGGTACAGCTCGACGACGAGCGCCAGCTCCACGCCGTTCCGGCAGCTCCGGCCGACCGTGAGCGGCTGGCCCGGGTGCTCGGTTACCGGGGTACGGCCGAGGCGCCAGCACTCGGCCGCTTCGACGCCGATCTGGCGAAGTGCCGCACGCTCGTGCGGTCCATCCACGAGCGCCTCTACTTCCGACCGCTGCTCGAGGCCTTCTCCAGCGGTGAGCACCCGCCGCTGAGCCCGGAGGCCACTGAAGCCCGGTTGTCGGCGTTCGGCTTCACCGATGTCGATCGCACGCGTCAGGCGGTGCGCGAGCTGACCCGCGGCCTGACCCGGTCGTCGCGGCTCATGCACCAGCTCCTCCCCCTGTTGCTCGGCTGGCTCGCCGACAGCCCCGACCCCGACCAGGGGCTGCTCGGTCTTCGCACCCTGGCGACCGGCTCCCAACGGTCTTCGGAGCTCACCCGCGCCTTTCGTGAATCGCCCGAGGCCGCCCGCCGCCTGTGCGCCGTGCTCGGCACCAGCCACATGCTGGCTGAGCTCCTCGCCCACAACCCCGATCTGATCGCACGGCTCGGCGACGACCGGACCTTGGCGGGGGCCACCGGCGCGGTGCTGGGCGAGCGCGCGGCCGCCGTCCTGCGCTGGCGCACCGGGGACGAGGTCGGGCCGGGACTGAAGCGGTTCAAGGAGCGCGAGCTGGCCCGCATCGCCATGGCCGACGTCGTCGAGCTGACCGACGAGGGAGAGACGGCCTCCCAGCTGACGGCGCTGGCCGACGCCACCCTGCGCACCGCCGTCGAGGCGCTTTCTCCGGGCCTACCGTTCACCGTCGTCGCCCTCGGCCGCTACGGAGGCGGCGAGCTGTCCTATGCGAGCGACCTCGACGTGGTGTTCGTCTACGAGGGCGCCAACGCCGCCGACTTCGCCGAGGCCGAGCACCTGGCCGGGGCGTTGCTTCGGATGCTCAAGGGCACCACGCCGGCGAACCGGATCTACCTCCTCGACGCCGACCTCCGACCCGAAGGCCGCCAGGGACCCCTGGCGCGCAGCCTCGACGGCTACCGGGCGTACTTCGAACGTTGGGCACTGGTCTGGGAACGCCAGGCCATGGGCCGGGCCCGCCCGGTGGCGGGCGACCCTGAACTGGCCCAGCGCTTCCTCGAGACCCTCGACCCCTTCCTGTGGGGCCAGCCGCTCGACGACGAAGGAGCGCGGGAGATCCGCCGCCTCAAGGCCCGGGTGGAGCGCGAGCGCATCCCCGCCGGGGAGGACCCGCAGTTCCACCTCAAGCTGGGGCGGGGATCGCTCTCGGACGTGGAGTTCTGCGTGCAGCTACTCCAGCTGCAACACCAGGTGCGCTCGCCCGGCACCATGGAAGCGACCTCCCGGCTCGTCGACGCCGGCGTGCTCGGCCAGGGGGACGCCGACGCGCTCGTGGAGGCGTACCGGTTCTGTGAGCGCACCCGCAACCGGCTGTTCCTGATCCAGGGCGGTCGGGCCGACTCGTTGCCGTCGTCGCCTGACGAGCTGGCCCGGCTGGCCCGCTCTCTGCAGACCACGTCGGTCGAGCTACGCGAGCACTACCGGCGCGTCACCCGTCGCTGCCGGGCGGTGGTGGAGCGGCTCTTCTACGGGCGCACGCCGTGACCCGCAGGCGCGCCGGTCTCGTCGTGACCGTCGTGGGCACGACCCTGGGCATCGCCGTCCCGTCGGCCCCGGCACAGGTGCCGCTCCCCTCGTCGAGCACGACCACCACCAGGCCTCCCCTCACCTTCACGCTGCCGAGCACCACGGTCGCCCCCACGACCACCACCACGTCAGCGGTGACGTCCACATCGAGCACCGAGGTGATCACCGAGGAGCCCACCGAGGCGGCCACCACCACGACCACGGCGAGGCAGGAGCCCACGACGATCACCGCACCGGCGAGCACAGAAGCACCGGCCACCACCACCACGTTCGTCCCGCCGTCCGGCCTTCCCGCCGACGGAGGCGTCGCCGGCGAGACGGAGGGAGACGAGCGGGGCCTGCTGCTCGACGCCGGTACGGGCTCACCAGGCGTGTTCGTGGCTCTCTCGCTCGGCGGCGGGGCCACCGCCATGGCCATCATGGCGGCCCAGTGGTTCCGCACCCGTCGTGACCCCTGGAGCTAAGCGGCGGAGCCGACCTCCTCCAGCGCAGGTTGGGGAGCGCCGCTGCAGTCCTGCCACCATCCGGCCGCCACACCGGCATAGGCGGTGGCACCTCGGGCTGCTGCCTCCCTCGCCGTCGAGCGCCACACCGGCGTGGGCGACGCCCGCGCCTTGGCCTCCAGCCACGGCCGGCTGGTTCCGCCACCACCGAAGACCACGAGGCGCCTCGGGGGCCCGATCAGCTGGCTGGCCCTGCTCACGGCGTCGGCCGTCCGCACGGACAAGGCACGGAGCAGGCCGGCCCACACGGCCCCCGGCTCGGCCGGCCCCAGGCCCGAGCTGTCGCCTGCCTGGAGCTCGGCCACGAGGTGGTCGACCTCCATGGGCTCGGCGTGTGCCGCCAGGGCGTCGAGCTGCTCGAGTGACCGGCCGAGCGCCGAGGCGGCAACACCCAGGACCCTTCCTGCCCGGGCGGCGCCGGAGAGCACCGCCCACATCGTCCCCTCGGGAACCAGCGTGACCGCCACCCGTCGCTCCAAGGCGACCTCGACGTCGGGAAGCTGCTTGGATCGGCCGACCACGGTCTCGGCCGTACCGACCGAGTTGCCGAAGTCGTCGGGGGCCGCACCGCAGCCAGCCATCGCCGCCAAGTGGTCATGGCCGGCCAGCGTCACCGGGATCCCCGCCGGCAGACCGGACCACGTCGCCCCCGGCAGCGACACCCGCCCCAGCACCGAACCGGCGGCGACGACATCAGGGAAGACATCGGGCGGAATGCCCAAGGACACCGCCACCTCACCGAGCCAGCGTCGGCCGGCGATGTCGTAGCAGCCGGTGCGGGCGGCGAGGGAGAAGTCGGTCGCCGATGCACCGGTGAGCGCCGACACGCACAGCTCGGGCACCCCCAGCCAGCGATGCACCCCGCTGAGGCCCTCGCCCACCAACCAGCCGAGCTTGGCCACCGAGGAGACGGTCCGCGGGCGCTGGCCGATGAGCAACGGCAGACCGGCGCCGAAGCGCCGTTCGAGCTCGGCCACCGAAGCCTCACCACGCGGGTCGTGCCAGGCGATGATCGGTGCCAGGGGATCGCCGTGGCGGTCGAGGGGGGCACCGCTCTCGGCCAACCCACCAACGCCCACCGAGGCCACGTCGACGACGGCAGGACCCAGGCGACCGAGCAGATCCACCACGGCGGCGAGACAAGCTCCGACGGTCATCTCGGTGCCGGTTGCCCGGGAGCGGAACGGCGTGGGCACCGCAGCCGAAGCACGCTCGACGCCGTGGCGGTCGACCAGCACGGCCTTCATCCGGCTGGTGCCGAGGTCGAGCCCGAGGAGCAGCGGCAGTCCGGTCCCGCCTCGGCTCAAGACTGCGCGCGCTCCTCTCCGTCGAGGAGCTCGACCATGTCGGCCAGCTCGAAGAACACAGCCACCTCCCGGGCCGATGGGGAGCCGAGGTCCGGGTCGGCGCCATGGTCGAGCAGCGACCGCACCGACGCCGGCGAGCGGCGGAACACCGCCGCTCCCAGAGCAGTCTGGCCCCGGTCGTTGACCCTGGCGGTGTCAGCGCCACGCTCGAGGAGCAGGCGCACCGTGGTGGGATGGTCCTGGTACGAGGCCAGCATCAACAGGGTGTCACCCTTGTCGTTGGTCAGGTTGGGGGGCAGCCCGGCTTCGAGCAGGTCGGAGAGCTCATCGGCTGCTCCTGCCCGGGCCAGGTCGAACACCCGGTGGGCGAAGGCGAGCGTGTCGTCGTCGAGCGGCTCGGCCACCCACCGCAGCGTAGGCGGGCGGCGCGCTCAGGCCTCGGGGCCACGCAGCGGTACGAACCTCGCCGGCGTGTCGAGCACCTCGACCAGCGCACCGCCGATCTTCTCCAGGGCGACGGCCCGACTCTGGTTGGCCAGCGGCAGCACCAGCCGGCCACCCTCGACCAGTTGGCTCGCCCATGCCTCCTCGACGCGCTCGGCGCCGGCGGTGACGATGATCCGATCGAACGGGGCGGCGTCGGGGACGCCGAGGCGACCGTCTCCTTCGAGGACGACGACGTCGTGAAAGCCGGCGCGGGCCAGGGCACGCTCGGCCCGCATGGCCAGGTCGTCGTCGATCTCGATGGTGGTGACCCGCCCGCTCGGCCCGACGACATGGGCCAACAGGGCGGCGTTGTAGCCGGTGCCAGCCCCGATCTCGAGCACCGAGTGGCGTGGCTCGGCGGCGAGCATGTCGAGCATCTCGGCGACCATCAGTGGCTGGGAGATCGAGCTCACGGTGGCACCGCGGATCACCTTGGTCAGGATGGCCTCGTTGGCGTACGCCTCCTGCACCCCGACCTCGGGCACGAAGAGGTGCCGCTCGACCGCCCGCATCGCCGCTTCGACCCGAGGCGCCCGACAGGCTCCGATGGCGCGCAGGCGGTTGACCATCCGGTTCCTCGACCTGTCCGCCGCTGCCTGCACCCTCTCAGGATGCCGGCGCAGGCACCAGGTGCTTTCTCCCGCCGGGCGGGGCCCTTCGGAAGTAGCCGGGCGAGCGGTCTGGACGAGCGCCGCCGAGGGCGAGCGGGTCAGAGCTCGACCTCTCCGCTGACGCAGGTGACCGAGTTGCCGCCCACCCACACCGTGCCGGCGTCGTCCTGCTCGATGTGGATCCGGGCGCGACGCCCCAGGGCGGTGCCCTGGCTGGCAACGTAAGGAGCACCCAAGCGTCCGGTTTCGAGCAGCCATTGGGCAACGGAAGCGTTGAAACTGCCGGTCGCCGGGTCTTCCCTCACCGAGCCAGCGGCAGGGAAGAACGTGCGCACCTCGAGCGCGGTCGGCGATCCCTCGGGATGGGGCGCTGCCACGCCGAGGAAGAGGTCGCGGTGGTCACCGAAGTCCGGTCTGAGTGCCAGCACCGAACCGGCATCTCGCAGCAGCACGGCGATCCAGCCGGGCCCGTTGTCGGCCCAGGCCGCATCGACGACGTCGTCGGGGTGGATACCGAGCACGGAGGCGATCAGGACGAGGAGGTGGTCGTCGATGGGTCCGGCGCGCAGCAGCGGTGGGGCGGCGAACGCCAGTTGGCTCCTCGCTCGCCGCACCCGCACGAGGCCGACTCCGCACTCCTGCACGACGACGTCCGGTTGCTGCGGCTCGCCTCCGTAGCTCAGCCAGGCGTGGCAGGTGCCGAGCGTGGGGTGGCCGGCGAACGGCAGCTCGGCGGCGGGAGTGAAGATCCGCACCCGGTAGTCGGCCTGGGGGTGGTCCGCCGAGACCACGAACGTGGTCTCCGACAGGTTCATCCAGTTGGCGACGCGCTGCATGGCGTCGGCGTCGAGGCCCTCACCGTCGAGGACCACGGCCACGGGGTTGCCCAAGTAGGGCTTCTCCGTGAAGACGTCCACCTGCTGGAAGCGACGGTGCACCGCTACTCAGCTCGGAACCGCATCGGCGTCGGCACACGCATCCACGGGTCCGACATGCGCCGCCGGCATCCCACGTGGGCTTCCCCCGAGAGACGAGGCGACGCGCGGGAACCCACGGGCAGCTCCGTGTTGGGGGGCGACGCTAGGGTTCCCGGCGTGCCTGTCGCAGTGGTCATCGGTTTTTCCTCGGCTGTTGTCGCCGCTCTCGTCACCGAGGTCTACTGCCACCGCTGCCTCGCCCACGGTGCTTTCCGAGTCCATCGCTTCTTGGCGTCGTTGCTCGACACCTACTTCCAGGTCGTGGTCGGCACCCATCCCCAGACCTGGGCCGCCGTCCACCGGCTGCATCACCGATACGCCGACACGCCGCTCGACCCGCACTCGCCCTTGCAGCGCCGGCCTCTCACGGTGCTCGCCGGCTCCCCGTTCTTGTTCGCCATCGCCAGACGGCGGCTGCCGCCGGACACGCCGTCGGGGCGAGGGATCGTCCACCTTGGCCTCCGCGGCCTCCTCGTCGGCTCCTTCTTCGTCATGTTCGGACTGGTGCAGGTGCTCACCATGCTGGCGGTCCATCTCGTCTGCTACCTCGGCGTCATGGGGATGGTCAACACCGTCGGGCACCTCTACGGACGCAAGCCCCATCCCGACTCCCCCGGGTACGACCTGGCTTGGCTCGCCATTCCGCTGCTGGGCCACGGCTACCACAACTCGCACCACGCTCATCCGGCCGCCGCCCGCACAGGTCCCCTGGACCCGATCTGGCCTCTGCTCCGTGTGCTGAGCGCCGTGGGACTTGTCGAGCTGGATGATCGACGCACCCGCGTGGCCTCCCGAGCCTGCTGCGGGGCGTCGACACCGCTTGTCGTGCGTCCGTGACCACCCGTCTCGGACCGGAACCGCCCGGCTCCTGCTAGCCGACGCGAGAGAGACGGGCCGGCTTGCCCGGATCACGAAAGCAGGACGTCGGGGGCCCTCACCGATGCCGACCTGTCCGACCCGCTCGAGCGCACTCAAGGCGGCCACGCGCCGCGCTCTCGTCGTCGGGCGGGAGCGACGTTTTGGGCTAACGGTGAGCGTCGACCACGCTGGGCTCACTCCTGCGGTCACCCGCGCGGCTCGTTCCGTGGCGAGGGTCGTCCTGAGCGCTGCCTTTGGTGAGGCGAGCGAACTCGAACACTGCCCAGAGCGCGAGGAGGGCGGTCAGGGTCCATCCCGGGTTCCACGACGTGCTCACCGTCGCCACGACTCCCACTATGAGCAGGAAGGTT
>JAHWJH010000048.1 GCA_019348555.1 Actinomycetota bacterium
AAGGGGATGCTGACATGGGGCCGCACGGCGCCGATCACGTCGGGGCCGAAGGTGAGGTTGGGCACGAAGCGACCGTCCATGACGTCCCACTGGATGCGGTCGACCCCCGCTTGTTCGAGCGCGACCGCCTCCTCACCGAGGCGGGAGAAGTCGGCGGGGAGCACGGACGGGACGATCTCCACACGGGACATACCGCAGATCATAGGCAGCGCAGCTGGCCGAAGAGCCAGCGCCACACGGTCGACCGCCGAGCGGCTTCGCGCCCCCGGGGCATCCGGAGGGGTGATCGGCGCCGAACAGCGACCCCATGGCCACTGCGCGCGACCTGACCCTCGTCAGCGATGCCTCCCTGGTCATCGCCATCGCCCGCTACCGCCAGGACGCTCTGGCGGAGACCTACCGGCGCCATGCGGGAGCGGTCTTCGCCCTGGCCCGGCGATTGCTGTGCGACCACACGCTGGCCGAGGAGGTCGTCCAGGAGGTGTTCCTGCGCCTCTGGGACTCTCCGGAGAAGTTCGATGCCGAGCGAGGGTCGCTGCGCTCGTACCTGCTGGCCCAGTGCCACGGTCGCTCGGTCGACCTCATCCGCTCCGAGCAGTCCCGCCGCAACCGGGAGCTCAAGGAGCACCGCCAGCAGGCCGAGGCGGGCTACGACATCGAGCACGAGGTCTGGGACCTCGCCGTGGCCGACCACGTGCGGGACGCGATCTCCGATCTGCCCACCGAGGAGCGTCGAGCGATCGAGCTCGCCTACCTCGGTGGCCACACCTATCGCGAGGTGGCGGTGCTGCTCGACCAGCCCGAGGGCACGGTCAAGAGCCGTATCCGCTCCGGGCTGCGACGCATGCGCGGACTGCTGGTCGATGCCGGGGTGGGAGGGACGTCGTGAGGACCGAGCTGCGCCACAGCGACGTCGAGGAGCTGCTCGGGGTCTACGCCCTCGACGCCGTCGACGACGTCGAGCGCCTCACCGTCGACCAGCACCTCACCGCCTGCGCCCGGTGCCGAGCCGAGGTCGAGGAGTATCGGGAGGTGGCCGCCCTGCTGGCGCACACCGGGGCTCCGGCTCCGGAGGGCCTGTGGGCCCGCATCGCCGAGTCGATCGAAGGGGAGGCAGCCCAGCCGGTCGTTCCACCCACCATGGCCTTCCCGAGGCTGGCGCCGTCCCCGTCCGCGTCCCCGTCTCTCGGTTCCTTCGCCGGCTGGCGGGCGAGGGCAGGCGCGGTGCTGCTGGCGGCAGCTGCGGCGGTCATCGTCGTGCTCGGCGTGCAGGTCGAGCAACAGGACGACCGTCTCGACGAGATGTCGAGCCTGCTGTCGCTCGACGCCCTCGAGCGCGCCTATCAGGCGGCCGAGACGGCGCCGGGCTCGAAGCTGGTGCAGGTCGCCTCGTTCGACGGCCAGATCGACGCCCAGGCGGTCATCACCTCCGAGGGAGTCGGCTACCTACGGGCTTCCTCCCTGCCCCGCCTTCCCGAAGGTCGCATCTACCAGCTGTGGGGCGACGCCGTCGACCAACGCGTCTCGCTCGGGTCGCTCGGGCCGGCCCCCGAGGTGGCGCCGTTCGGCGTCTCCGGGCGGTTCGTCGGCATCGCCATCACCGAGGAGACCGAGCCGGGGGTCATCGTGTCCGAGCAGCCCGTGCTGGCCTACGGGGTGCTGCCGCAGTAGCCGCCGGGGTCGTGCGCAGCCGGCGGCGAAGGGTGGCCGGCCGGTTGGCGGCTCGGTCCAGACGGGTTCCGGCGTAGGCGACGCCGCCGCCGGCGACTCGCAGCCACAGCGCCGCCCACGCGCACACCGCCCGCTCCCCCAGCCAGATGGGGGCGAGCACCGAGCACGTGGCCGGGAACACCGCCCTCGCCCCGCCACGGCGCCGACCGACCTCGGCGGCGGCGGCTGCGGCCAGGCCTCCCACGGCCAAGGCCGCCAGTCGGCGCCGTGCCAGCTGGGCGACGACGAGCGGAGCGATGGCCAGCTCGCCGGCGAAGCGGACGGGCAGGGCGAGGTCGTCGTAGGCCTGGCGCACCCGCTGCGACCAGAAGTGGGCGGCGTCGGGCGGTCGCCGGCGCACGAAGAGGTCGGGGGCGCTGACCGCCCGCCCACCGCCGGCCTGGATGGTGCGGATCAGCTCGAGGTTCTCGAACAGGACGTCGGCGTCGTACCCGCCGGCCGCCAGCACCGCCGAGCGGCGGACGCCGAGGGTGCCGGGGAAGTCGATGCCCGCCGCCCGGTTGACCAGCATCCTGGCGCTGTCCCAGCGGGCGTGCCAGACCAGCGGGTCGAAGTAGTTCTGGGGGCACACCAGCTCGGCGTGGTCCAACAGCGACGCCATGCGCGCCAGCCCCTCGCCGTCCCAGCGGACGTCGTCGTCGGCCAGCACCACCCGCTCGAAGGTCGCTGCCCGGATCCCGGTGATGACGCCCTTGACCTTGCCGTACCGGCCGGTCAGGTCGTCGTCGACGGGCACGTGGACGACCGCCGCGGGCCACGCCGAGCCGTGCGCAGCGAAGATCTCCGGCGAGGAGCCGTCGACCACCACCACCTCCACGCCGGGTTCGGCCACCAGCCAGCCCAGGTAGCGGGCCAGCTCGGCGTCGGCGGGGCGGTGCCAACACCGGATGGGCAGGACGTAGGTGAGCTCCGGCGCCGGCTCGGCGGGAGGCGGCGAGGTCAGGCCGGCCGGCCTTCGGCCGCCGGCGCGTCCGCCACCCGCAGCGAGGTCCGGCCGTCCTCCCAGCAGCCGAGCACGGAACGTGCGAAGCGGTCCTCGAGGGCCATGACGGCCCGGGCGCCGAAGAGGATGTCGCCACTCAGCGAGGGTTCGGACCGTGCGAACCCGGCGGCGAGGCGCTGCGACGCCACCACCTCGTGGTAGGCGTCGGCTTCGACGTGGACGTCGTAGAAGCGCCGCCCGTCGGCGCCGACGCCGACCCGGCGCATCGCCTCGCTGTAGCGGCCCATGGGCACCACCGAGGTCATCTCGAAGATCGCCAGGTGCCCGACCAGCGCCCCCCGCAGCCGGCGATGGAGGCCGAAGAGGGTGATCAGGTTGGTGGTGGCGAGCGTGACGCCGGGCAGCTGGTCGAGGTACGCGCCGTAGCTGCTGTCGAGACCCAGCGCCTCCATGGTCAGGACCCACAGCTCGGCGTGGGACTGCCCGGCCACGCCGGCGCCGTACTCGTCGAACTGGATCTCCACCAGGGCGGCCTTGGCAGGTCCGGACAGACGAGGGATCGCCCAGCTGTGCGGGTCGGCCTCCTTGAGCTGGTAGGCGGATCGGTGCACGGCCAGCTCCCGAAGCTGGTCGATGTCGGCTCGCTGCTCGGCGTAGCTCGACAGCGACGGCCCGACGTGCCCGTCGATCACCGTACGCAGGCCACGCTCGACGTTCCCGGCAGGCCACGACGGCCCCACCTCCTGGCGGAGGCGACGCTCGAAGGCGTCTTCTAGCTGGCCCCGCAGCGCGAGCAGCGACGGCTCCCACTCCCAGCTCTCGGCCACGCCGGCCATCGAGCGGTAGTGCAGCTCGTAGCAGCAGTAGAGCGCCAGGTGGAAGTCGTCACCCGACAAGGGGTCGTCGACGGGTGGGGGAGGCGTGGTCAGGCGATGCGGCTGGCGCACCAGGTGGTCGAACAGGAACTCGGTGAGGGGGCCGCGGGGTGCCGGCAGCGGGGCGGCGGTGGGCGCGGCGGGCACGGGGGCGTCGACGTGCCGCATTGCACCATTGTGCCCCAGTGCGCCGAGGTCCACGTCAGGTCCGGCCTTCCACCTCCTGGGCCCGGCGTAGGGGCTCGCTCGGTCGACCCCAGGTCGCGAGGCGGACGGGGTACCCCGCCGCACCCACGGCAGCCACCAGCACGTCGTCGTCCACCACGACGGCGACCTCGCGGTCGCGGGCGAGCACTCGGAGCAGGCCCACCTTGACCTCGGCCGCCGGGCGGCGGTCACCGGCTGGTCGCATCACCAGCAGCTCGTGGTCCACGCCATGCTCCGCCAGCCACGCCTCGGTGTCGGCCCGGCACCGTTCCGGCCGGCCCGTCAGCAGCACGATCTCGTGGCCCGACGCCAGCTCGGCGGCGAGGGCCAGGCCCTCGGGATGGGGCGGATCGGTGCGGGCGGCGGAGAAGAACCCGTTCCAGTCCTTGGGCCGGCGCCGCAGGAAGTGCAAACGGTGGCCCACGTCGGCCAGGACCCCGTCGATGTCGATCACGGCGAGCGGGCGATCGGCTGCGGCGTCGGCCATCGGGCCAGGCTAGGAGCGCATCACCTTCCACGAGACCCCGTGGCCGAGCGCCACCAGGACGACCAGCGCCGCCGCCAGCGCGGCAAGGCCGGCCGGTGGTGCGCCTGTCGTCGCCGCCTCGGCAGCCAGCACGGCACCGCCGATGCGCTCCGGCTCGGCAAGGGCCACGTCGGCCTGGGCGTCGACGAGCCCCTCAGGCGCCGGGTCGGAGTCGACGGTGGGTGGCACGGCGGCGGCCATCGAGGCTGACGGTGAGCGGGGACCGGGCGCCGAGACGGATTCGAGCGTGGGCGCCGATTCCGCCGGCCCCGGAGCGGCGGGTCGATTGGGCGCTGGAGAGGAGAGCGGCTGGAGGAAGTTCTGGGTCACCCAGTAGTTGCCGTCGGCGCTGCGGGCCACGGCGAATCCCGCCACCGAGTACCTCGGGTCGAGCAGGTTCATCCGGTGGGCGGGGCTCTCCATGAGCAGGCGGTGAGCGTGGTCGACGTCGTCGCTCCATGCCACGTTCTCACCTCGGACCCAGGTGGCCTGGAGCAGGTCGGCCACCGCATCGGTGACGTAGGCGGCGTTGTGCCAGATGGCTCCCCGCTCGGCCATGGCCAGGCTGTGGCCGGCGGCGATCTCGGCGACGTCGGACCGCATGGTCAGCGGTTGGGCTCCGACGGCAGCCCGCTCGGCGTTCGCCAGGTCGAGCAGGTGCCGGGCCGCCTCGGGAACCAGCACGGGCTTCCCGCCGAGCAGCGGAGGAAGGGTCGGCTCCGGCACCGCTGGGACCGCCGGTGCCTGGGGAGAGCCCGGCAGCGTGATCACGCCCGGCAACTCCTCGAGGGGGGGTACCGGCACCGCAGGAGACCCGGGGGTGGGGCCAGGAGGTGCGCAGCCCACCAGCAGTTGGTTCAACAGCTCGCATGCCTGAGCGCGGACAGGGAGCGCCACCAGCACCGTGGCGGCGAGCACCACCACGGCCAGGACCAGGGTCGGGCGCGGTCGAAGAGCCATGCCCATCGTTCGGGATTCGAGCGACCGGAGTTGAGGACCGATCGACGACGGTCATGCGCTTGCAGCGTCGCTGCGGGCGAGGGCCCGCCCCGGATCACTCCGGTTCGATGAAGATGCACTCCCCGGGGCACTCCTCGGCAGCCTCGATGGTGCGGTCGATGCCGCCATCGGGGATGCGGGCCGTGCCCTCCGCAGACGCTGGATGAGCCTCACCGTCGAAGAGCTTCGTCGTCCCGAAGTTCGACGAGTCCTCCTTGACGTAGAAGAGCCCGTCGTCCTTGCCGAAGAAGATGTCGGGTGCGATCTCGGCACACAGGCCGTCGCCGGTGCAGAGATCCTGGTCGATCCAAACCTTCATGCTCATGTGCCTGCCCTTCCTACGGGGACGATCGGAACGGTAGCTGACGCTCGGCCACCACCCAACCGACGGATAACGTGCCCGGCCGCAACCCGATCGAACCGGAGCCTGATGACGCCAGAGGTCCGCCGAGCCGTGGTGGTGACCGGAGGTGACCCGATCGACCCGGCGTCGGCTGCCGGGCTCGGGCCCGGCTCCTACGTGATCGCGGCTGACTCCGGCCTCGACCGGGCCATGGAGCTCGGACTCGACGTCGATCTGGCGGTCGGCGACTTCGACTCGGTGTCGCCCGGGTCACTCGCCGCTGCGGCGACAGCCGGCTGTCGCATCGAGCGCCACCCAGCGGCCAAGGACCGGACCGACCTCGAGCTTGCCCTCCTGGCCGCCGTCGACCACGGTGCCACCCATGTCCTGGTGCTCGGCGGCCACGGCGGTCGACTCGACCACCTCCTGGCCAACGCGCTGGTCCTGGCCGAGGAACGGTTCGCCGCACTGTCGGTGGAGGCGGTGATGGGCGCCGCACGGCTCGACGTGGTCCGCCGGGGTCTGCAGCTGGTCGGCCCCCCCGGCGAGCTGGTCAGCCTGCTCGCCGTGGGAGGGCCGGCCCGCGACGTGCGCACCGAGGGCTTGCGCTACCCGCTGCGCGGTGAGGACCTGTATCCGGGCTCGACCCGGGGGGTCAGCAACGAGATGTCCGAAGCCACCGCCACGCTGACGGTCGGTTCCGGCGTGGTCCTGGTGATCCGGCCCCTCCGGGCCGAACCCGAGCTCGTCGGCTAGGAAGACTGCAGCTGGCGAGCGGCGACGCGCTCCTGCACGGTCAGACGACGACCGGCCGGTGGCTCGGCGACGTGTGCGTCGGCCTGGTGGTGGGCCGCCTCGGCATCGGGCGTGGCGCCGCCGCCGTGGGCGGAAGCTGCCAGGGCCTCGGTCGGGCGCTGGCGGGCCGCGGAACTGATCTGTTCGGCGGCTTCGTGCTCGAGCTCGGCGCGCCGGTCTGTGCCGCCGCCGCGGGACAGCTTCTTCAGCAGGTTCTTCATGGTGACCTCTTCCTGGGGGGGACTTCGGGGGGGGTGCACGGGCCTCGATCAACGCACCCGGCAGGAAGGATTCTACCGCTCTCGGTGCGATCGACGCGAGGTTTGTCCGGTGCGGTCCGGTCCGGTCGCCTGGCGTCGGGTTCAGCCGCGGCTGGGAGGAAGGGAACGGGGCGGCTCTCCGAGATCGAGGCCTCGGGCGACCAGGCCCTTCTCGATGACCGTGCGCTCGGCGATCGTCAGGCGGCGTCGCCCGAGCACCATGTCGGGTTCGGGGTGCGGAACCCCGAGGGCGGCGGCGGCGACCACCAGCGCCTGGTCGTAGTCCCACGCCGCGGCATGCCAGTCGCCCGGGGTGGTCGGCAGGTTGTTGCCGAAACCGCCCAGACGGTTGCGGAGGCTCTTGAGGTCAGCGGCCATGCGCATCGCCTGGCTACTGGGCGGCCCTGCCGCCGCATCGCCTGCTCGGGGGCCCGTCCTCTTGGCGACGAGGGGCCGATCCCGTCTCCGCCTGGTCGTCATGTCCCCAGTCTCCCACCGAGGACCCCCGGGAATGCAACGTCGACGACGCGGATCGTCGGGTCACCCTCGTCGCAGCACGCGCAGGGCGTCCTGCGCCGCCCAGAAGCCGCACATGCCGTGGACCCCTCCACCGGGCGGTGTCGACGAGGAGCACAAGAAGATGCCCGGATCGGGCGTGCGATAGGGGTGGGCGGAGGCGACGGGCCGCAGGAGCAGTTGGAGGCCGTCGGTGGCCCCACCGGCGATGTCGCCCCCGACGCAGTTGGGGTTGTACGCCTCCAGCTCGGTCGACGTGGTCGTCGTGCGTGCGAGCACGACGTCGGCGAACCCCGGGGCGAAGCGCTCCAGTTGGGCCTCCACGGCCGCCGTCATGTCGACGGTGGAGCCACTGGGCACGTGGCAGTAGGCCCACAGCGTGTGGCAGCCCTCGGGGGCCCGTTCGGGGTCGACCACCGACTGTTGGGCGGCCAGGACGAAGGGACGCTCGGGATGGCGACCTCGGCCCACCTCGGCCTCTGCGTGGGCCACCTCGGCCATCGTTCCGCCCACGTGGACGGTGCCGGCTCGCCGACACGCATCGGCCGTCCAGGGCACCGGACCGGAGAGGGCATAGTCGACCTTGAACACCCCGGCGCCATGGCGGAAGCGGCCCAGCCTCCGGCGGTAGCGCTCGGGCAGGCGCGATCCGGCGATGGAGAGCAGCTGGCGGGGGGCGGTGTCGAACAGGACCACTCCAGCGGCTGGAAGCTCGTCGATCGACGACACGCTCCGGCCCGTCTCGAGCGCACCTCCCCGACGACGGAGCTCGGTTACCAGTGCGTCGACGATGCGCTGCGAGCCGCCCCTTGCCACCGGCCAGCCGGCGGCATGGCCGGCCCCTCCGAGCACGAGGCCGGCGGCGGTCGTGAACGGGCGCCCCAGGGGGCTGACCGAATGGGCGGCGATGCCCGAGAACAAGGCTCTGCCTCGCTCGGTGCGCAGAAGACGGCGGGCGGCGACGGTCGCCGGCGCCAGGGCCCGCACGCCGAAGCGCGCCAGGGTCAGGGGATGGCGCGGCACGCGCAGCACCGGGCCGAGAACGTCGGCGGCCACGTCGTCCCAGCGGGTTACGACCGGTCCCATCAGGCGCTCCCAGCCGGTGGCGTCGCCGAGCGCCTCGCCGGTGGCGCGCAGGTCGCGCAACAACACGCCGGCGCTGCCGTCGTCGAGCGGATGGGCCAACACCACCTCGGGCTGGAGCCACTCCAGGCCATGGTCGGCGAGGGGAAGGGTGCGCAGGAACGGTGAAGCGATCGCCAGAGGGTGGACGGCGGAGCACACGTCATGCACGAACCCGGGAAGGGTCATCGCCGCCGAGCGACACCCGCCGCCGGGTGTGTCGGCCTGCTCGACCACCAGGACCGAGGCGCCGGCACCGGCGAGGGCCACCGCCGCCGCCAGGCCGTTGGGACCGGCACCCACCACCACCGCATCGTGCTCGGTCGTGCCACCCGTACGAGACGAGGCGATCATCGGCCCCGAGGCTGCCACAGCCCGCACGCCCGGCGCGCCGGTAGCCTGGTCACCGATGGCCGAGGACACCCGCACGTCTGGTGACGGCGTCGCAGCGCCCGATCGTCCGCTCTCCCTGGTGGCGGTCAGCGATGCCGCCCGCTCGGTGATCCTCGAGATGCGCAGTGCCGAACCTGACGCCGACGGCGTCGCCCTGCAGATCGACGTCGTGGGCGAGGGCGACACCGACTACCTCTACGAGCTCGCCTTCACCCCCATGGCCGATGCTCTCCCCGGCGACCTTCTCGGCTGGAGCGGCGAGCTGGCGGTGCTGGTGCCCGAGCCGGCGATCCCGAAGCTGCGGGGCGCGAGCCTCGACCACGTGGAGCCCACCGGCCTGGTCCTGCGCAACCCCAACCGGCCGCGTCCCACGATCGCCACCACCCCCACCGTGCACCTCGAGGGCAGCGTCGAGCATCGGATCCAGCAGCTGCTCGACGGGGAGATCAACCCGATGCTGGCCGAGCACGGAGGCTTCGCCGCCCTCGAGCGGGTAGAGGCCGACACCGCCTTCATGATCATGGGCGGAGGCTGCCAAGGGTGCGGGCTGGCACAGCTCACGCTCACCGAAGGCATCAAGGCGACCGTCGAGCGGAGCATTCCCGAGATCGCCAACGTGATCGACGTCACCGACCACGCCGCCGGAGACAACCCCTTCTACCAGCCGTCACAGAAGTAGGGCGTCGCCCCGACCTTGTGAAGCGTTCATTCGGCCGCTAGCATGGCGAGCGCACCGCCCGCCAGCTCGCTCGATCTCGTTCGATCACCTGGGCGCGCATGGCGGTCGACTTTCTGGGTCATCCATCTGCCGAACTTCGGGGTCTGTCAGGCGCGAAGCCACACGCCAGATCCCGTCGCCTCGAGATGCCCGAGCGCCTGTCCACGACGGGAGAATCGGGGTCAGGCGGGTGGGAGGTGCCTTTCCTGTGCACTGGTGGCCGGGCCGGACCCGGCGGTGCTCGGTCAAGTCGGGTGCCCGAGGCGCCGACACAACCGGGTGGAGCGGGAGCCCTCCGACCACCCTTGATCCAAAGAACAGAGGTGCGTTGATGAGCGAGTCGGTCCTCGAGCGATCGGTGCTCGAGCGCAAGGAGCGCGACGAGCTCCAGGCCATCGCCCGCGCCATGGGCGTCCAACCCGGCGCCCGGGCCCGGAAGGCTGATCTGGTCGACCTGATCCTGGCCACGGCGGGGATCACCTCGGGTGGCGCCAGCACCCCCGAGGGGCCCGACGGCGGCGGCGACAACGGTGCGACCGTCGAGGCGCCCGCCCCACGGGCCCGTCGGCGCTCTCGGACCACGGCGCCCACCAATGGCGTGCTTGCCCTCGATCCCTCCGTCGAAGCCGCTACCCCGGCCACCGACCAGCCCGACGCTCCGCCTGTGGGCGATGGGGGCGAGTCCCAGGCCGACGAGACGGCCGTCGCCCCGGCCCCCGTGGCCGAGTCGCTCACCGACGGCGGCCCCCAGGCCTCGGGCAACGGCACCGCCGGCACCGCCGGCACCGCCGGCACCGAGGAGGCCGACGCCGACACCCCGGACCGCACGTCCGATCGCGGCCAGGGCGGCGGGCGGCCCGACGCCCGTGGCGATGGCGGCGAGTCACTCGAAGGCAACCGCCGCCGCCGCCGGCGTGGCCGTGAGCGCGGCCAGGGCGATCGGCAGTCCGAGCGCCAAGGTGACGCACGTCAGGGTGACGCCCGCCAGGGTGACGCTCGTCAGAGCGACGCCCGTGCCGACGAGTCCTGGAGCGGCGAGGCCGTCCCGTGCGCCGGTCTGCTCGACCTGCGCGACGAGGGGTACGGCTTCCTTCGCACCAAGGGCTACCTCGCCAGCAAGGACGACGTCTACGTCTCGGTCAAGCAGGTGCGCCAGTTCGGACTGCGCAGGGGTGACCACCTCAGCGGGGCCAGCCGGCCGGCCAACCGCACCGAGAAGAACCCGGCACTGCTTCGGGTCGACCAGGTGAACGGTCGCGATCCCGAGGAAGCCCGACGCCGTCCCCGCTTCGAGGACCTGACCCCCTTGTTCCCCGACGAGCGGCTGCGCCTGGAGACCCCCGGCGACCCCAGCAACATGACCGCTCGCATCGTCGACCTCGTGTCGCCCATCGGGAAGGGCCAGCGTGGCCTCATCGTGTCGCCGCCAAAGGCGGGCAAGACCACGATCATGAAGCAGATCGTCAAGTCGATCGAGGCGAACAACCCCGATGTGCACCTCATGGTGCTGCTGGTCGACGAACGCCCTGAAGAGGTCACCGACATGCGTCGCTCCACCGGCGGCGAGGTGGTGGCCTCGACGTTCGACCGGCCTTCCGACGAGCACACCCAGGTCGCCGAACTGGGCATCGAGCGGGCCAAGCGCCTGGTCGAGGACGGCAAGGACGTGGTCATCATCCTCGACGGGATCACCCGGTTGGCCCGGGCCTACAACCTCGCCGCTCCCGCCACCGGCCGCATCATGTCCGGGGGCATCGACACCGGGGCGCTGTACCCCCCGAAGAAGTTCTTCGGTGCCGCTCGCAACATCGAGGAGGGGGGCTCGCTGACCATCCTGGCCACCGCGCTCATCGAGACCGGCTCCAAGATGGACGAGGTGATCTTCGAGGAGTTCAAGGGCACCGGCAACATGGAGCTGCGCCTCGACCGGCGCCTGGCCGAGCGACGCATCTACCCCGCCATCGACGTGGATGCGTCCTCGACCCGCCACGAGGAGCTCCTGTTCGACCGCAAGCAGCTCCAGCAGGTCTGGCGGGTGCGCCGAGCGCTCAACGCCCTGTCGTCCGACGGGGCGTCGCCCAGCGCCGCCCTCGAGCGGCTCATGGACGGCATGCGCACCTTCGCCAGCAACGACGAGTTCTTGGCCGAAGCGGCCAAGGCCGGCGGTCCCGGGGCCTGACCGGCCACCACCTGAACATCCCTGCCCTTCCAGAGGAGCCGACATGAAAGCCGAGATCCACCCGTCCTACGACGAGGCCAACGTCACCTGCTCGTGCGGGAACACCTTCACCACCCGCTCCACCGAGTCCCAGTTGCGCGTCGAGCTCTGCAACGTCTGCCATCCCTTCTTCACCGGCAAGCAGCGCCTCATCGACAGCGGCGGGCGGGTGGAGCGCTTCCAGCGCCGCTACGGCCAGCGGAAGTCGACCGCGAAGTAGCCATTCGCCAGGCCGCGAGTGCATGGTTGCTACCATGCCTGCATGGCGCAACTGACGCTCCGGCTGGACGACGACCTGGTGGAGAGCCTCAAGGCGCGGGCACGCGAAGAGGGGCGCAGCGTGAACGCCCTGGCGACCTCGACGCTGCGGGCCCTGGTCGATCCCGACCTCGCCGGTGATGAAGCCGACCGACTGCGCGAGCGCCTCAAGCGAGCTGGGCTTCTGTCCACCCCTCCCCGTTCGAACCGCCCGCCCCAGGACCCCGAGGTTGTGGCCCGCGCCCGGGCGGCCGCGGGGAAGGGCCGACCGCTGTCCGACTACGTGCGCGAGGACCGAGGCTGACCTCGTTCGCCGATTCCTCGGCTCTCGTGAAGCTCTACGCCGACGAGGACGGCCGACACGAGGTCCTGTCGCTCGGACTCCTGGTTGTATCGGCGCTGGCGAGGGTGGAGGTGCCCTCGGCGCTGTGGCGAAAGCATCGAGCGGGAGAGATCACCCTTGGAGTCGCCGCCACACTGGTGGCGAGCTTCGAGGAAAACTACCTCGGATCGGGCAACAACGACCCGCGCTTCGTCTCCATCGAGGTGTCCAACGCCATCCTGGCCTCCGCCGCCCGGCTCACGGCGACAGCCCGGTTGCGCAGCTTTGACGCTGTCCAACTCGCCTCCGCCGAAGGCGCACGCCTCGCCGATCCCTCGTGCGACACCTTCGCCTGCTTCGATGGGTCGCTTCGGGAGGCGGCGGCCACGATGGGCTTCGCCCTCTACCCTGGCTGAGTGTTCGACCGGCTGGCTGCCCTCGAGAGCGAGCTGGACCAGGTCGAGGCCCGGCTCGCCGATCCCGACGTGTTCGCCGACCAGGAGGCCTACGTGGCCCTGTCCCGGCGCCACAAGGAGCTCGAGCCGATCGTGGCCGCCAGCCGGGCCTACCGTCAGGCGGAGAGCGACCTCGCCACCGCACGGGAGATGCTCGTCGACACCACCGGAGCCGACCGCGACGTCGTCCGTGCCGAAGTCGAGGACGCCGAGTCGGCGATGGCGCGCCTCGAGGGCCAGCTCAAGGTGCTGCTGTCGCCCAAGGACCCCAACGACGGGCGCAACGTCATCGTCGAGATCCGTGGGGCAGAGGGTGGCGAAGAGGCCAACCTCTTCGCCAAGGACCTCTTCGACATGTACCAGGGGTACGCCTCCCGGCAGGGCTGGAAGCTGGAGGTCCTCGCCAGCGAGCCCTCCGACATGGGCGGTCTGAACGCGATCACCTTCCGCGTCAAGGGGGACGACGCCTGGTCGCACCTCAAGCACGAGGGAGGCCCGCATCGGGTGCAGCGGGTGCCGGTCACCGAGAGCCAGGGCCGGGTCCACACCTCGTCGGCCACCGTCACCGTGTTGCCCGAGGCCAAGGAAGTCGACGTCCACCTCGACCCCGGCGACCTCCAGATCGACGTCTACCGGTCGTCGGGTCCCGGTGGCCAGAGCGTCAACACCACCGACTCGGCGGTTCGCATCACCCATCGCCCCAGCGGGATCGTGGTGGCCATGCAGGACGAGAAGAGCCAGATCCAAAACCGCGCCAAGGCGCTGGTGGTGCTGCGGTCGCGTCTGCTCAAGGCGGAGCAGGACCGCCAGTCCGCCGAGCTCTCCGAGCAACGTCGGGGGCAGGTCGGCGGCGGGGGCCGCTCGGAGAAGATCCGCACGTACAACTACAAGGAGAACCGGATCTCCGACCACCGCATCGGCTTCACCAGCTACAACCTCGACAAGGTCCTCCAGGGCGACCTCGGGGAGCTCGTCGACGCCCTTCGCCAGGACGAACGGGCGAGGCAACTGGCCGGCGAGTGACGATGCGACAGAGCCAGACCTGGCGGGCAGCGCTGGGTGAGGCGCGGGTATCGCTGGCGGCAGCCGGGCTGTCCAGCGCCGAGGTCGACGCCCGCCGGCTGGTGGAGCAGGCCTCCGGCTTCGACGGAGGGGAGCTGTGGGCGCACCTCGACGACGTCGTCTCCCACCGGGCGGCGGCGCACCTGGCGCAGATGGTCGAGCGACGGACGGCCGGCGTGCCGCTGCAGTACGCCCTCGGCCGCTGGGGCTTCCGCCAGCTCGATCTCTTCGTCGACCGACGCGTGCTCATCCCCCGCCCGGAGACCGAGCAGGTGGTCGAGGTGGCGCTCGGGGAGCTGCGACGGTTGGCGCCGGGCCGGTCGACCACGGTGGTCGACCTCGGCACCGGCTCGGGCGCCATCGCCCTGTCGGTCGCCGTCGAGGAGGTGACGGCGCGGGTGTGGGGCAGCGACGTGTCCGCCGAGGCGCTGGCCGTGGCCCGGGCCAACCTGGCCGGGATCGGCCGTCCGGCGGGCCGGGTGCGCCTCGTCGAGGGCGACTGGTTCGCGGCGCTGCCGCCGGAGCTGGCCGGTGCCGTCGACGTGGTCGTGACCAACCCGCCCTACGTGGCTGCCGGCGACGACCTGCCCCGCGAGGTGGCCGACTGGGAGCCGCCGGCGGCGCTGGTGTCGGGGCCGACCGGCCTGGAGCACCTCCTGGCCATCGTGGAGGAGGCGCCCCGCTGGCTCGGTCGCCCTGGTGCCCTGGTGACGGAGCTGGCCCCCCACCAGGCCGGCACCGTCAGCACCGCCGCCCGGGCGGCCGGCTTCGCCCATGTGGAGGTCCGGCCGGACCTCGCCGGACGCGACCGGGTCCTGCTCGCTCGCCGATGAGACGACCGGCCGTGGTCGCCGCTTCGGGGCACCCACCCCCCGAGGACGCCATGGAGCGGGCGGCCGAGGCGCTGCGCGGCGGCGAGGTGGTGGTCGTACCGACCGACACCGTCTACGGGCTGGCCGTCGTGGCGGCGCTTCCCGGAGCCACCGCCAGGCTGTTCGCCCTCAAGGGGCGTCCGGGTGAGGTGGCCCTGCCCGTCCTCGTGGCCGACGTCGACCAGGCCCTCGCCCTCGCCGGCGACGACCTCCCGGCCGCTGCGCTGCGCATGATGCGGCGATGGTGGCCAGGCCCGCTCACCGTGGTGGTGCGGCGCCGTGGCGGTCTCGGACTCGACCTCGGCGGCACCGACGACGCCAGCATCGGGCTGCGGGTCCCTGCCCACCCCGTCCCCCGGGGCCTGGCGGCGCGGGTGGGGCCGCTGGCCGTGACCAGCGCCAACCTCCATGGGTGTCCCACGCCCGTCACCGCCGCCGGCGTCGTGGAGCACCTGGGTGCCGGCGTGGGCCTCGTCCTCGATGCGGGTGAGAGCGACGGAGCCCCCTCCACGGTGGTGTCGTGCCTGGGTGACGAGTTGCGCCTGCTCCGAGCGGGACACGTGCCGTTCGCCCACGTCATCGCCGTGGCTGCGGGCCCCGATGGCACCGAGATCGTCCAGGGGAGCCATCACGACGAAGCCGAGGAGCGCCCTCGGTAGACTTCCGGCCCATCGACATCCTCGTGCTGTGCACCGGCAACCAGTGCCGCTCTCCGATGGCCCAGGTCCTGCTGCAGCACCGCCTCGACGCCTCACGCATCGAGGCCCACGTGCACTCCGCCGGCGAGATGCGCGGTGGGGTGTCGGCGTCGCCGGGGTCGGTGCACGCCATGGCCGCCCGTGGGCTCGACCTCAGCCAGCACCGCAGCCGTGCCCTCAGCGCCGAGTTGCTCCGCGGAGCCGACCTGGTGGTCACCATGGCCCGCCGCCACGTGCGCGAGGCCGTGCTCGCGTGCCCGGAGGCGTGGCCCCGGACGTTCACCCTCAAGGAGCTCGTCCGCCGCGGCGGTGAGGTGGGTCCTCGACGACAGGACCAGTCACTGGAGGCATGGCTCGCCGAGGTGGGCGCCGGTCGACGCCCCCCCGACCTGGTGGGTGAGGCCACCACCGACGATGTCGCGGACCCCATCGGGTCACCCGACCACGCCTACGAGCGCACCGCCGCCGAGCTGTCCGAGCTGATCGACCGCCTCGTCGACCTCGCCTTCCCCAACGCCAACGCCAAAAGAAGCGCAGACGCCGGCCCCGGTGCTCCCGCCAGGGCGTCTGCATCCCCGACCGTCACCCAGGAGGGCTGACCGTGCGCATCGCCATCGGTTCCGACCACGCCGGGTTCGAACTCAAACAGCAACTCGCCGACTTCCTTCGAGAGGGGGGCCACGACGTCGAGGACCTGGGCACCACCAGCGACGAGCGGGTCGATTACCCCGACTTCGGGGCCGCCGTGGGCCGGGCCGTCGCCAGCGGCGACAACGAGCTCGGCCTGTGCGTGTGCGGCACCGGCATCGGGATCTCCATCGCCGCCAACAAGGTCGACGGTGTACGCGCCGCCGTGGTCCACGACGTCACCTCGGCGCGCCTGGCCAAGGAGCACAACGACGCCAACGTGGTGTGCCTGGGCGCCCGGCTCGTCGGTCCGGAGGTGGCCCAGGAGGCAGTGCACGCTTTCCTGTCGGCCAGCTGGCAGGAAGGGCGCCACGCCGAGCGCGTCGACAAGATCACCGCCCTCGAGCACGACCGACCATGCCCGTGAGCGCCCCACGAGACGACGAGCTGTGGTCGATCCTCGAGCGGGAGACCAACCGCCAGAACACCACGCTGCAGCTGATCGCCTCGGAGAACTTCACCTCACCGGCGGTGCTCGCCGCCACCGGCTCGGTGCTCACCAACAAGTACGCCGAGGGCTACCCCGGCCGGCGGTTCTACGGGGGCAACCAGATCGTCGACGAGGCCGAGGAGCTGGCCCGGCGCCGGGTGCGCGAGCTCTTCGGCGCCGACCACGCCAACGTGCAGCCCCACTCGGGGTCCAACGCCAACCTCGCCGTGTGCCTGGCGCTGCTGGAGGCGGGTGACACCCTGCTCGGCATGCGCCTCGACCAGGGCGGCCACCTGAGCCACGGCCAGGCGGTGAACATCAGCGGTCGCTACTACCGGGGCGTCACCTACGGGGTCACCCGCTCCGACGAGCGCATCGACTACGACGAGGTGCGCGACCTCGCCCGCCAGCACCGGCCCAGGCTGATCATCGCCGGAGCCACCGCCTACCCCCGACTCATCGACGCCGCCGCCTTCCGCCAGATCGCCGACGAGGTCGGGGCCATGTTCCTCTTCGACGCCGCCCACTACGCCGGGCTCATCGCCGGTGGTGCCTATCCGAACCCGGTGCCGCTGGCCGATGTCGTGACCTTCACCACCCACAAGACGCTGCGTGGGCCTCGGGGCGGGTGCATCCTCTGCCGGGAGGAGCACGCCAAGGCCATCGACAAGGCGGTGTTCCCCACGCTCCAGGGCGGCCCGCTCGAGCACGTCATCGCCGCCAAGGCGGTGGCGTTCTTCGAGGCGGCCCAGCCCGAGTTCGCCTCCTACGCCGCCCAGGTGGTGGCCAACGCCGAGGCCCTGGCCCGGGCGCTCGCCGCCGAGGGCTTCCGCCTGGTGTCGGGGGGCACCGAGAACCACCTGGTGCTGGTCGATCTGCAGCCCTTCGACGCCGAGCTCACCGGCAAGGCGGCCCAGGAGGTGCTCGACCGGGCCGGCATCACCTGCAACAAGAACACCATCCCGTATGACCCCCGCTCCCCCTTCGTCACCAGCGGCCTGCGCCTCGGGACCCCGGCCATGACCACCGCCGGGATGGGCACCGACGAGATGGCGACGGTCGCTTCCCTGCTGGCTCGGGCCCTGCGGGGCCGCGACGACGACGGCGAGCTGGCCTCCGTGCGCGAGGAGGTCACCACCCTGTGCTCGAAGTTCACGCCCTATCCCGAGCTGGCGGGCGGTCTTGGCACACGGTCCGGCTGAAGGCGGCTCCGGAGCCACGGAGGAGGACAACGAGGGGGGCAAGCCAGCAGCGGATCCGGAAGGGCGTTCCCCCCGACGCCGCCGGACTCGTGTTCTCGTCCTCGTGGCGGTGGCGGCGTGGATGTCCCTGGCGGGCGGAACCCTTGTCGGCGCCGCAGTCTCTGCCCGCGCCGGTCTGGCGACCCTGGAGGAAGTGAGGGCCGGCACGACCATCTCCACCTTCGACTCCACGCAGGAGGTCACCCGGCTACGCGACGCCGAGGCCCACCTCGACACCGCACGGGCGCGGGTTCGCTCACTGGTGGTGTCGCCCCTTCGGGCCCTGCCGGTGGTCGGGCGCCAGCTGCGGTCGGTGGACCACCTGACCCACGCCGGCGCCGTGGTGTCCGGCACCGCCGCTGATGCCTTGGGCCAGGTCCGCGCGCTCCTGGAGGGCGGGCTGCCCTCGGGTCCCGAACGTGCTCGGCTGCTCGACGAACTGGGGAAGGTGGCTGCGGTCGCCGAGGACCGACTGCGGGCTGTGGACCTCGGACCGGACGAGGCGCTGATGGGGCCGTTGGCTGATGGTCGGGCCCGGGCCGGCGCGGAGCTCGCCGAGGCGTTGGAGCGCCCGGGCGCGGACCGGACCGGGCGGCGCCGAGCCGCGGACCTCGGAGAGGAGGGCGTCCGCCCGTGCGACCAGACCGGCGGCGAAGCAGCGGTCGCCGGCGTCGAAGCTGCGCCGCCGGAGCGCCTCCGTCCGTTCCGGAGGTGTGAAGCGGAGTGCCTGCTCGGCGAGGCTGGCGGCGACCTCGGGCGCGCCCCGGGAGGCCGCCCGCTGGGCGGCCTCG
>JAHWJH010000049.1 GCA_019348555.1 Actinomycetota bacterium
CAACCTTTGCGCTTCACCTGGCTCGACGTCGTCGTCGAACCCGAGCGGGTGGCGCAGGAGGTGGCCGCCATCCTGCGGCGGCGGTGGGCGGCATCCGCCTCCGCCCGTTCTGGGTGAGGGAAGTCCGGTGCCAACGGACTGCGGTCACCGAGAACGCCGTCAGGCGCCGGTGGAAGCGGGGGCGTCCCGGAGGTCGATCACCGTCTGCTGGGCGCCGCGGATGACGTCGAGGATCTCCTCGCCCACCAGCTCCTCACGGTCGAGGAGCGCGTCGCGGAGCGCCTCGAGGACGTGGCGGTTGGCCTTCAGCAGCCGCTCTGCCACCGCTTTGGCGTCGTCGAGGAGGGCGTCGACCGCCGCCCGACCCGCCTCGTCGGCGAGCACCTTGGCCGTGGTGTTGCCGGCACCGGCGACGGTGGCAGCCTCCCAGCTCACCAGCGAGCCCCCCATTCCGAGCGAGCCCACCATGGAGGCGGCGGCGTCGGTGGCGGCGGCGAGGTCGCCGGCGGGCCCGGTGCCCGCCTCGCCGAACCACGCCTCCTCGGCCACCAGGCCGCCCATGGCGATCTGGATGCGGGCGACGATCTCCGAGCGGGTCTTCGTGAAGCGCTCCTCGAGGTCGGAGTGGGCGAGCAGGCCCAGCGCGTCACGCCGCTTGATGATCGACAGCACCTCGAGCTTGCGGTCCTTGCCCACCAGGTGGGCGACCGTGGCATGGCCGGCCTCATGGGTGGCGATGCGCCGGCGCTCATCGGCGGTGTACTCCACCGGCTGGCGCAGGCCGATCTCCTCGGTCATCTTCGCCTGCTGCAGGTCGTGCCAGTCGAGTGCACCGGCTCCCCGGCGCAGGGCCCACACCAGGGCCTCGTCGAAGAGGTGCTCGATCATCACCGGCGAGTAGCCGGCGGTCATGGCGGCCAGGCTGTCGCGCCGCACGGGGTCGTCGAGCTCGGCGACGTGGGCCTTGCGATCGAGGTAGTAGTCGATGATCTCCCGGCGGTCGCCCCGGGCGGGGAGGGCGAAGTGGATGGTGCGGTCGAAGCGCCCTGGGCGCACCAGGGCGGGATCGAGGTCGGCGGCCCGGTTGGTGGCCCCCACCACCAGGATGTTGGCTCCGGTCGGACGACGCTTCGCCAGCTGGCCCGACGCCGGCAGGAACCGGTTCAGCACGTCGACGAACCAGCCGCCGACGCGGGCCATGCGGGGCGGTTCGTCGAAGCTCTGGAGCTGGATGAGCAGCTCGTTGACCACCCCGGCCACGCCGTCGCGCTGGCCGCCGCCGCCCATGCCGGATCGAGCGCCACCGATGGCGTCGATCTCCTCGATGAAGCCGATGGCGCCGCCCTCCTTGCGGGCGGCCGTGCGCAGTGCCCGGAAGTACGCCCGGATCTTGCGGTTCGTCTGGCCGTAGTACATCGACTGGAACGCCGACGACGACACGAAGAGGTACGGCACGCCGGCTTCGGCAGCCATGGCCTTTGCCATGTAGGTCTTGCCCGTACCCGGTGGCCCTTCGAAGAGGATCGCCCGCCGGGGGGTGCCCCCCATGCGCTCCCGGAAGGTCTTGTAGGCCAGGAACAGGTTGAGGGTGCGCACCACCTCGTCCTTGACGATGCCGGCGCCCACCACGTCGGCCAGGCCCACGTCGATCTCGCTCGGCCGGTACAGCACGTGCGGCGAGCGCCCGGCGGCCAGCAGTGGTCCCAGCAACACCAGACCGAGGATGGCGACGAGCGCCACCGCCGGCAGGAGCTCCACGGCCCCCTCCGAGAGCCTCGGCCAGCCCACCGATCTGCCCGAGAGCGCCCGCGACCACAGCCAGACGGCAGCCAGGGCCACCACGGCGGTGAGCCACCGGAGACGCCGGCGCCTGGCGCGCTCACGGGCGGCGGCCACGTCGGCCAGCGCACTGCCGAGCAGGTCGCCTTGACCGAGGGTTGCGAGGTCACTCACGGGAAGGCTCCTGTCGTCACGCCACGTGGTCGCTGACTACCGAGAGCGAGAGTAGCTCAGCCGACTGCGCCGGCGGGGGGCGGTCGTAGGCTCGGCCCACCATGGTGATCCTGGCCCTCAACTGGCGGATCTGGGCGGTGCTGGCGCTGCTGTTCGCGTATGCCCTGCTCAGGCGCCTGTTCCGTTCGTGGCGCAACCGCCGCCGGGACGGGCGCTCTGCCTACGCCTCGAAGCGCCCGTAGCCGCCGCGATAGAACACCAGCGGCCCGTCGCCTGGCTCGACGTCGAGCTCCTGTACCCGGCCGACGCAGATCTCGTGGTCACCGCCGTCGTACACCGCCTCGATGGAGCAGTCGATCCACGCCAGCGCCCCCCAGAGCCGGGGCGAACCCGACGGCGCCGGCGACCACCCGATCCCGTGGAACTTGTCGGCTCCCCGGGTGGCGAAGACCCGGGACAGGGCCTCCTGATCCTCGGCCAGCACGTTCACGCAGAACGCACGCCGCTCGCGCATCGCCACCCAGCTTCTCGACCGGCGATGGGCGCAGAACGCCACCAGCGGTGGCTCGAGCGACACGGCGGTGAACGAGTTGACCGACAGCCCCACGGGGCCATGCTCCGCGGATGCCGTCACCACGACCACGCCGGTGGGGAAGTGCCCGAGGACGCTGCGGTAGTGGGCGGCGGCGATGCCGGACGGCCCCAGGTCCTCGTCGTCGGTGAACTCCGGCACCCGGCAAGTGTCACACGCCGGCCGTCTCCTTCAGCACGCTCCTAGTGTTCCGTCGTGCGCGCCGGGACTCCCGCTCCGTTGGCCGAGCTGCAGCGTGCTCGGCGTCAGCGCCGTCTGTCCCACGTCGACTGGTTCGAGGCCTTCTACCAGGCCTACCTCACCGGGCTCGGCGTCGCCGTGGCCACCATCGTGGCCTCGACCTACGTGCCCGACGTCGAGGTGGCGCCGGCCACCGCCGCTCGGGTGGCCAGCGACGGACCGGCGCTGCTCGGCCTTGGCATCGCCGCCATCGTCGCCCTCGGGCTCCGTTCGGGTGGCCGAGGCGGGCCTCTCGCCCTCGAGGCACCCACCGTGGTCCACGTGTTGTTGGCCCCGGTCGACCGGGCAGCGGCTCTGCGGCCGACCGCCGCCCGCCAGCTCCGCTTCGGTGCCTTCGTCGGGGCGGTGGTCGGCGCCGTCGCCGGCCTGCTCGCCGCCCGCAGGCTCCCGATCGATCCCTATGCCGGCGTCGTGTGCGCATCCGTCGCCGGCGCCCTGGTGGCGATCGCCACCATCGGCGCCGCCCTGACGGCGTCGGGGCGGCGGTGGTCGATGCCCCGGGCGAATCTTGTCGCCGGCGTCGTGGTCGGCGCCGCCGCCGCCGACGTGGCCGCCGGTACGGCGTGGTCACCCACCACCCAGCTCGGCGGGCTGGCGCTGTGGAGCCTCGACGTCGAGGCGCTGTCGCTGGTGGGTGCAGCCGTGGCCGTGGCCGTCGCCGCCGTGGGGCTGTCCTCGGTCGGTGGCATCTCGCTGGAAGCGGCCCGGCGCCGGGCGGGGTTGGTGGCCGAGCTGCGCTTCGCCGTCACCCTCCAGGACCTGCGCACCGTGGTCCTCCTGCGTCGCCGGCTGACCCAGGAGCGCTCACGGAGCACCCCCTGGCTCCGCCTACCGGCCGGCGGGCGGGCGAGCCGCCTGCCGGTGTGGCGCCGCGACTGGGAGGGCGTCCTGCGCTTTCCCGGCGCCCGCCTGGTGCGCATGGCCGGCCTGGGAGTGATCGCTGGTGCCGCCCTGTGGGGCGTCTGGGGCGGGACCTCGACGCTCATCCTCGTGGCCGGAGTGGCGCTGTACGTTGCCGCCCTCGACGCCGTGGAGCCGCTGGCCCAGGAGGTCGACCACCCCGACCGGTGGACCTCGGTTCCCGTCGCCCCCGGGCGGCTGTTGGTGCGCCATCTCGCCGTGCCCACCGTCACCATGGTCGTGGTCGGGACGGTCGTCGCCGGCTCGGCGGCCATCCTGGGATCGGCATCGCCGGTCCTGGCGCTGTTCGGGATCCTCGCCATCCCGGTGGCGATCTCGGCCGCCGTGGGTGCCGCTGCCAGCACCGCCCAGGGCCAGGCCCAGTTCAAGGCGTCGACCATCGCCCTGCCCGAAGCGGCCGGCACCGCCCTGGTGGTGCGCAACGTCTGGCCGGTGGCCCTGGTCGTGATCTCCCTCGTCCCCGTGCTGGCGGCGCGCTCCGCCACCGGCCAGGGCATGGCGATCGCTCCCGCCGCCGCGATCACCAGCGTCTCGACCCTGGTGCTCACCGCCGCTGCGGTGGTATGGCTCTGGCACCGCCGACCGGCGCAGCGATGAGCACCCTGGTGGCCACTGGGCTGTCGAAGGACTACGGGGACGGCTTCGGGCTGCAGCAGCTCGACCTGGTCCTCGGGCCTGGCGAGCTGGTGGTGCTCGTCGGCGCCAACGGGGCCGGCAAGTCCACGCTGCTGGGCCTGTGCGCCGGCCTGCTCGAGCCCTCCGGCGGCGAGGTCGCGGTCTGCGGCCACCCCGCAGGTTCGGCGGAGGCCCGCCGCGCCACGTCGTTGGTGCCGGACAACCCCGTGCTCTACGACGACCTCAGCGTCCGGGAGCACTGCCGCTACGTGGCGGGGCTGCACGACGTCGACGACTGGGAGACGCCGACCGAGGAGCTGCTCGCCCACCTGGCGCTGGCCGAGCGGGCCGACGACCTTCCCTCCCGGTTCAGCCGGGGGATGCGCCAGAAGACCTCGTTGATCCTGGCCATGGTGCGCCCCTTCGAGCTCCTGTTGGTCGACGAGCCCTTCGTCGGCCTCGATGCCCCCGCCCAGCACATCCTCGTCGAGCTGCTGCTCGACGTGGTCGACCGCGGCGCCACGGCGCTGGTGTCGACCCACCAGCTCGACCTGGCCGACCGCGCCAGCCGGTGCGTGGGCCTGCGCGACGGCGAGCTCGCCTACGACGGCCCGGCCACCCGGGAGACGGTGCTGTCACTCGTCGGAGGCTGAAGCGAGTCGACACGCGTCACGGCAAGCGGAGCCAGCCCTCCTCCACGACGGCGAGTCCATCGGAGACCAGGCCGACGGCCACCCGATCGCCACGCTGAGGATCGCCGGGCCAGCCGCAGGTCGACGCCACGTCGGCCAGAGCGACCGGTGCGGTGCAGAGGGCATCGACCAGCCGCCCCCTCCCCTGGCGGTCGGAGCCGGCGAAGCTCGACTGCGCCGCGCCAACGCCGGCTGAACCGTCGGCGGGATCGGGCGGGGACCAGCCGGCCGCCGCCCACGCACAGGCCCCGACACGGGACAGCGGGCAGGCCTCGCAGCGCGGTCTGCGCCGGGTGCACACCGTCGCCCCGAGGTCGAGCACCGCCTGGTTCCACGCCCAGCCTGCTCCGGCCGGCACGAGGGCGTCGGCCAGTCGTTGGGCCTGGACTGCACCCAGGCGTCGACCGGCGGCGGCGCGGGCGAGCACCCGGGCGGCGTTGGTGTCGACCACGCCGACGTCGGCACCAACGGCGGCGAAGGCCAGTACGGCCCGGGCGGTGTAGGGCCCGACGCCGGGCAGGGAGCGCAGCTCGACCAGCGTGGCGGGAAGCGCACCGCCGAAGCGCTCGACGCAGGCGGCGGCGGCCCGCTGCAGGGCCACCGCCCGGCGGTTGTAGCCGAGGCCGGCCCAGGCCCGGACCACCTCGCCCACCGGGGCGGCGGCGCAGGTCGCCGGGGTCGGGAACCGCTCGAGGAACGGGGCGTAGCGGGGCACGACCCGGGCCACCTGGGTCTGCTGGAGCATCACCTCGCTCACCAGCACCGCCCACGGGTCGCGGGTACGCCGCCAGGGCAGGTCGCGGCGTGCCTCCTCGCCCCACGCCAACAGTGCGCCGGCCAGGCCGCTCAGCGCCGGCGGCACCAGTACACGGTGGTGCGGTAGGGCAGCACGAAGCGCTCCGGGAAGCCGGCCACCAAGCGGCGGACCTCGCCGGCGAGTCGATCCTGGTCCGGTGCCGGCCACGCCGCCACGTAGCTGGTCGACAGCACCCGGTCGACGAGGATGCCGGCGTCGATCTCCTGGTCGATGGTGAAGGTGGCGCGGGCCATCGCGTGGAAGTTCCCCGTCGCCGCCACCGCCGCCCGCCAGTCGATGCCTTCGTAGGGGGGCACCGGCCGCTGGTCCCAACGCACCAGGGACGACAGCTCGGCCACCCACGGGACCGACTCGTCGCGCTCGTTCCACAGCAGGGCCATGCCGCCGCCGGGGCGCAGCACCCGCGCCACCTCGGCCAGCGCCTCGTCGACCCGGAACCAATGGAACGCCTGGGCGACCATCACGGCGTCGACCGATCCACTGGCGAGGGCGAGCTCCTCGGCCGTCGCCGCCACCACCGCCGCGGCGGGAACCACCTCGACGAGCAGCGCCCGCATGGACGCCACCGGCTCGACGGCCACCAGCCGGGCACCGCTCGGCACCAGGAGCCGGGTGAGCTTGCCGGTGCCGGCGGCGAGATCGACCACGATGGACGACGCTCCCAGCGCCAGCTCGTCGACGAGCAGCTGCACGGCGCCGTCCGGGTACGACGGGCGCCCCCGCTCGTAGGCGTCGCTGGCCGACCCGAAGCCCCGGGCGGCCACGTCGTCGACGCTCACGAGGCCAGCATGGTCGAGCCCACCTCGTCGAGCACGGCTGCCGCCCACCGGCGATAGCCCTCGTCGGAGGGGTGGTAGTCGTCGGCGGCGAAGAACCGCTCGGGGTCGGCACGGAACGCCGGACCGGTCTGCCCGGCGATGTCGACGTAGGTGCTCCCGGTGTCGTGTGCCACCCGCCTGACGATGTCATCGAGCTGCTCGCCTCGCCACCCCGCCAGGGCACGCAGCGGCTGGGCCAGGCGCGGGACGGCGCCCATGTCGGGCACGCCCAGCAGCACGACCCGAGCGCCGCTCGGCAGGCCCGCCGCCAGGCGACGGTAGCCCCGCTCGAAGTCGTCCCGAGACGTCAGCGAGGTGACGTCGTTGGCGCCGACGGAGACGAACACGATGTCAGGATCGAGCCGGTCCAACGCCGGGAGCTGGAATGCGACGACGTCGGCGACGGTGGCGCCGCTCCGGGCCACCACGGTCAGCTCCACCGGGCGGCCCAGCTCGGCGGCCACCAGCACCGGGACGGCGGTGGTGGCGGCGGAGGCTCCCACGCCCGCCGCCGTCGAGTCTCCCACCCACACGACATCGAGAAGATCGCCGGTGGCGGCGCCGATCCTGCCGTCGAGGACCAGCGGCACGGCGTCGAGCATCGATCCCCGCCGAGCCAACCGCACCTCGACGGCGAGCACGGCGACGGCGACGGTCAGCGCGGCGACCACGGCGACGAGCACCCGCCGCGGCCAGGTCACCGGTCAGGCCGAGTGGCGGAACGTCACGCTGATGCGGGGGCCGGCGGAGGCCACCTTCGGCACGCAGTGCTGCCAGGTCCGCTGGCAGGCCCCGCCCATGACCAGGAGGTCACCGGCTCGGGGCAGGAACCGCCGCGACCCGCCGCCCGACCGGGGGCGCAGCAGGAACCGTCGCGCCTCGCCCAGCGACACGATGGCGACCACCGGGTCGACCACGTGGCGTGCGATGCGATCACCGTGCCACGCCACGCTGTCGTGGCCCGACCGGTACAGGTTGAGGCCGACCGAGTCGAGCTCGACGTGGTAGCGGGCCGAGAGGGCGTAGCGCATCTGGTCGATCACCGGGGAGAACGGCACGCCACCCTGGGCGGCGTCCCACCATGCCGTCAGGCGGGGCTGGGCCACCACCTGGCCGTACATGTGGCGGTCGCGACCCTCCCAGGGCGCCCCGGCCAGGAGCTCGGCGAACAGGGTCTCGGGACCCGTCACCCAGCCGGGCACGTGGTCGACCCACGCCGTGGGGTCGAGCTGGTGGCGGACGAGGGCAGCGAAGCTCCCGTCGAACTCCGGCTCGGCGGCGTCGAGGAGCGACGACTGCCAGCTGAGCCCCTCGACCCCCGACACGGTGTCGCCAGGCTACCGGGGGTAAGGCAGGCGGCGCATGCGTGCGACCGACTGGCTTTCGGTGGTGATCGGGGCGGGCCTGATGGTCGGCTCCCTGGTCGACCTATTCCTCACCGTCTTGCACCCCGACGTCGACGGACCCGTCGCCGGAGCCGTGCAGCAGGGGGTGTGGCGGCTGGTGGTGGCCGGCAACGGGCGTCGCCGCCAGCGGCGCCGGGTGATGGCGCTGGCCGGCCCGTTGATGATGGTGACGACCTTCGCGGTGTGGGTCCTGGCCTTCACCGTCGGCCTGTCCCTGGTGGTGTGGCCCTTCCTCGGCACCGGGTACCTGCTGGATCCGGCGACGGCAACGCCGCGTTTCGTCGACGCCCTGTACTACAGCGGGAGCACCATGAGCACGCTGGGCTACGGCGACATCACGCCGGTCACGGCTCCGCTCAAGGTGCTGGCCGTGGTGGCGTCGCTCAGCGGCTTCTCCATGCTGACCGGGATCGTCGCCTACCTCCTCGAGGTGCTGGGCAGCCTCCACAGCCGGATCCGGCTGGCGTTGCGGGTGGGCGAGGACACCGACGGTCGCCACGACGGGCCTGCGGTGCTGGCCGAGTGGCTGGGCGAGGAGGAGGTCGCCGACGTCCGGCAGCGCCTGGAGGTCTGGGCCGGCCTGCTGCGCGACACCCAGGACGAGATGCACCGCTTCCCGCTCGTCTCGCTCTGCTACCGCTCGCGGGACCCCCACCAGGACCCGGAGCCGGCGGTGCGGGCGATCATGCGGGTGGTGATCGCCGCCCACCTCCTCGCTGCCGACGAGCGCTACCGGCGGCTGCGCACCTCGGCCCGGGGCCTCGACCGGGCGGTGAGCCGCTTCATGGTGGTGCTCGCCCACCAGCACATGAGCCGGAAGGTGATCGACCAGCTCGTCAACGTCGAGCCCAACGACGACGACCGACACGACGTCGAGGACGCCCGGCTCCGCCTCGGCGACCTCTTCGGCGTTGCCCTCGACATCGACGACGAGATGAGGTGCCGGGTGGAGGAGTTGTCCTGCCGGGGACGCATCTTCCTGGACGGCCTGAACCGCCTCACCGGGTGGGAGTCGCACGACTGGGCGCACGAGGACCAGACGGTGTCGGTGCCTACGCTTCGGTGACCGCCCCCCGCTCGGCGCCCGACGCCAGGCGGGCGTACTTGGCCAGCACCCCCGACGTGTAGCGGGGGGGCGGGAGCTTCCACTCGCCACGTCGCCGGTCGAGCTCGGCGTCGTCGACCATCACGTCGATGGTGTGGGCCTCGGTGTCGATCACGATGCGGTCGCCGTCGCGCACCAGGGCGATGGGACCGCCGTCGACGGCCTCCGGAGCGAGGTGGCCGATGCAGAAGCCGTGGGTGCCCCCCGAGAAGCGCCCGTCGGTCACCAGCGCGCAGTCGGCCCCCCGCCCGGCGCCCTTCATGGCACCGGTGACCGCCAGCATCTCGCGCATGCCCGGACCGCCCTTGGGACCCTCGTAGCGGATGACCACCACGTCTCCCGGGCGGATGGCACCGGCCAGGATCGCCTCCATGGCGCCGTCCTCGCCCTCGAAGACCCGAGCGGGCCCGTCGAAGGAGGTGAAGTCGATGCCGGCGACCTTGACCACGGCGCCCTTCGGGGCCAGGGAGCCGCTCAGCACGGCGATGCCGCCGGTGGCGTGGATGGGATCGGACAGCGGATGGACCACCGAGCCGTCGGGAGCCGGGGGCGCCAGGGCGGCGACGTTCTCGGCCAGGGTGCGACCGGTGACGGTGATGCAGTCGCCGTGGAGCAGGCCGGCGTCGAGCAGCTCGGCGAGGACCACGGGCAGGCCGCCGATGCGGTCGATGTCGACCATGTGGTAGCGGCCGTGAGGCTTGGTGTCGGCGAGGTGGGGCACCCGCGCCGCGATCCGGTTGAAGTCGTCGAGGGCCAGCTCGACCCTGGCCTCGTGGGCGATGGCCAGCAGGTGCAGGACGGCGTTGGTGGAGCCGCCGAGGGCCATGACCACGGCGATGGCGTTCTCGAACGCCTCCTTGGTCATGATCTGGCGGGGGCGGATGCCGGCTCGGACCAGGTTCACCACCGCCTCGCCGCTGGAGCGGGCGATGTCGTCCCGCCTCGAGTCGGGGGCGGGCGGGGTGGCGCTGCCGGGCAGGGACATGCCGAGGGCCTCGGCCACCGCCGCCATGGTGTTGGCGGTGAACATGCCGGCGCAGGCGCCCTCGCTCGGGCAGGCCGCCCGCTCGATCTCCCCCAGCTCGGCCTCGGTGATGGCGCCCGCCGCGCAGGCACCCACCGCCTCGAACACGCTGACGATGTCGAGGGCCACGCCGTTGCGCTGGCCGGGCAGGATGGAGCCGCCGTAGACGAACACCGAAGGGACGTCGACCCGGGCGGCGGCCATGAGCATGCCGGGCAGGCTCTTGTCGCAGCCGGCGAAGGTGACCATGGCGTCGAGGCGCTCGGCGTGCATCACCGTCTCCACCGAGTCGGCGATCACCTCGCGGCTGACCAGCGACGCCCGCATCCCCTCGTGGCCCATGGAGATCCCGTCGGAGATGGCGATGGTGGTGAACTCCAGCGGGAACCCACCGGTCGCCCGCACGCCCTGCTTGGCGTGCTGGGCCAGGCGCCCGAGCGGCATGTTGCACGGCGTGAGCTCGTTCCACGACGAGCACACGCCCACCTGGGGCTTGTCCCAGTCGTCGTCGGTCATGCCCACGGCCCGCAGCATGGCCCGGGCGGGGGCCCGCGCCGCCCCCTCGGTCACGTCACGGCTGCGGGGTTTCAGGTCGCCGGCCATGGGCCCGAGGGTAGCGAGGCCACCACCCCCCCTCGCCTTCTTTGTCGGATAGCCCACGTGCGACCGGGATCGGGCCGACAGAGAGCGAGGGGGGCGGCGGTAGGGTGCGCCGATGGCCACCGTGGTTCGGGCCGCGGGGGTGGTCAAGCGCTGGGGACCCACCGTCGCCCTGGCCGGAGCCAGCTTCGACGTCGGCAGCGGTGTCACCGGGCTCCTGGGGTCCAACGGAGCCGGGAAGACCACGCTGCTCGGCCTGGTGCTGGGGTTGCACCCGCCCGACGAGGGCACGCTCGAGGTCCTCGGCCTCGACCCGACCGCCGCTGGGCCCCGGGTGCGTGAGCGCCTCGGTTACGTCCCCGAGCACGAGGCCCTGCCGCCCGACGTGCGCGCCCACGACCTCGTCCGCCACCTGGCCGAGGTCCACGGGCTGCCCCGGCGCGACGCCACGGCCCGGGCCAGCGACGCCCTGTGGCACGTGGGGCTGGGCGAGGAGCGGCACCGACAGGTGGGCACCATGTCGACCGGCCAGCGCCAGCGGGTGAAGCTCGCCGCCGCCCTGGCCCACGACCCGGCCCTGCTCCTGCTCGACGAGCCCACCAACGGCCTCGACCCTCTCCAGCGCGAGGAGATGCTGGCCCTCATCCGCCGCATCGGGACCGAGCTGGGGATCGACGTGGTGTTGTCGTCGCACCTGCTCGAGGAGGTGGAGCGCACCTGCGACGCCGCCGTCATCCTGTCCGGCGGCACGGTCGTGGCCAGCGGAACCATCGCCAGCCTCCGCTCGGGCACCGCCGGCCTGGTGGTCGACGTCGACGGCGGGGCGGACCTCCTGGCCGAGGGGGTGCGGACACGGGGCCTGGAGGTGACCGTCGACGGGTTGCGCCTGGTGGTGGCCGGGCCGCCCGACGTCGGCGCCGACGCCGTACGCGACGTTGCCGCCGCCTCCGGGGTCGGGCTTCGCCGGGTGCAGGCCCGCACCGCCTCGCTGGAGGAGGTCTTCCTGGCCGCCGACGAGGCCTTCCGGTCGCCGGTATGAGCGACGCCCGCATCCTCGACCGCAGCTACCGACGCTACGAGGGCGAGCGGCGGGGCGTCGCCGGCGCCGTGCGCAGCCTGGCTTGGCACAGCGCCCTGCGTGCGCTCGGGCTGCGACGGTCCCTGTGGGCCAAGCTGCTGCCCCTGCTGTCGGTGGGCATCGCCTACGTCCCGGCCATCGTGTTCGTCGGCGTCGCTGCATTGCTGCCCGAGCAGTTGGTGGACGCCACCGGCCTGCTGCCGCGCTACGCCGACTACTACGGGTTCATCAGCGCCGCCATCGTCGTCTTCGTGGCCCTGGTGGGGCCCGAGGTGCTGTGCCCCGACCGGCGCTACCGGACGCTCGGTCTCTACCTGGCCTCCCCGCTCACCCGCGACACGTACCTGGTCGCCAAGGTGCTGGCCGTGGTCCCGGTGCTGGCCCTGGTCACCCTGGGTCCTCCGCTGCTGCTGCTGGTCGGCCTCACCTTCGCCGGCGCCGGGCCGAACGGAGCCGGCGACTTCCTGCTCGTGCTCGCTCGGGTGGCGGTGGGAGGACTCGCCATCTCCGCCGCCTACACCGCGGTCTCGCTGGCGGCAGCCAGCCTCACCGAGCGACGGGCCGTGGCCTCCGCCGGGGTCATGCTCGTGCTGCTGGTCTCCGGCGTGGCCACGTCCAGCCTGGTCGCCACCGGTGCCGACCAGCGGCTGCTCCTGCTGAACCTCGGGTTCGTGCCCTTCGAGCTGGTGCAGCGGATCTTCGGCCAGGTCGGCGAGGCCGGCCTGTCCACCCTCGAGCTGGTGGGCGCCAACCTGGCGTGGACCGTGGCTGCCGGCCTGCTGGTGCGGGAGCGCTACCGGCGCCTGAGGGTCACCCGGTGACTGCCTCCATCGAGGTGAGCCGGGTGTCGAAGTGGTTCGGCGAGGTGGTGGCCCTCTCCGACGTCTCGTTCACGATCGGCCCGGGGGTGACGGCCCTGCTGGGGCCCAACGGGGCCGGCAAGTCGACCGCGCTGCGCCTGGTGTGCGGGCTCACCCGACCGTCCCAGGGGAGCGTGACCGTCCTCGGCCACGATCCCCGGGCCGACCCGGCGCACCTCCGGCGCCTGGGGCTGGTTCCCCAGCAGGAGGCCTTGTTCGAGGGCATGACCGCACGGGCCTTCGTCACCCTCGCCGCCGAGCTGCACCAGGTGGCGGCGCCGGGAGCAGCCGCCGAGGCGTCCCTGCGGGAGGTGCAACTCGACCCCGACGACCGCCGCAACATCGCCACCTTCTCCAAGGGCATGCGCCAGCGGGTCAAGGTGGCCCAGGCGCTGGTGCACGACCCGGAGGTGCTGGTCCTCGACGAGCCCCTCGACGGCCTCGACCCTCGGCAACGGTTGCACCTCATCGCCCTGTTCCGCCGCCTCGGCGAGAGCGGGCGCTGCGTGGTGGTGTCGAGCCACGTGCTCGACGAGGTGGAGCGCTTCGGCTCCCGGGTGCTGGTCATCGTCCAGGGGCGCCTCGCCGCCGAGGGCGATTTTCACGCCATCCGTGAGCTCATGGACAACCGCCCGCACCGGCTCCGGTGCCGGACGGACAGGCCGCACGCCCTCGGGGCCGCCCTGCTCGCGTCGGGCGCGGTGGTCGGCGTGTGGGTGACCGGTGCCGAGGAGGTGGTGGTCGACACCTCCGACGTCGCCAGGCTGCGCCGATCGGTGGCGCGGGCGGCGGTGGAGGCCGAGGCCCGGCTGTTGGAGTTGGTGCCCATCGACGACGACCTGGAGAGCGTCTTTCGCTACCTGGTCGGCCCGGCGCGGGGCGCCGACGGCGCCGCCCGATGAGGCCACTGTGGCGGACCTTCCTGTCCGGTCAGCTCAGCACTGGCCGCCTGGTCGGCCTGGGGGCCCTGGGAGCGCTGGCGGTGGTGCTGGGCCTGGCCATCGGCGCCGCCGACGGCGCCCGGCCCCTCGACGACGGTGTCGTGCTGATCAGCTCCTACGGGTTGTCGCTGTTCGTGCCCGTGACCGCCCTGGTGTTCGCCTCGGCGGCGCTCGGCGAGCCCAACGAGGACGCCACCCTGGTGTACCTGTGGCTGCGACCGGTGCCCCGCTGGAAGCTGGTGGTGGCGGCGGCGGCAGCCGCCCTCACCATCGCCCTGCCCGCGGTGGTGGTGCCCCTGGCGGTGGCTGCCCTCGTCACCGGGGCCGGCGGCTCCCTGGTCGCAGCCACGGTCGCTTCGTGCACCCTGGCCACCGTCGCCTATGTCGGGGTCTTCACGTGGCTGGGCCTGCGGGTGCGCCGAGCGCTGCTGTGGGGGCTCCTCTACGTCCTGGTGTGGGAGGGCTTCGTGGCCCGGGTCGGCGGCACCGCCTCCCTGCTGGCCATCCGCACCCACGCCACCTCGCTGCTCGCCCGCCTCACCGGCACCGCCGGCGACCTCGTCGAGGTGTCGCTGGCGACCTCGCTCCTGGTGCCGGTGACGGCGACGGTTGCCGGCTTGGCGCTGGCCACCCGCCGCCTCCAGCGCCAGGACGTCGCCTGAGGAGCCTCGACCGGGCCTCCTGGGAGGCACGGGCCGTGGCTAGGGTCGGCTCATGGCCCGTATCCGCCGTACCGTCGGACTCCTGGTGGTCGCCGTCGGAGCGTCTGGCTGCGTCGGTGACGCCGACCCGGGCGCCAGCCCGCCGACGACCAGTGGGACCCCCCCTCCTGCCTTCGACACTCCCCAGGTCGGCGAGTGCCGGGGACCCATGACCGAGGAGATCTACGACGCAGCCTCCGACACCCGGTCGACCGTGCCGTGCACCGAGCCGCACGGATCGGAGACCTTCCTCGTGACCGAGCTTCCCGACGAGGCGGCCGCCCTGCCCCGTGACGAAGTGGCGGAGCTGCCCGACGACTTCCCGGCGAAACGCCGAGTCCTCGACGAGTGCGACCAGGAGCATGACCGATATGTCGGCGTGAGGAGACTCGGGCCCGACGCCATCCGGCCCAACAACCTCTCCTGGGCTTTCTACCTCCCGCCACCCGAAGACTGGGAGAAGGGAGCGCGCTGGGTCCGCTGCGACGTGGTCACCAGGCCCTTCGAGGGCCAAGAGGAGCGCACCACCACCGAGCGCCTGGAGGGGATCGGTGCCAGTGACGCGCTACCCGCCGCCCTGCGGAGGTGCTACCGCGACGTGACCCCTCCTCCCGATGTGCAAGTGTTGGGCCTGGGTTCGTGCGACCAGCCCCACCTCGGCGAGATCCTCGTCGAGCTCCAGGTGACCGACCCCGAGATCGACCGCCTGGCCGGTGACCCGCAGGCGCTCGCCGATTACGCCGGCCCCGACTCGTACTTCGCCACCTGCCGGGAGCGGCTGGCCCCGCAGTTGGGCCTGTCGGCGGCCGACTTCAGCCGACGGACCGACGTCAAGGTCGGTGCCGCCGTGCTCGACATCGCCGACTGGCCGACCGATCCAGAGGCTCGTCGGGTCTGGTGCATCGCCGTCACCGAGCGGCCGGTGACCGGAACGATGGAGGGGCTGGGCACTGCACCCCTGCCGGCGTGAACATGTCGCCGGCCGAGCAGAGGCGCTACGTCTTGGGCTCGACCTGCTCGTCCGACGGGAGGAAGGCGCCGCCGAGGCCGACGGCGAGGGCGGCGACGGCGACCACGATGGCGTTGACCCGGCGGCGGCCGCCCGTGTCGGCGCAGGCGTCGTCGGGGCTCCCGATGATGGCGCCGGCTTGGGTGTCGGGCGCCGCACGTGAACCGAACAGGGCGCCGCTGCACTCCACCCGTCCGGCGAAGGTGAACGGCATCAGGCCGTAGACCACGGCGGCGACGAGCACCACCGCCGCCACGATGGGGACCACCCGCTGGCGGGTGCTCGCCTCCTTGCTCCAGGGTGGGGCCGCAAGCTGCACCGCCCCACCCTAGGCGCTCGAATTGTGGAGCCTCAGGGCAGCTGCGTGGCCACGCGGCTCCACAATCGGCGACGCAAGCGGTCCTAGCCTCGGCGGCATCGCCGTCGTCCGGCCGCTGGCCCATCCCCACGACCGACAGATCCTCCGGCTGGCCGTGCCCGCGCTCGGGGCCCTGGCCGCCGAGCCGCTCTACGTGCTGGCCGACACCGCCGTGGTCGGGCGCCTGGGCACGCCGCAACTGGGAGGCCTGGCGGTGGCGAGCACCCTGCTGCTCACCGGCTACGTAATCTTCAACTTCCTCGCCTACGGCACCACGGCATCGGTGGCCCGGCGCTTCGGCGCCGGCGACGAGGCCGGAGCCGCCCACGAGGGCGTGCAGGGCATGTGGCTGGCGCTGGCCATCGGCGTGGTCCTCGCCGTGGGTGGGTTGGCGACGGCCCCTCAGGCGGTGGGTCTCATGGGCGCCACCGGAGCGGTGGCCGATAACGCCCTGGTGTACCTGCGCATCAGCCTGGCCGGCGTCCCGGCGCTGCTCGTGAGCCTGGCGGGGACCGGCTACCTGCGCGGGCGCCAGGACACCATGACACCGCTGGTGGTGACCGGCATCGCCGTCACCGCCAACCTCGTCCTCGAGCTCGTGCTGATCTACGGCTTCGGCTACGGCATCGGTGCGTCGGCGCTGGCGACGGTGGTGGCGCAACTCGCTGCAGCGGGCGCCTACGTCTGGTGGGTGGCGCGCGACACCGCCCGGCTGGGGGCGAGCTGGCGCCCGGATCCCGCCGCAATCCGCAGACTGGCCGTGGTGGGGCGCGACCTGTTCGTGCGCACCGCCGCCCTGCGCCTGGCGCTGACCGTGGCCACGGCCGCTGCCGCCCGGATAGGCACCGTCGACCTCGCCGCCCACCAGATCGCCTTCGAGGTGTGGTCGTTGCTCGCCCTGGTGCTCGACTCCCTGGCCATCGCCGGCCAGGCGATGGTCGGGCGCCTGCTGGGTGCCGGCGACGCCCCCGCCGCCCGCCTCGCCGCCCGACGCATGATCGAGTGGGGGGTCGGCATCGGCGTCGTCAGCGGTACCGCCGTGCTGGTGGCCCGACCGGTGCTTCCGGGCCTGTTCAGCACCGACCCCGACGTCGTGGCCCTCTGCGCCTTCGTGCTGGTGTTCGTCGCCGCCCTCCAGCCGCTCAACGCCGTGGTGTTCGTGCTCGACGGCGTGCTGATCGGCGCCGGCGACCTGCGCTTCCTGGCCTGGGCCATGGCGGCCGCCGCCGCCACCTTCGTCCCCGCCGCCGTCGCCGTGGTGATCCTCGGATGGGGCATCGGCTGGTTGTGGGCCTCTCTGGGCCTGCTCATGGCCACCCGGGCCGCCGCCCTGGTGTGGCGCTTCTCCGGCGACGCCTGGGCGGTCGAAGGGGCCGCCCAGCGCTGAGCCGGCCACCCGGGGCCTGCCAGCACGCCGGGCCCGGCCACTGCCTCGACCGAGGGGTCAGCACCATCTGGGATACCCGTCGGGAAAGGGCACCAAGGCCGGGATCGATCCTGCGGGAGCCACGGGGAGCTGGTCCTCGACGGCCAGTCGGCGAAGCGTCAGGCGGCGGCGGCGCGCTGGCGCAGCAGCGCGGTGACGGCCTTGCCGTCGGCCTTGCCGGCGGTGGCCTTCATCACCTGGCCGACCAGGTACCCGGTGACCTTGGCGTCGCCGTCGACGAAGCGGGCCCACGCCTCGGGGCTGGCGGCGATGGCGGCGTCGACGGCGGCGGCGAGGGCGTCGCCGCCGAGCGCCTCGTAGCCGAGCGCCGAGGCCACGGCGCGGGGGTCGCCTCCGTTGGCCACCAGCTCGGCGAGCACCGCCTTGGCCTGCGTGGCGGTGAGCGCGCCCTCGGCCTCCATGCGCGTGAGCCCGGCGAAGGAGCCGACGTCGAGGGCGCCGGTGGCGCCGGCGAGGTCGTGCTCGGCGTGGACCACGAGACGCCCGGCGTCGCCCCCGGCCTCCAGGGCGGCCAGCACCAGGTCGTCGAGACCGCGCTCGACCACCACGGCCACCGACGCGGCGCCGGCGCCGGTGGCTCCGGCCAGACGGGCACGGCGCTGGGCGGGAAGCAGGGGCAGGGCGTCGGCCACCGCCGCGCGCCACTCGGGGCCGGGAGCCAGGGGCACGAGGTCGGGCTCGGGGAAGTAGCGGTAGTCGAAGGCTTCCTCCTTGGAGCGCAACGGGGAGGTGCGCCCCTCGGCCTCGTCCCAGTGGCGGGTCTGCTGGGTCACCTGCTCACCCTCGACCAGCAGGTCGATCTGGCGCCGGGCCTCGTAGTCGATGGCCCGCGCCAGCGATCGCAGCGAGTTCAGGTTCTTGACCTCGCAGCGGGTGCCCATGGTGGAGAAGCCGACGGGTCGCACCGAGATGTTGGCGTCGACCCGCATGCTGCCCTCCTCCATGCGGGCGTCAGAGGCGCCGGTGGCCAGCAGCACCGCCCTCAGCTCGTTGACGTAGGCCTTGGCCGCTTCGGCCGAGCGGAGGTC
>JAHWJH010000004.1 GCA_019348555.1 Actinomycetota bacterium
GACGTCGACCGTGGCACCCTCGGGGACGAGGATCTCCGCCAGGTAGCCGGCGGCGGGCGCCGGAACCTCGGAGTCGACCTTGTCGGTGGAGACCTCGAAGAGGACCTCGTCGGCGGCCACCCGGTCGCCGACCTGCTTGAACCAGCGAGTGATCGTACCTTCGGTGACCGTCTCGCCCAGCTGAGGCATGGTGACGTCGGCCATCAGCCGCCAACCTCCCGGCCGTGATCGCCCGAGCCCCTGGCGGCCGGCTTCGCCGGCCGAGTGATCGTACGCTCTGTGATCGCGGTCTCGCCCAGCTGAGGCATGGTGACGTCGGTCATCAGCCGTGGAGCCCTCGGCCGGTCAGGGCCATGGTCGCCTCGCCGAAGGTCTCGGAGAGCGTGGGGTGGGGCTGCACCAGCTCCGCCACCTCGTCGACGCTCGCCTCCCAGTTGACGGCCAGGTAGGCCTGGCCGAGCTGCTCGGTGACCCAGGGCCCCACCATGTGCACGCCGAGGACCTGGCCGGCCGAGCCGTCGGACCGGCGGGCGGCGATCACCTTCACCAGGCCGTCGGGCTCGCCCACGATGAGCGCCCGACCGTTGCCCCGGAACCGGTGGACGGCCACCACCACGTCGAGGCCGGCCCGGCGGGCAGAGTCCTCCGAGTGCCCGGCGAAGGCCACCTCGGGATGGCAGTAGATGCACCACGGGACCCGGTCGTACTGCACGGGCAGGGGCTCCTCGCCGAGGATGTCCTTCACGGCGACGATGCCCTCGGCGAAGCCCACGTGGGCGAGCTGGGGGGTCGCCACCAGGTCGCCCACCGCCCACACCCCCGGTGACGACGTGCGACAGGTCTGGTCGACCTTGACGAAGCCCCGCTCGTCGACCTCCACGCCGCTGCCTTCGAGGCCGAGGCTCTCCGACAGCGGGCGGCGACCCACCGACACGATCACACGCTCGACCTCGACGGGCTCGCCGCCGGCCAGCTCGACCACCGTGGTCGACTCGGCCGGCCTGTGGCCGAGCACCTCCACGCCGGTGCGTACGTCGATGCCACGCTGCTCGAAGCTCTTGTGCACCACCGTCGCCACGTCGGCATCGCAGCCGGGGAGGATCTTGGGCAGACCCTCCAGCAGGGTGACCCGCACACCCAGGTCGGCAAGCATCGAGGCGAACTCACAACCGATGGCGCCGCCGCCGATCACGGCGGCGGACGCCGGGAGATCGGCCATCGACAGCACCTGGTCACTGCTGAGCACGAAGCGACCGTCGAGGTCGAAACCGGGGAGCGTCCGGGGCACCGACCCCGATGCCAGGATCACGTGCTCGGCATGGAGCTCGGTGTCGGTCTCGCCCTCGCGGGACACGACGACGTTCCCCGAGCCGGCGAAGGTGCCGGTACCGGCGAAGGTCGTGATCTTCCGGCGCTTGAGCAGGCCCTGGAGCCCCTTCCAGAGGTTGTCGACCACCTGCTGCTTGCGGCCCATGGTGACCCCGAAGTCGACCGAGGGCGCAGCGGTGACCACGCCGAAGTCGCCGGCGCCGGTCACCGTGCGCAGAACCGACGCCGTCTCCAGCAACTCCTTGGCCGGGATGCAGCCCCGGTGGAGGCACGTGCCGCCCACCCGGTCGCGCTCGACCAGGGCGACCTCCAACCCGGCGGCGGCCCCATAGAGGGCGGCGGCGTAGCCGCCTGGCCCGCCTCCCACGATGACGACGTCGAACTCCTGGGCCACCCCGCTCCCTTCTCGGCCGCGAGGGCTCAGGCTATAGGCAGGCGCTACTCGGCCTCTCGTTGGCCTTCGTCGACCTCCTCCTGCACCTCGTCGGCACCCTGGTCGACGGCGTCGTCGACCTCGCCGACCTCCTCGTCACTTCGGGCCCCGTCGGCGTCCTCGTCGGCGCAGGCGCCGAAGCCGAAGGCGAGCGTGGCCGCCACCAGCACTCCACTGATCTTGCGGGTGATGTTTGCCATACAAGACGTTTACCCGACGACAGCCCTGGAGCAACGGTCGCCACTCAACGGCTGAGCACGACCAGCTGGAGGGTGGCGGCGACCAGGATGGCCAGCCCGCAGAGCAGCGCGGCGACGATCAGCTTGCGGGTGCTCACCACCCGTCAACGTACTCCGGTGCGTCGCTGGCGCCGGAGAGGTGCAGGGATAAGCTCGTCGTGTGGGACTGAAGAATCTGGTCCGAGGCTGGAACGTGTCCGTGAACGACCTCGACCACGAGCGGCTGGCCTCGAGGTTCAAGCCGGCGAAGCTCGGCAGCGCCGACCTCGGTGACTGTCCGCTCCGTTGCCACGTGCGGGTGATGGGTGAGGTCACGGGGATACGGGTGGTGCCGAGGGCCGGGAGCCCGAGCCTGGAGGTCACCGTGGACGACGGCACCGGTACCGCGGTCGCCGTGTTCACCGGTCGCCGCGCCATCCGCGGCCTCGACCCGGGCCGCGGTGTGGTCCTCGAAGGGGTGGTCCGCCGGGAGCGCTGCCGCCTCACCATGGTGAATCCCGCCTACACGCTGCTGCCCTGACGAGCGAACGTCTCCTCGTTCAGCCGCCGATCAAGGCGCTGCGCACCGCCGTCTCGGAGTCGGGCGTCACGAGCGCGAGCACCTCGTCGCCGGCCAGCAGGAGGGTGTCGCCCCTCGGCACCACCACGTGGTCGTCGCGGATGATCGCCACCACCGTCGAGTCGCGAGGCAGGTGCAGGTCGACCACGGCGTTGCCAGCCGCCGGCGACGCCTCCGCCAGCGTGACCTCCACGAGTCGGGCTCGACCTCCCTCGAACTGGAGAAGCCGGACGAGGGTGCCCACGGTGACGGCCTCCTCGACCAGGGCGGTGAGGAGGTGGGGGGTCGACACGGCCACGTCGACCCCCCACGACTCATTGAACAGCCACTCGTTCTTGGGGTGGTTCACTCGGGCGACGACCCGCGGGACCCCGAACTCCTGCTTGGCCAGGAGGCTGATCACCAGGTTGTCCTCGTCGTCACCGGTGACCGCGGCCACCACGTCGGCAGTCTCGAGCTTCACCTCCACCAGCGCGCTGACCTCGCACGCGTCGGCGACCTTGAACTCGACGCCGGGGTGCTCCCCGGAGGCGAGGGCCCGCTCGACGGCCTCGGGCGACTGCTCCAGCACCATCACCTCGTGGTCGGACGAGCGCAGGTCGGAGGCGATGTACTTGCCGACGTTGCCGCCGCCGGCGATGACCACGCGCATCAGCTCCGCCTCCTCTTGGCTCCCGATCCGCCGGCGACGTCGTCCGGGCCGGCGCCGACCAGGCGCTCCTCCATGCTGTCCAAATCGGCGTTGCCGACGCTCAACAGGACCACGTCGCCCTCCTGGCCCACCAGGTCGGGCCCCGGCACCATGCCCTGGCCGGTTCGGCGCACGGCGCTGAGGCGCCATCGACCAGGTTCCTCGAGGAAGCGCAGCGGCCGGCCGGCCCACGACAGCGGCAGCGCCCGCTCCACCAGGCTGACCTTGCCACTGGCGTCGGTCCACTCCGTACGCGTCTCGACCGGGAGGAGCTTTCGCAGCGCCTGGTCGGTGGTCCAGGCCACCGTGGCCACGGTGGGGATGCCGAGCCGTTCGTAGATGGCTGCCCGCCCGGGGTCGTAGATACGGGCGACGACCCGGTCGATGCCGAAGGTCTCGCGGGCGATGCGGGCCACGACGATGTTGGAGTTGTCGCCGCTGGTCACCGCGGCCAGGGCGTCGGCCTCCTCGATCCCTGCTTCGAGCAGGCGGTCACGGTCGAAGCCGAAGCCGGTGACGGCCCGGCCGCCGAAGTCGGGGGGTAGTCGCACGAAGGCCGAGGCGTGCTTGTCGATGATCCCGACGGTGTGGCCCTCTGCCGTCGCCAGAGTGGCCAGCGACGACCCCACGCGCCCGCACCCGACGACCACGACGTGCACCCTCGCCCTCCCGGTCATGAACGAAGTGGTCACTGTACCGAGGCCGCCGGCTTGGTCGAGTTGACGCTGCCCAGAGCCGATCTACGCTGTGACGCTGCTGGTCACCGTCGATCGGCGAGGGGAGACGCGCCCGTGTCGACGTTGAAGCGACTGCTGGTCGGCAAGCCCCTCGCCAGCAGCGAGGAGGGCCACCAGCGCCTGGGCAAGCTGGTGGCACTGGCGGTGTTCGCCTCCGATGCCATCTCGTCGACGGCCTACGCCACCGAGGAGATCCTGCACGTGCTCGTGCCCCTCGGTGGTCTGGATGCTCTCGAGTTCCTCATCCCCATCGCCCTCATCGTGGTGGTGCTGTTGGCCATCGTGATCACGAGCTACCGCCAGACGATCTTCGCCTACCCGAGCGGCGGCGGGTCCTACGTGGTGTCGCGCGACAACCTCGGCGTCACCCCCTCGTTGGTGGCCGGGGCATCCCTGCTGGTCGACTACACCCTCACCGTGGCCGTCTCGGTCTCCGCCGGGGTGGCGGCCATCACCTCGGCGTTCCCGGAGCTGCGCGCGAGCCGGGTGGCCCTGTGCCTCGGGTTCATCGCGCTGCTCGTCGCCATCAACCTGCGGGGCGTGAAGGAGAGCGGCCGGCTCTTCGCCGTACCCACCTACGTCTACGTCGTGACCCTCGGGGGTCTCCTCCTGATCGGCCTGGTGCGGAGCTTCACCGGGAGCCTGCCGGCGCTTCCTCCCAACCAGCAGGCGCTCGATGAGCTCACCCACGGCGGTGCGCTGCTCACCGGCATCACGGCCATGGCGCTGATGCGGGCGTTCTCCTCGGGGGCGGTGGCCCTGAGCGGCATCGAGGCCATCTCCAACGGCGTGCCGTCGTTTCGCGAACCCGAGTCGAAGAACGCCGCCACCACCCTCGTCTACATGGGCCTGATCCTCGCCGCCTTCTTCTTCGGGATCTCCGTGCTCGCGCACCGCCTGCAGCCGACGGTCGAGGAGGGTGGCGAGACCCTGTTGTCGATCATGGCCGGCACGGTGTTCGGGAGCGGTTCGGCCGCCTACTTCACGCTGCAGGCGGCCACCGCCGCCATCTTGATCCTGGCCGCCAACACCGCCTTCAACGCCTTCCCCAGCATGTCGTCGATCCTGGCCAAGGACGGATACCTTCCCCGCCAGCTCCACAACCGCGGTGACCGGCTGGTCTACTCCAACGGGGTGTTGGTCCTCGCCGGCGCCGCCGCCCTGCTGGTGATCGCCTTCGGCGGGATCACCACCGCCTTGATCCCGCTGTACGCCGTCGGGGTCTTCACCGGCTTCACGCTGTCGCAGTGGGGCATGGTGCGCCACCACCTCCGCCACCGGGAAGCGGGATGGCGCCGCAACACGGGGGTGAACGCCGTGGGCGCCATCGCCACCTTCGCGGTGCTGGCCGTGGTGGTGATCTCGAAGTTCACCATCGGGGCGTGGATCCCCGCCATCGTCATCCCGCTGATCGTGTTCCTGCTTCGGGGCATCCACCGTCACTACCAGCAGGTGGCGGCCGTGCTGGCCGTGCCCGAGGGGTACCGGCCCCTGCCCCACACCCACACCGTGGTCGTGCTCGTGGGGACGGTCCACCAGGGCGTGCTCGCCGCACTGACCTACGCCAAGTCGCTCTCACCCGACCGTCTGATCGCCCTCTCGGTGGTGTCCAGTCCAGAAGAGTCGCAGGCACTGCGGGAGCAGTGGGATCAGTACCACCTCGATGTGGAGCTCGAGCTCAAGTACTCCCCGTACCGGGAGCTCACCCAGCCCGTGCTCAAGTACCTCGACGAGCTCGACGCCTCCTACGAGAACGACATCATCACCGTGGTGGTGCCGGAGTTCGTGCTCAGCCGGTGGTGGGAGCAGCTCCTGCACAACCAGAGCGCGCTGTTGCTGAAGGGCCGGCTGCTGTTCCGGCGCAACACCGTCGTGACCTCGGTGCCGTTCCACATCTCCGGGCCCCTGGTCGACAGTGACGAGGCGACGGTGGGCTTCAACGAACGCGAAGAACCCGCCACCACGGTGGCGGGTTCTTCGGCGGGCGATGTCGAGGGCAACGGTCGCGGTGCGGCGGAGCCTCAGGCGGAGCCCACCAGCCGTCCCGAGCCGGAGCGGCCCCGGGCGTAGCGGTCGGCGCCTAGGCGGCCGGGTTCAGCCGCCGCACCACGCCCTTGGCGACCTCGCTGGCCCGTTGCTGCTCACCCATCTTGGAGTCGAGGATCACCGTGGCGCCGGTGAGGGCGGGCACGGCCCACTGGAGCACCTTCAGCTTGCGCTGGGCGTCGGCCACCTCGGGCGGTGTCGAAGCCGAAGGCTCGGTCGCTCCCTCGACCGGCGGCGTCGCCGCATCCATCACCTTCTGGCCGAGGGCTCGGCTGTAGGCGGTGGCTCCCATGGCCGCAGCGGTGAGCACCGTCTTGATGATGGCGGTCCGTGCCACGCCCTTCTGTCCGGCCAGGCGTCCGCGGTTGGCGCCGGTGAGCCACAGTGATCCGACCGTGTAGGCGCCGATGGCGGCGAGGTTCGCAGGGGTCCACCGGGCCCACCCGGCGTTGGCCACCTTGGCCCGCTCGCCGGGCTGGTCGACCTCGGCGGCGGCGCCGTTCAGGCCGATGGCGCCCATGAGCGACCCTCCGAACCACGCGGCGAGCCCCAGGTCGTTCAGGGCCCGGACGATGGTGTTGCCGTTCTTGGACTTGGAGCTTCGACGCATGTTCCTCCTCGGTGTGACCACGACATAGCCGCCGTGGTGGCGCTGCTCTGGCGGAGATCCGCCATCGAACGCGGCGTACCCGGGTCTCGGGCAACGAAACCGGGCGGAACGGGCTGGCGCCTCAGCGGCACCTGTCCGTCTCGTCGCTGCCGCTCCAGGGGAGTGGGAAGCGGGCGACGACGCCGGGGTGCTTGGCCACCACCCCGTGTGCGGCCGTCGCCGTGGCCGGCCGAGCGATCAGGTGCCGGGACGATCGTCACCCGCCACGTCGGCGGACAGCTGCTCGGCCAACCAGGCGTCGAGGCTGGAGGGGGAGGTGTCCGGGCCGGACAGGCGGGCGAGCTCCTGGCCGTCGGAGAAGAGCAGCAAGGCCGGCAGCCCCATGACCCGCAGCTCCATGCACAGCCGGCGGGCCTTGGGCGCCTCGACCTTCACCACGTCGAGGTCGGGCCTCTCTTCGGCGAGACGCTCGACGTGGGGCATGAGCGCCATACACGGCACGCAGTCGGGGCCCCACACGTCGACGAGCACCAGCCCTTCGGCAACGAGCTCGCGGAAGTTCTCCTTCGTCGCTTCCTTCACCTGGCCCATCGGCGGCTCCCTTCGTCGGTGTGTCGGTCCCGAGGATCGCGGGTCGGCGACGAGTCTTCCATGGACGAATCCCGGCACAAGGGTTAGGCGCAGGTGAAGGTGGGCAGTCAGCCGGCATGTCCGAGCTGGTGGTGGCCGATCCGTCGTCGGGCGAGACGATCGGGCGGCTGCCCTGCAGCGATCCCGACGTGCTCGTCAGCACCGCCCGGGCGGCGCACCCCGCGTGGGAGCGCACGGCGCCCTCAGCACGTGCAGCGGCGCTCAAGTCCGGTGCCTTGCGTCTGCGCGAGCACGCCGAGGAGATCGCCCTGCTGCAATCCAGAGAAGGCGGCAAGCCCCTCGACGACTCGAGGGGAGGTGTCGGCGCTGGGATCGGCGCGGTCGAGCAGTACGCCGAGCTGGGCCCACTCCACCGCGGCCGTTCGCTCCTCGGCGCACCCACGTCGTCCGACTGGATGATGCCGGTCAGCCGGGGCGTGGCCGCCCTGTGCTTGCCGTGGAACGACCCCGTCGCCATCGCCTGCGCCCAGATCGCCGCCAACCTCGCCGTGGGCAACGCCGTCATCTGCAAGCCCAGCGAGAAGACGCCGATGTCGACGCTGGCTGTCGTCGACGTGCTCCAGGCCGACCTGCCCAACGGCGTGCTGCAAGCAGCGGTTGGCGACGCCGGTCTCGGTGCCGCCCTCGCCGGCCATCCCGACGTGGACCTCGTCGTCCACGTCGGCTCGGTGGCCACGGGGCGCTCGGTGGCACTGGCCTGCGCCGGTCGAGGCGCCAAGGCCGTGCTCGAGCTGGGGGGGAAGGACCCGTTGATCGTCGATGCCGGCGTGGATCCGGCGTGGGCGGCCGATCAGGCGGCGGTCGGCTGCTTCGCCAACGCCGGGCAGATCTGCACGTCGATCGAGCGTGTCTACGTCCACCGCGCCGTCGCCGAGGCGTTCGTCGACGAGCTGGTGCAGCGGGCGCGGTCGCTGCGGGTGGGGCCGGCGACCGACCCGTCCACCGAGATGGGGCCGATGATCGACGCCGGCCAGCGGGCGGCGGTCGACGCCCACGTGCAGAGGGCCGTCGCCGCCGGTGCCGAGCTCCGCTGCGGCGGTGCACCGATGGCGGGCGAGGGTTCCTTCTACCCGCCCACGGTGCTGACCGGCGTCGCCCCCGGCATGGACGTGGTCGAGGAGGAGACCTTCGGGCCCGTCGCCGCCGTCCAGGTCGTCGACTCCTTCGACGAGGCCCTCGTTCTCGCCAACGCCACCCGCTACGGCCTGGCGGCGGTGGTGCTGACCCCCGACATGGCCCACGCCCAGCGGGCGGCCCGGGAGCTCGCCGTGGGGACCGTCAAGGTCAACGCCGTCTTCGGCGGAGCGCCGGGCGGCGCGGCTACTCCCCACGGCGCGTCGGGCGACGGCTTCGGCTACGGCCCCGAGCTGCTCGACGAGCTGACCCGTACCCGCGTCGTGCACGTGGAGCCGCCTCCTTCGTGAGGTAGCGGTCGGGCCCGATTTGGGGCCCGCACGATCGAGCTGTAGGTTCTGGCGCTTCGGTCCGCCGTGAGTTCACCGGTGCGCGCCGTTCCCCTTCCCCCCGATTGCCGCCTCGTCGGCTGCCCAAGGAGACCTGCATGCTCGTTCGTCCATGGCCAAGGTTCGTCGCACTGCTCACGATGACGGTCGGTCTGGTCCTGCCAGGGATCGGTGTGGCCGGCGCCCACGCGACCGGCCCGGCGCCGGCCACCGACCAGAACCTGGCGCGCCTGCGCTGGTGCGAGTCGGGGGGCGACTACTCGGCGACGACCCGCGGTCGCTACTTCGGCGCCTACCAGTTCTCCGGCCCCACCTGGCGCTCGCTCGGCTACCAAGGACTTGCCCATCAGGCGCCCCCCGGGGTGCAGGACGAGGCAGCCCGCAGACTCCATGCTCGTGACGGGTGGGGACCCTGGCCTGGGTGCGCGCGGAGCCTCGGCCTGAGGTGATCGCTCGGAGCGCCTTCAACGGTCGAGCTCCGCGCCGGGTCTAACCTTCCCGCTCGTGGGCGCCCCCTTCCCCCCCTCGGGCAGCGGGTGGCCCGGTCCAGCGGGGCCGCCACCTCCACCTCCGCCGCCGTACGGAGAACCTCCGCCACCCGGCTACGGAGCGCCTCCGCCACCCGGCTACGGCTCGACGCAACCGCCCTCGGGCGGCGCCGGCGTCAGCGGGCCGAGCGGTCCGAGGGCTGGGTTCTGGCGCCGTCTGGCGGCGGTGCTGATCGACGCCATCCTCCTCGGCCTCGTGAACGGGATCGTGCAGGCGTTCGTCGGTGAGGCGGCCGCCTTCGTCTTGGGGCTGGTGCTCGGCTTCCTCTACTACGGCTACTTCGAGGGCGGTCCGGCGGGCCAGACCGTCGGCAAGAAGGCGCTCGACATCCGGGTGGTGCGCAGCATCGACGGTGGAGCGCTCGGATGGGGCACGTCCCTGCTGCGTCACCTCTGCAGCTACCTCTCGGCGCTGCCGTGCGGCCTCGGGTACGTCTGGATGCTCTGGGACCAGGAGAAGCAGACGTGGCACGACAAGCTGAGCGCCACCGTCGTGGTGCCCGCCGCCGCCTGGCCGCCTCCGGCCGACAGCTTCGGCAAGGCGCCACAGGCGTGATGGCCGCCGGGCGGCCCTCGACGCTGCTCGTCGCCGACGGACGCCAGCTGGCAGGCACAGGGGCGGCCATGCTCGGGGCCGCCACCGTCCTTCCCCTGCTTCCGGGGCTGCCGGCTCTGGGATGTCCCCTTCGAGCCCTCACCGGCGTCCCGTGTCCGTTGTGCGGCATGACCACCAGCGTGGTCGCCACGGTCCACCTGCGCCTCGCCGACGCCCTGGCCGCCAATCCCGCCGGCGTCGCCGCCGTCGTGCTCGCCGTCGTCGTGTTGATGTGGCGCCCCGACCGGCTCAGCCTGCGCCTCTCCTTCGCCGTGGTCATCCTGGCGGTGATGTGGTTCTTCCAGCTCCATCGCTTCGGGTTCCTCTAGAAGCTGGCAGGGTTCGGGCCTCGGTTCCTGTCCCACCCCCTTCGTAGGGTGATCGACGTGCGAGCACCGTTCGAGCTCATGGCCCTCGGCCTCTTCGCCGCCCTGGTGGGTGGCGTGGTCGCCGCGCTGGTCGTCGGCGCCGCCCAGCGCCGTCGCCGGGCCGGCCCTGCCGGTGGAGGCGCCTCGGGCTGGGTCGACGCCGGCGTGGTCGACTCCGTGGTGGCGGTGGCCGACGAGCGCCTCGGGGCCACCCACGGGCTGATCGACGGCCAGCTCCGCTCGCTGTCCGACGAGCTGGGTCGGGTCACGGCGGTCGTGTCGCGCCTCGAAGCTGACCGGTCACGACAGCACGGTGAGCTCAGCGCCCAGCTCCGCGCCACCGTCGATCAGACCGCCAGCCTCGCCACCACCGCCGGAGCCCTGCGCCAGGTTCTGGCCAACCCCAAGGCGCGGGGTCAATGGGGCGAGCGCATCGCCGACGATGTGCTGCGGGCGGCAGGGCTGGTCGAGGGCATCAGCTACGTCAAGCAACGCGCCACCGCCTCCGGCAGCGTGCCCGACTTCTCCATCGTGTTGCCGCGGGGCCTCGTCGTGCACCTCGACGCCAAGTTCCCGGTGGCCAACTACGCCCGGTGCCTCGAGGCCACCTCCGACCACGAACAGGCGCTGCACCGGTGTGCCTTCTTGAAGGACGTCCGGGCCCGGGTCCGGGAGCTGGGCGGACGCGGCTACGTCGACCCGGCCGGCGGCACCGTCGGCTTCGTGCTGGCGTTCATCCCCAACGAGAGCATCTACGCGTTCGTCCACGAGCACGACCCCGGCCTGCTCGATGCCGCTCTGGCCCAGGGAGTGGTGCTGTGCTCGCCGCTCACCCTCTTCGCGGTGCTCGCCGTGGTGCGCCAAGCCGTCGAGGCGTTCGCGGTCGAGAGCACGGCGAGCGAGATCGTGGGCATCCTCGGCGACTTCAGCGACCAGTGGGAGCGGTTCTGCGCCTCGCTCGACCGGATGGGTCGTGCCGTCGACGGCATCGAGCGTGCCTTCGGCGAGCTGTCGGGCACGCGGCGGCGGGGGTTGGAGCGAACGCTGGCACGCATCGAGGAGCTGCGAGGCCGGCGGGCGCCGCCGTCGGTCGAGCGGGCGAGGGTGCGCGACGGGTTGCGCTCGGTGCAGCAGTCAGCACCTTTCAGCTCCTGGGCAGGCGGCCCCCTGCCCGATAACGACCGGGAGGCACGGTCGCCGCCTCGGTAGATTGGTCCGGTGAGCCGCCCGTTCTACGTCACCACGCCGATCTACTACGTGAACGACGCGCCTCACATCGGTCACGCCTACACGACGGTGGTCGCCGACGCCATGTCCCGGTGGCACCGGCTGGTGGGCGACGAGGTCTTCTTCCTCACCGGCACCGACGAGCACGGCCTCAAGGTGGCGCAGGCGGCCGAGGCGAACGGCGTCAGCCCCCAGGAATGGACCGACCGCACCAGTTCGCGCTTCACAGCTGCCTGGCGCCAGCTCGACATCGCCGAGGACGACTTCATCCGGACCACCGAGGCCAGGCACCACACCACCGTGCAACGTTTCCTCGGCGCCATCTACGACCGGGGCGACATCGAGCTCGGCACCTACGAGGGCCCCTACTGCGTGGCGTGTGAGGACTACTACACCGAGGCCCAGCTCGTGGACGGCAACTGCCCGTTGCACCTCCGGCCGGTGACCTCGATGAAGGAGGAGAACTACTTCTTCAAGCTGAGTCGCTACGAGGACCGTCTCCTCGAGTGGTACGAACGCCACCCCGACGCCGTGCGGCCCGCCACCAAGCGCAACGAGGCGCTCGGCTTCATCCGTTCGGGACTCGACGACATCTCCATCACCCGCACGTCCCTGCGCTGGGGCGTGCCCGTCCCCTGGAACACCGACCACGTCTTCTACGTCTGGTACGACGCCCTGGTCAACTACGTCACCGCCATCGGCTACGGCGTCGACGACGACCGTTTCCGGCGGTGGTGGCCGGCAGTCCACCACCTCATCGGCAAGGAGATCCTGCGGTTCCACTGCGTGTGGTGGCCGGCGATGTGCATGGCTGCTGGCATCGAACCACCGGCCTCGGTGTTCGTGCACGGCTGGCTGCTGGTGGGCGGAGAGAAGATGAGCAAGACCCGGCTGAACCAGATCGCCCCCTCGGACCTCATCGCCGACGTGGGGGTCGACGGCTACCGCTACCACTTCTTGCGTGACGTGCCGCTCGGCGCCGACGGCGACTTCTCCCACGAGGGCATGGTGGCCCGCTACAACGCCGACCTGGCCAACAACCTGGGCAACCTGCTCAGCCGGGTGACGGCGGTGGTGGCCAAGAAGTGCGACGGCATCGCCCCGGCGCCGCCGGCCGACAGCCCACTCGCCGCGCTGGCCAGCGCGGTCGTGGTCGAGGTGACCGACGCCTGGGAGCGCTTCGCTCCCCACGAGGCCCTCGAAGCCACCTGGCGGCTGATCCACGCTGCCAATGCCCACCTCGAGCACCACGAGCCGTGGAAGGCCGATCCCGGACCCGGCGTGGATGCGGTGCTGGGTACAGCGATCGAGGTGCTGCGCATCGTCGCCCTACTGGCGACGCCGGCCATGCCGGCGGCCTGCGCCGAGCTGTGGACGAGGCTCGGGTTGGCCGGCACTCCCGAGCACCAGCGCCTGCCGGCGGCGACGGTCTGGGGCGGTTACCCGGGGGGCCTTCCCATCTCCCGAGGCGCACCCCTGTTCCCCCGCATCCAGGCGGGCTGAACCGGGAGCTGCCCGTGTGGACCGACACGCATTGCCACCTGCCTGCCGGCGAGGAGGCGGACGCCATGGTCGCCGCTGCAGAGGCGGCAGATGTCGGTCGCCTCGTGGTGGTCGGCACCGACGTGGCGTCGTCCCGACACGCCATCGAGACCGCTGCGGCCCACCCGGCGGTGTGGGCCACCGCCGGCGTGCACCCGCACGACGCGAGCGGAGGCCTCGACGGCATCGCCGAGCTGCTGGGCGAGCCGGGGGTGGTGGCCGTGGGGGAGTGCGGGCTCGACTACCACTACGACCGGTCGCCCCGCGCCGTGCAGCGCCGGGTCTTCGCCGCCCAGGTCGGTCTGGCGCTCGAGCGCGATCTCGCCCTGGTCGTCCACACCCGGGAGGCCTGGGACGACACCTTCGCCGTGCTCGACTCCGAGGGCACTCCGGCCCGGACGGTGTTCCACTGCTTCACCGGGGGTCCCGCAGAGGCGGAGCGGGCCCTGGCCACCGGTTCGGTCCTCAGCTTCAGCGGGATCGTCAGCTTCAAGGGGGCGACCGACGTGCGTGAGGCGGCCCGGCACTGCCCCCTCGACCGCCTCGTCGTGGAGACCGACAGCCCGTACCTCGCCCCCGTGCCCAACCGTGGCCAGGCCAACCGGCCGGCCTGGCTGCCGCTGGTGGGCGCGGCGGTGGCCGAAGCCAAGGGGCTCGCTGCGGAGGTGGTCGAGCACGCCTCCACCACAACGGCGGCGGCGCTGTTCCGCCTGGAATCCTCCTGAACGCGACCGGCGATATTTTGCGGTTTCGTTACGACGGCCCCTAGGGTCACCCTGGTCCGGGGAGAAGGACTAGGGGAAAGGGTGGGGTCCTGGCGTCCAAGGAAAGCTTGTTTCGTCGCGTCTGGTTGCTGGTCGCCATCGCCACCACGGTGGTCCTCGGTCCCAAGTTGTTCCCGGGCGAGAGGGCGTCCACACCTCCGCTGGAGGTGACGCTGGCCGTCGGGCATCCCGACCTGGCCCTCGTGCCCGAGCCCGAGCTGTCCTCCTCGGCGAGCCCCGGCGTCACGGTGGTGCTCAGCCCCCCGGAGGTGACCACGACCACGGGCGTCGTCGACCAGGCAGCGATCACCACCACGACCGAGGCGCCGGCGTCGAGCGCAACCGAGGCGACCGACACCTCGACCACGTCCACCACCGCCGCTCCTCAGGTGACCACCACCACGTCGGCGCCCCCACCGGAGAAGGCTTCGGAGACGAGCACGGCACCGACCACCACGACGACCACGACGGCTGCCCCCGCTGCGGCGGCGTCGCCGGCCCCTCCCGTGGCCCAGGCCGACGGCACCCAGTTCGGTGATGTCTCGTGGTACGACCTCGAGGGTGCACGGTCCGGCATCTGCGCCCACCGCTACCTCGACAAGGGCACCGTGGTGACCGTGACCAACCTCGGCACGGGGCGCTCCATCACCTGCACGGTCGACGACCGTGGGCCCTACTCGGGTGACGGCAAGGTGCTCGACCTGTTCCGGGACGACTTCGCCCGGCTGGCCCCGCTCGAGGAAGGCGTGGTGGCGGCCCGCCTCGACTGGTGACCCAGTCGCGCCGGGAGGTGATCGCGCTCCTGGCCCGCCACGGTCTGCGACCTCGACGGGCGCTCGGGCAGCACTTCGTGGTCGACCCCAACACCGTGCGCCGCATCGCCCGCCTGGCCCGGGTGGGTCCCGGCGACCGGGTGGTGGAGATCGGCGCAGGCCTGGGATCGCTCACCCTTGCCCTGGCGGAGACCGGTGCCGAGGTCGTGGCCGTCGAGGTCGACGACGATCTGATGGCGCCGCTGCGCGAGGTGGTCGAACCCCACGGCGTACGGGTGGTCCACGGCGATGCCCTGGCCCTCGACTGGAACACGGTCCTCGACCGTCCGGCCGCGGGGTCGTGGGTACTGGTGGCCAACCTGCCCTACAACGTGGCGACGCCGCTCGTCGCCGATCTGCTCGACGAGGTCCCCGCCATCGGTCGCATGTTGGTGATGGTCCAACACGAGGTGGCTGAGCGGCTTGCCGCCGGGGTGGGCGATCCCGGCTACGGGGCGGTCTCGGTCAAGGTGGCCTACTGGGCCACCGCTCGCCTGGCCGGGCGGGTGGCGTCCGGCGTCTTCCTGCCCGAGCCCGCCGTCGACTCCTCGCTGGTGGCCATCGAGCGACGCTCGACCCCGGCGGTGGACCCCGCGGTGGTCGAGGCGAAGGCGCTGTTCAGGTTGGTGCGCGCCGGCTTCGCCCATCGCCGCAAGATGCTGCGCGGAGCGCTCGGGAACCACGTCGAGCCCGCCGACTTCGCCTGTGCCGGCGTTCGTCCCGAGGCCCGGGCCGAGGAGCTCGACGTGGCGGCGTGGGGCCGCCTGGCTGCGTGCGTCGAGGAGCGCCGAGCCGGCCTCGCCGGAGCCAGATGATCGTCGTCACCGCCCCCGCCAAGCTCACCCGTTCGCTGCGTGTCACCGGCGTGCGCCCCGACGGCTACCACCTCATCGACGCCGAGATGGTGACCCTCGACCTCGCCGACGAGCTGGCCTTCGACGACGGTGACGCCCTGGAGGTCGTGGGGGCCAGCGGGCTGGCCGTGCCCAGTGGCGACGACAACCTGGTGCGCCGTGCCCTGCGGGCGGTGGGGCGGCGGGCAGCCGTGCGCCTGGTGAAGCGCATCCCGGCCGGAGCGGGCCTGGGTGGGGGGTCGGCCGACGCCGCTGCGGTGCTGCGCTGGGCTGGCTGTTGCGACCCGGCCGTGGCGGCGGCTCTCGGCGCCGACGTGCCGTTCTGCCTACGGGGGGGCCGGGCCCGGGTGACGGGAGTGGGCGAGATCGTCACGCCGCTGCCGCCGCTGGAGCTGGTGGTGACCCTGGTGGTGCCGCCTTTCGGCGTGGCCACGGCCGAGGTCTACGCCGCCTGGGACCGGCTCGGTGGCCCCACCGGCTCGGGTGGCAATGACCTCGAGCCAGCCGCGCTGGCGGTCGCCCCGGAGCTGGCGAGGTGGCGGGACCGACTCGGCGATGCCACGGGCGCTTCTCCGGTGCTCGCCGGCAGTGGGTCGGCCTGGTTCGTGGAGGGAGCGTTCCCAGGTGGCGAGCGGGTGGTGGCGCGGGCGGTGGGGCCGGCGGCTACTTCTTCGCCCGACGTTGGAAGCGGGTGCGCTTGAGCATCTTCTTGTGCTTCTTCTTACGCATGCGCTTCCGGCGCTTCTTGATCAGAGACCCCATCCGGCGACGAGGGTAGCGCCAAGATCGTCGGTCGTTCCAGGCCGGTAGCCTCGCAGCGCTGCCGGTCGGGGGTCGTCCAATGGCAGGACATCTGGTTTTGGTCCAGAGAATGGGGGTTCGACTCCTCCCCCCCGAGCCCGACGCGGCCCGCCCGGCGGAGGCTGCTAGCAATCAAGGCGTGACCACACGAGCGCCGTGGTGCGTGGTCCTGGCCGCCGGCGAGGGGACGAGGATGCGGTCGGCCCGCCCCAAGCCCCTGCACCTCCTGTGCGGTCGCGCCATGCTCCTGCACATCCTCGACGCCATGGCCGAGGTTCCGGTCGCCAGGGCTGTGGTGGTGGTGGGCCACGGCGCCGAACGGGTCACCAAGAAGCTCGTGGACGACGGCCCCGTCGGTCTGCCGATCGACTTCGTCGAGCAGCAGGTGCAGCGGGGGACCGGCGACGCGCTCATGGTGGCGCTGACCGCGATTCCCGACGACGACCTCGACGACGAGGACGACAGCGAGCTCGTGGTCGTTCCCGGCGACGCGCCGCTGATCCGCTCCAGCACGCTGGCAAAGCTGGTGGCCACCCACCGGGAGCGCAGCGCCGCTGCCACGCTTCTCAGCGCCCGCCTGCCCCAACCCACCGGTTACGGCCGGGTGGTGCGGGACCGCAACGGTGGCGTCCGCCGCATCGTCGAGGAGGTCGAGGCCAGTGCCGAGGAGAAGGCCATCGACGAGGTGGCGACCTCCATCTACTGCTTCCGGCGAAGCCTGTTGGCGCCCGCGCTGCGTCGACTGACCCCGGAGAACCGCCAGGGCGAGTACTACCTCACCGACGTGATCGCCGTCCTGGCCGCCGCCGGCCACCCGGTGACCTCCCTGCAGGCCGACGACGCCATGGAGACCGTCGGCGTCAACGACCGGGCGCAGCTGGCGGTGGCCGAGGCCGAGCTGCGGCGGCGCATCAACCAGCGGTGGATGGCCCAGGGCGTCACCATGGTCGACCCCGCTCGCACCTACGTCGAGAGCGCCGTGCGCCTCGACGTCGACGTGACCCTGTTCCCCGGCACGGTGCTCGGGGGCCACACCGTGGTGGGCCGCGGCGCCGAGGTCGGTCCGGACACCCGCCTGGTCGACTGCGTGGTGGGAGACGGCGCCGTCATCGACCACAGCGTGGGTACCGATGCCGAGATCGGCGCCGGTGCCCGCGTGGGTCCCTTCGCCGCCCTCGGCCCCGGCGCGGTGGTGCCCGCCGGGGCGGTGACCGGGCCGTTCTACACTGCTCCCGGGCGCTGAGCGGAGAGGTCGACGGATGGGCACTGGAAGCGGGAACGGAGGGTCCCACCGGGTTGGCATGGAGCTGGTGCCCAGCCGCAAGCTCCACCTCCTCACCGGCCGCACCCACCCCCAGCTGGCGAGCGACATCGCCAAGCACCTCGGCGTCGAGCTTGGTGAGGCCAATCTCGCCGACTTCGCCAACTCGGAGATCCGCTGCCAGTTCGGTGAGTCGGTGCGCGGTGCCGACGTGTTCATCATGCAGACCCATGCCATGGGCCAGCAGCACTCGCTCAACGACGCCATCCTGGAGCAACTCATCATGATCGACGCCGCCAAGCGGGCGTCGGCCAAGCGCATCACCGCCGTCTGCCCCTACTACGGCTACTCCCGCCAGGACCGCAAGAGCCAGGGTCGCGAGCCGATCACGGCGAAGCTGGTGGCCGACCTGATGGCAGCGGCCGGCGCCAACCGGGTCCTCAGCGTCGACCTGCACTCCGGCCAGATCCAGGGGTTCTTCGACGGGCCGTTCGACCACCTCACGGCCATGCCGGTGCTCGTCGAGCACCTTCGCGGCCACCTGGGCAGCGAGATCGTGGTGGTCGCCCCCGACGCCGGGCGCATCAAGGCCGCCGAACGATTCTCCCGGCACCTCGGCACCGACATGGCGTCGGTCTACAAGCGGCGACGTCGGGGTGCGGTGCACCAGGTCGAGGCTCTCGGGGTCATGGGTGACGTGGCCGGTCGCACCTGCGTCCTGGTCGACGACATGATCGACACCGCAGGCACCGTGGTCGCCGCCGCCGACCAGCTCAAGGAGCGTGGAGCGACCACCGTGTGGGCCGCCGCCACCCACGGGGTGTTCTCCGGCCCGGCCATCGATCGACTCAAGAACTCCGTGATCGACCGGGTGGTCATCACCGACACCGTTCCGATGCCTCCGGAGAAGGAGATCGACAAGATCGAGGTGCTGTCGGTGTCCCAGCTCATCGCCGACGCCATCGATGCCGTGTTCGAGGACACGTCGGTGTCGGAGATCTTCGGCGGCGAGAACCAGTCGTAGGGTCGGCCGGGGTCGTTCCCGGCACCCTGGCCTACACTTCCGGCCATGGCAGAAGTGGCGCTGCGGGCGGAATCCGGACGAAAGATGGGCTCACGGGCCTCGAGACGCTTGCGCGCCGAAGGGAAGATCCCGGCGGTGCTCTACGGCCACGGTGCCGAACCCCGATCGGTGGCGGTGGTGCGGCGCGAGCTGCGCCAGGCCCTGACCACCGAGGCGGGCATGAACGCCCTCATCGACCTGGAGGTCGACGGCACGCAGCACCTCACGATCGTGCGCGACGTCCAGCGTGATCCCGTGCGCAACCGGGTGACCCACGTCGACTTCATCCTCGTGAACCGCGACGAGGTCATGACCGTCGAGGTGCCGGTCGTGCTCCACGGCACCGCCGAGGAGGTCAAGCGCGAGGGCGGCACCATCGACCAGGTGCTGTTCAGCCTCACCGTGTCGGCCACGCCAGGCCAGATCCCCAACGAGCTCGCCATCGACGTGACCGGCATGGTCATCGGCGACACCGTCCGGGTGAGCGATCTCGCCGTTCCGGCCGGCGTCACCATCGAGGTCGACGGCGACGAGCCGGTGGTAACCGCCGCCGTCAGCCAGACCACCATCGAGGCCGAGGAGCTGGACGCCGAGGCCGAAGCCGTGGCCGAAGAAGACCAGGAGGCAGCGGGGTAGTGCGCTTCGGTGGCCGGCCAGGGGCCGGCCACGGCCGGGGGACGCCTGCCGACCTTGTCGCCGTCGGGCTGGCCAACCCGGGGAGCGAGTACGACGGCACCCGCCACAATGTGGGCGGCGAGGTGGTGGCCCTGCTGGTCGAGCGCCACGGGGCCCGGCTCAAGCGGGCGGTGGGGCGGGCTCTTTCCGCCGAGGTGCGTGTCGACGATCGGTTGCTGGTGCTGGCCGTGCCTGCCACGTTCATGAACCTCTCGGGTGAGGCCGTCGCCCCGCTGGTGCGTCGGTACTGCCCCGACGACGTCGGCCGCCTGGTGGTCGTCCACGATGAGCTCGACCTGCCAGCGGGTCGGATCAAGGTCAAGGTCGGTGGAGGTCTGGCCGGCCACAACGGCCTCAAGTCGATCAAGGCGCACCTCCACACCGATGCCTTCCTGCGGGTGCGCATCGGCGTGGGCAAGCCGCCCGGCCGTCAGTCGGGCACCGACTACGTGCTCGGCCGGCCGGGCAAGGCCGACCGCACCGAGCTCGACATCGCCGTCGCTGATGCCGCCGACGCCGTGGAGGTCCTTCTCACCGACGGCCCCCAGGCGGCCATGAACCGCTACAACTGAACGGCCGGGTTGCGTGCCGACCGCGCTATCGGCCAAGGCAGGCGTTGACGACGTGCGGGCTGCCCCCGTCGACGTCGAGGAGCTGACCGGCAAGTCCGCGCCAGCGGGGGCGGAAGGCGTACACGCAGGCCAGTCGCAGCCGGCTGGCTGCGGCGTAGGCCACCATGCGCTCCATCAGCGGCGGCGCCGGGTGATAGCCCTCGAGAAAGGCGTCGGCCGCGACGTGGGCGGCGTCGAGGCTGGCGTGGCCCTGAAGGACCCGGAGCTGGAGGTGGGCGAACAGGTTGGCGACGTCGAGGGCCGGGTCGCCGATGGCCAAGGTGTCGAGGTCGAGGAGACCGACACCCGTGTGGTCGTCCACGAGGATCTGCTTGTCGTGCATGTCACGATGGATGAGTGATGAAGCTGCTGCGGTGAGCCCGGCAAGGCGGCCGTGCACGTCGGCCAGCGCTGATCTGGCGGCCGCCGCCTCGGCGGGGGACAGCACCCCGTGCGCCAGGGAGTTCTTCGTCCATCGGTCGGTGACCTCGGCCTCAGAGGCTGCGTCGTGGTGGCGCGCACCCGCCGGCGGTGGGCTCTCGTGGAGACCACGCACGGCGGCGCCGGTAGCTCGGAAGGCAGCCGACGTCTCCGCCTGGGACACGCCGGCGTCGCCGAGCAATTCGTGGAGAGCGCGGCCCGGCAGCGCGCTGCACTCCACGGTCCCCGTCGAGGCGTCCGATGCAATGGCCACCGGCGTGCGCGCCCCGCCAAGCCCTTCGAGCGGCATGGCGCTCAACTGCGGCGAACGGCCATCGGGACGTACCACCTTGAGGTAGGTGGTGGCCGCAGGCCCGGACCGGCGAACCACGGCCCGCCGCTCGGGCCGGTGCACGAGAAGGGTCGACTCCGGATGGCCGAGGATGCCGGTCAGCGCCCGCAGTCGACGGTCGGCCCCGCCTCGTTGCAGCATCAAGCCGCGGTCTTTGATGGTCGTCACCAGTGCTGGGAACGCCGCCGCAGTCTGTCGGGCCACCGTCTCGAACTGGTCTCCGTCGGCGAACCACTGGGCCGCCACGGTGGCAACGGTGCGGTCCGAGTCGTCGACCTCGACGTACTCGAGAAGGAGGTGCCCGGTGCCACGAGGCCAAGCTCGACGCAGGCGCAGAACTCGACCGGTGCTCGGGCAGACAACCTCCACCAAACTCGCCAAGGTGCTCGTGCTGTCCCGTGGGTAGGGACGAGGCATCGCCATCCAGGGCGTCTGTGATCCGGAACTCACGGTCTGGCGGTCAGCGGCGACACTGTCGCCGCCCGCTCCAGCAGAAGTTTCGTCGCTTCCGGCCAGTCGGGCCAGCGGAGACGGAACGGCTCGACCGCCAGACGCACCAGGGAGGCGGCCACGTGGAGCACCACCCGTTCGCTCGCTGCCCGTCCACCGGCCGACCGGTAGCCGTCCAACAGCGTGGCCGTACGAGCCTCGAGCGGCCCGGCGCCCGCCCGGCTCCTGAGAGCGTCCAGCTCGAGCGTGGCCACGAACTGGCCCAGGTCGGTGGCCGGGTCACCGACACCAGACCGGTCGAAGTCGATGAAGGCGATGTCAGACGCCCCGATGATCACCTGGTCGGGGGAGAAATCGCCATGGCAGGGCGTCATGTCGATCGAGCCGGCGTCGAGGCGGCGAGCGAGGGCGAGGCCGAGGCGGGTGACCATCGAGCTGAGTTCGGGGACGAGCGCACCCACGCCGGCGGCGGCGGAGATGACGGCCTCGGCGTCGTCGATGGGGGGCGACGGGGAAAGGCGGCCGGGCGGCTGGTCGTGGAGCGCGGCAAGCGCCAGGCCCACCTGGGAGAAGTCCTCGACCGGCCTTGCGACACCACCGCAGAGCTCGCTCAGCGGTACGCCGGACAGCCACGAGCTGGCGACGGCCCCTGCCCGGTTGGATCTGCCGATGAGCCGCGGGGTGGCGACGGGAATGGTGCGGGCGAAGCTCAGCCCGGCGCGGGCCCGAGCCAGATCACCGCCGCGGTAGCCCTTCACCAGGGCCACTGGTTCTCCGGATCGAGCGACGAGGCCTACCCAACGGCGCTCGGGCTTGTAGCGCAGGCACCGGGGTTCGTCCTTCCACAGGTCGGCTTCACCCGGGAGCAGCGAGCGGAGCAGCTGGCCTCGGGTGCCGGGGTCGGCCAGGCGGCTGGGCAGGCGCAGGTCCCGATCATCGGCCGTCCGGCCCACAACAGCCAGTTCCGTCTCGAAGGTGGTGAGCTCACCGCTCGACCGACGGTCGCTGGCCTTGGCCAGCTTGGTCCGGTCACCACGCCCGTAGGCCTTGGCGAAGGCGGGGGTCCAGCGTCCGGCGACCTCGAGTTCGAGACCGACGAGACAGCTCGTCCCCGGCTTGTAGCGCACATAGCGGACCCGGGCCGATGTCGGCCCGGCACCAGGCCGGGCGGCTCGCAGCCGATCGGCGAGGGCGTCGGGATCGAGGACGAGGGCGAGGCCCGGAATGGCGGTGTCGCGCCGGGCAACGGCGGCGTCAGCGGGCGCCAGCATCGCGTATCCTCGGCCGCCGAGCCGCGGCCGACGGTTGTCGACGGGCGCGGCCGTCCGCTCGGGTGGACCTGCGGGAGATGAGGCGGCCGCCGAAATCCAGTACATCGCCTGGCGGGCCCTGGGCCACCACCCGACCGTCCTCGAGGGCGATGACGACGTCGGCGTCGCGAACAGCGCCCAGGTCATGAGCGATCACAAAGGTGGTGCGCCCGGCGGTCAGACGCCGCAGAGCTTCACCCACCTCGGCCTCGTTGGCGCCGTCGAGACCGGTCATGGCCTCGTCGAGGACCACGATCGGAGCGTGACGGATGGCCGCCCGGGCGATGGCAAGGCGCTGGCGCTGGCCGCCCGAGAGGGTGGCACCCCGCTCACCGATCACGGTGTCATAGCCGTCGGGCAGGGCGGTGATGAAGTGGTGGGCGTTGGCCAGGACGGCCGCAGCCTCGATCTCCGCATCAGTTGCCCCTGGTGATCCATGGCCGATGTTCTCGCGAACGGTCGTCGCGAACAGCACGCTGTCCTGGAGGACGATGGCCACCTGCCGGCGCACCGAGGCGAGGGTGAGGTCGCGTAGGTCGAGGCCGTCGATCAGCACCTGGCCGTGGCTCGGTTCGTAGAGGCGCAGCAGCAGACCCATGAGCGTCGACTTGCCGGCACCCGACGCGCCGACCACGCCCACGCGTTGACCCGCGCCCACGTGCAGATCGAGATCGTGAAGCACCGGATGCCCCGGTTCATGGGCAAAGGTGACACCAGAGAAGCGAATGTCGCCCTCGAACGACGGCGCCTCTCGAGCCCCGGGCCTGTCGCGGATCTCGGGCTCGGTGTCGAGCAGTTGGATGATGCGCTCGCCCGACGCCGATGCCTTGGCCAGCCTTCCGGTGTACTTGGCCACGTCGCGCATGGGTCGGAACGCCTGCTTGAGATACGACACGAACAGCACCAGGTCGCCGGGCGTCAGGTGTCCGGAGAGGACGCGGCGGGCGCCGAGGAACAGCACCAGTCCTGTGGCCAGAGCCACCAGCACGTCGGTGGTGCGCTCCAGGCCGGCCGACAGGCGTGTTGCCTTCACTCCGTCGCGCAGGCTGCGATCGTTGTTCACCGCGAAGCGGCGCTCGAGGGTCTCCTCCAGCGCGTAGGCCTGTACCACCGTCATCGCTCCCAGGGCTTCTGAGGCCACCGACGCCAGTTCACCCTCCTGCTGGCGCTGCTTCCGCGACACCTGGGTGATGCTCCGGCTCATGCGCACACCGGAGAGGGCGAAGAGCGGGAAGGTGGCGGCGGCCACGAGGGCGAGCTGCCAGTCGACCCACGCCATGACCGCCGCCATGCCCACCAGGGTGACGGCGTTGCCGGCGAGGGGCAGGGCGGCGGTCACCGTGACCTCCTGGAGCCGCCCCACGTCGCCCGTCATGCGGGTGAGGAGGTCGCCGGCGCGGGCCCTGCCGTGGAAACCCAGAGACAGGCGCTGCAGGTGGGCGTACAGGTCGGCCCTGACCTGGGTGACCACCCGGTTCCCCGCCAGGGCGAACGCCACGGTGCAGAGGTAGGAGGCCAGCGCCCGCAGGCCGGTGAGGACCACCACGGCCACCGCCGCCACCGCCAGCACGGTGGTGGAGCCGCCGAAGGCGTCGGGCTGTCCGGCAGGCTCCACGATGGTGTCGATGATGAACTTGAGCGGCCACGGTTCGGCCAGGCGCAGCAGTACCTCCATGAGAAGCGCCAACGACCCGCCGACGATCACCGCCCGCTGGCCCCGAAGGTGTGGCCCGAAGCGGCGCAACGTACGCAGCAGGCCGGGCACCGCCTCCCGTAAGGACGTCGTGGGAGCTGAGGTGGTCATAAGGCCAGTGCCCCGACGGGGCCGGCCTCGGCAGCCAGGGCGAGGATCCGGTCCACCACTCCGTCCCAGGAGTGGGAGGTCACGGCAGACGCCCGACCGGCGCGACCGAGGGCGGCCCGACGTCGAGGATCGTGCCGCAGCCCGGCCACCGCCGCCGCCAGCGCCACCGGGTCACCGGGGGAGCACAGCAGGCCGTTGCGGCCGTCGTCGATCACCTGCGCAACCTGGCCGACGTCGCTGGCCACGACCGGCAGCCCAGCGGCGAGGTACTCATAGAGCTTGAGAGGCGAGAAGTAGAACGACGCCAGGTCAGGGTACGGCGCCGTCGCCACGTCCATGCGATGGAGGTGACGCGGCACCTCGGCGGGGTCGACGGCGCCCGTACAGGTGGTGACGTCGCTCAGGCCTCGCTCCCTCACCAGATCGAGAACGGCACCGGCCTCTGGACCGTCACCCACGATGAGCAGCCGGTACGTCCGGTCCGTGCGGGCGAGAAGGGCGACCGCATCGATCAAGGTGTCGAGACCGTGCCAGGGCTTGAGCGTGCCGACGAAGCCGACGGTGAAGGTGTCGCCCAGCCGGTCGTGGGACCGCGGAGTGATGCGCCCGGTGTCGACCCCGTTGGGCACCACGTGGACCCGCTCGGTGCTCATCGTGCGGGCTCGCACCCAGTCGGCGACGGAGTCCGACACGGCCACCACCCGGGCGGCGTCGGCGAAGACCTGCCGGGCGACTGCTTCTGCGCCAGCGCGGTCGACCAGCGACCGGTGGGTGACCTGCTCGTCGATGAGGGGGGCGTTGACCTCCAACACCCCCGGCACGCGGCTTCGGCGGGCCCAGGCCATCCCGGCTCGGCTCCACAGCCAGTACCGCTCGTAGACCAGGTCGAAGGGTCCGGCGGTGGAAAGGGCGCGGTCGAGCGCCGAGTTGGCGTCGCGGCCCCGCGCCTCGCGCTCCTCGGGCGGACCGGCCCCTATGGCCGGCAGCTGGTGAACCGGGATATCGGCGAGGTCGGGCGGAGGATCACCCCCCAGACGGGTGACGAAGAGCTCGACGCGGTGACCCTTGCGCAGGAGGGCCCGAACCACCTCCTGGGCATGCACCGTCCCACCCTTTCGGCCGAACACAGGAAGTCCGGGGTCGGCGCACACGTAGGCCAGCCGCATCAACCACACGCCTGGGCCGGCGTCAGTCCAGCCGCGGGAGCCGGAGCGGGAGCGAAGTGCCGGCGCAGCCGTGCCGCCTGTCGGTGAACATCGAACTCCTCTTCGATCAGCGCCCGCGCCGAACCGGCCAACCGCACTCGCAACTCGCTGTCGTCGAGGAGTTGCTCGATCGCCGCTGCAAGTGCCTCGGGGTCGTGCTCGTCCACCACAAGTCCGGTGAGCCCATGGCGGATGGCCTCGGGGATGCCTGTGACCGGTGTGGTGACACAGGGGGTTCCGAGGGCCATTGCCTCGAGCAGCACGGTCGGCAGCCCGTCACGATTGCCGTCGGCCGCGACGACACATGGTGCGGCGAGCACGGCTGCGCCTGCCACCAGCGACCGCACACCGCTCTGGGGTAACGGCCCGGACAGGATCACCGTGTCGGCGAGTCGGTGCTCGGCGATGCGACGGCACAACGCTTGGTGCTCCGGTCCACCTCCGACGATCTGGCAGCGGAACTTTCGGCCCCTCTCCACCAGCAGCGCGCAGGCGTCGACCAGGTCGACGAAGCCCTTCTTCGCCACCAGGCGACCCACGCCGACGACGAGGGGAGGACGAAGCGTGGGGGCGGCATAGGGGAACCGCTCGAGGTCTAGGCCGTTGTAGACCCGTACCGCGGTGGACGCCGCCGCCCCGTGGCAGGAACGGAGATGAGCCAAGTTGAAATCGCTCACCGTGACCGCGGCGACGGTTCCCTCGAGCTTGTGGCGGAAGTCGACGGGGTCGACCTCCTCGTGAAAGATGTCCTTGGCATGAGCGGTGAAGCTGTAGGGAATCCCGGTGAGCATCGACGCCAGCCGAGCGACGGTGGTGGCCACCGAGGCGAAGTGGGCATGGAAGTGACCGACACCCCGCGCCTGGGCGAGCAGCGCCAGCTCCACCGCCTGGGCGCCGTCTTCGACGTCGGCGGCCAGCAGCTCGTGGAGGTTGAGGGCGAGACCGGGCAGCTCGGCGGCGCCGGTCCGGAGCAGGTCCCACAGATCACCCGACCGGCGACCGTGGTGGTGCAGGTAGGTCACCGAAGCACGGACCTCGGCCAGAGCCTCGTGGAAACGTCCGTCGGCCGGTGGCCGTAGGGAAAAGATCTCCAGGTCGGTCCCGGCCGCCTCGTGGGCCAGGATCTCGCTGAGGACGAAGGTCTCCGAGAACCGCGGGTACATCTTGAGGACATAGCCGATCCGAGGGAGATCAGACGGCGACACGGACGGTTCTCCGATTGCTCGGGTGGCAACGCGCCCCCGGCCGATTGGGCGCGAGGAGGGCGCGGACCAAGCCCGGGAGCCGAGCAAGTCCGTCGAGATCGATGACCCCGGCCGCCCTGGGCATCTCCGGCCCGATGGTCATCCAGGCCGAGAGGCGTTCGGCCGAGAGGGCGTCGGGATGGATCACGTCGACGAGCCCTCGCTGGGCCAGGCGCTGCGCCCGTACCAGCTGCTCGGCCCGGGGCCGAACTCGGGGCACCAACAGCGTCCGCTTGCCACGGGCGAGCAGCTCGCAGACGCTGTTGTAGCCACCCATCGACACGACGCACTCAGCGGCAGCGATGAACTGCTCGGCCATGTCGACATAGCCGACCACCGCCATATCAGCCCGCGCGGAGACCAAGCGGTCGAGCTCTTGGCGGTCTTCGTCGGGCATGTACGGGCCTGCGAGCACCACGCCGACATGCCCGTGGGGGAGCCGGGCCTGCACGAAGCAACGGGCGAGTTCCAGCCCGTCTTGTCCGCCGCCGACCAGACACAGGCTGAAGGGGTCCGGCGGAACGGGTGCGGGGAAGTCCGGAAGAGGGGTAGGTCGGCCATGGCCGAGGTAGCCCGTGAATGTGGTGCGGGAGGCGACCACCGGCGGAAGCCCGTACGCGGTGATGGGATCGAACACGAGCCGGTCGCCGTAGACCCAGACTGCGTCGTAGTAGTGGTCAACGGCCTCGGTGGAGCGCTGTTGGCGCCAGTCCCGGGAGGCGGCAGCCGCACTGTCGAGCACGTCGCGCAGGCCGAGGACACAGCGGGTACGACCCGTCGACCGGAGGTCCGCCAGTGCCCGATCGAGCTCACCGCCAGCTCCGCGAGGAACCTTGTCGACGATGAGCAGGTGGGGGTCGAAGGTGTTCAGGGCGGCTTGGAGAATTCGTGACCTGAGGTCGATCAGGGCGCCTACGGGCGTGCGCAGCGAGCGGGCCTCGTAGAGCCCGTCGAGCCGCTTGCCGAAGGCGGGCAGGGTGAGGAAATCGGCGCCGGGAGGAGCGGGAAGCACGCCGGCTGCCGGTGCACCGGTGATCAGCAGGATCTCCGGAGCGGGATCGCCAGACGCCAACGTGGTGGCAATGGCCAGATTCCGTCGGATGTGGCCCAAGCCCTGGGTGTCATGAGAGTACAGGGCGATCCGAAGACGCTGCGCATCTCGAATGTCGAACACGTGGCGGTCTCCTCGGGGAACGGCCGGTGAACGGCAGCTGTGCGCAGTCGGACGCGCGGTCCCCATTCCTTCGACACCTCAGCCTTCGCTCTTGAGGAGGGATATGTCGGTCTCCCGTGCCCAGGTGGCGGACGGCACGCAGGCACCGCCGCCCGCAGCACCGCCGTGCCGCGACGTCCGCGTCCAGCCACTCGCTCGAGGATGCAGGTCGACTCGACGGCCGAGACGGCGCCACGGGGCAGCTGCAACCGGTCCGTTCGGTGTCGGGTCAGGCGGGAGTGGACCGGCAACCGGCTGCCCGGAACGGTGGCGGTCGGCGGGAGGGGAGGCGGTAGCCTCGGGGACCCGTGCGGTTGTCGTCCTTGCCCTCGCTGCTGCGCGCCGAACCGGCGTTGGCGGGGGCGCTCGGCCAGACCTCCGCCCGCCTGGTGGTGCCCGAGGCGGCGCGTGCCGTCGCGCTGGCTCACCTGGCCGAGCTGGTCGACGGGCGGCCGCTGGTGGTGGCCGTGCCGACCACCGGCGAGGCGGAGCACCTCGTCGCCGACCTCGAGGCGTTCCTGGGCGCCGACGGCGTCGAGTTGTTCCCGGCGTGGGAGACGCTGCCGTTCGAGCGGGTCAGTCCCAGCGTCGAGGCCATGGGTCGACGCTTGCGGGCGCTGTGGCGGCTGCGCCACGGCCGGGCGTCGGTGGTGGTCGCCCCCGTGCGGGCCCTGGTGCAGCGCCTCGGGCCCCACGTCGAGGACACCGAGCCGGTGGTCGTGCGCCCCGGCGACCGACTCGACCCCGTGGCCCTGGTCGAACGCCTCGTCGGCGACGGTTACCGGCGGGAGTACCAGGTCGAGCACCGTGGCGAGGTGGCGGTGAGGGGCTCCATCGTCGACGTCTACCCCTCGACCGCCGACGGTCCGGTGCGCATCGACCTGTGGGGCGACGAGGTCGACCGTCTCACCGCTTTCTCCGTCAGCGACCAGCGCTCCCGCCACGACGTCGAGGCGGTCGAGCTGTTCGCCTGCCGGGAGCTGCTGCCGACCAAGGAGGTGCGCTCCCGGGCCGCCGAGCTGGTGGCCGGCGAACCCTGGGGCCGCGAGCAGTGGGAACGCCTGGCCGAAGGTCAGCTCTTCGAGGGGATGGAGTCGTGGCTGCCGTGGTTGGTCGACGGCGAGCAGACGCTCTTCGACGTCCTCCCCGAGGGAGCGCAGGTCGTGCTGGTCGAGCCCCGCCGGCTTCGCGACCGCGCCGCCGATCTGGCCGCCGAGGAGGCCGACCTGGCGACGGCGCTGGCCCGCACCTGGGGGGTGACCACCGACGGCGCCGTCGACCTGCCCAGACTGCACCTGCCCCTCGACCACCTGCTCGGCCGCACCACCGCCCCGGCGCTGGCGCTGACCACGGTGGCCGAGGGCCCCGACATCCCGGCTCTGGCGGCAAGCGCCTGGGCGCCGGTGGTGGGCGACACCGGTGCCCTGGCCGCCAGGCTGCGCTCCCTGCTGGCCGACGGCTACCGGGTGGTGCTGGCCGCCGACGGCGAGGGGTCGGCGTCGCGCATGGCCACCGCCCTGCGCGAAGAGGGTGTGGAGCTGGCCGTGCACGCCGCCGGGGCACCGGAGCAGCCCGCCGTCCTGAGCAGACCGGGCGGCCATGTCGTGGTCGTCCCCCTGGAGCGTGGCTTCATCGTCCCGGCGGCCAAGCTGGCCGTGCTGGCCGAGCGCGACGTGACCGGCCGGCGCCGGGCCCACCGCCCCGCCCGGCCCCGCCGGCGGGACGCCGCCGGCTTCTTCGACGACCTCAAAGCCGGCGACTACGTCGTGCACGTGCAGCACGGCGTCGCCCGCTACGGCGGCATGGTCACCCGCTCGATGGGTGGGACGGCCCGCGACTACCTCCTGCTCGAGTACCGCGGCGGCGACAAGCTGTACGTGCCGTCCGACCAGATCGACGTTGTGCGCCACTACACCGGCGGCGAGTCGCCGACCCTGCACCGCATGGGAGGGGCCGAATGGCAGCGGGCCAAGTCGCAGGCACGGGCCGCCACCCGCGAGGTCGCCCAGGAGCTGGTGGCGCTCTACCAGCGCCGCGCCGCCACGCCCGGCCACGCCTTCTCGCCCGACACCCCCTGGCAGCGCGAGCTCGAGGAGGCCTTCCCCTACAAGGAGACACCCGACCAGGCCCGCGCCATCGAGGAGGTCAAGGCGGACATGGAGCTGGCCCGGCCCATGGACCGCCTGGTCTGCGGCGACGTCGGCTTCGGCAAGACCGAGATCGCCCTGCGGGCGGCGTTCAAGGCGGTGCAGGACGGCTTCCAGGTGGCGGTGCTCGTGCCCACCACCCTGCTGGCCCAGCAGCACGGCACCACCTTCTCCGAGCGCTTCGCCCCTTACCCGGTGCGGGTCGAGGTCCTCAGCCGGTTCTTGACCCCTCCCCAGGCGAGGAAGGTGGTGCAGGGCGTCGCCGACGGCGAGGTCGACGTGGTCATCGGCACCCACCGGCTCCTCAGCAGCGACGTGGCGTTCAAGCGCCTGGGGCTGCTCGTGGTCGACGAAGAGCAGCGCTTCGGCGTCACCCACAAGGAGGCCATCAAGGGGCTCAAGGCCGACGTCGACGTGCTCACCCTCACCGCCACCCCCATTCCCCGCACGCTGGAGATGAGCCTCACCGGCATCCGCGACCTGTCGCTGTTGCACACCCCGCCGGCCGAGCGCCAACCCATCCTCACCTACGTCGGCGAGCACGACGAGCGTGCCATCGCCGAGGCGCTGCGCCGGGAGCTGCTGCGGGAGGGCCAGGCCTTCTTCGTCCACAACCGGGTGTCCGACATCGACCGGGTGGCGGCCGGTCTGCGCGAGCTGGTACCCGAGGCACGCATCGCCGTGGCCCACGGCCAGATGGACGAGGGCACCCTCGAGTCGGTCGTGATCGACTTCTGGAACGGTGAGCACGACGTGTTGGTGTGCACCACGATCATCGAGTCCGGCATCGACATGCCCACGGTCAACACCCTCGTGGTCGACCGGGCCGACCGCCTCGGCCTGGGCCAGCTCCACCAGCTCCGTGGGCGCGTGGGACGGGCCGGAAGCCGGGCCTACGCCTATCTGTTCCACCCGCGCGACCACGTGCTGTCGGAGGAGGCCTACGAGCGTCTCAAGACCATCGGCGAGGCCACCGAGCTCGGCTCCGGGTTCAAGATCGCCATGCGCGACCTCGAGATCCGCGGCGCCGGGCACCTGCTGGGCGAGAGCCAGTCGGGCCACATCGCCGCCGTGGGCTACGACCTCTACGTCCAGATGGTCAGCGAGGCCGTCGCCGAGCTCAAGGGCGAGACGCCGCCGGCGCCGGCCGAGATCACCCTCGACCTGCCCCTCGTCGCCCACCTTCCGGCTGACTACGTGGCCCGCGAGGAGCTCCGCCTGGAGGCCTACCGCCGCCTCGCCGGGGTGGGCTCCGACGAGGAGGTCGACGACATCCGCCGGGAGTGGGTCGACCGCTACGGCCCGGTACCGGGTCCCGCCGAGGCCCTGCTGGGCGCCGCCCGCCTCAGGGTGGCGTGCCTGCGCACCGGCGTCCGCCAGGTGTCGGTCACCTCCCGGCCGGGTTCCTCGGCACTGCTGGCCCGGATCTCGCCGCTCGTGTTGCGGGCCAGCGCCTCGGTCCGGCTGCGACGGCTGCACCGGGATGCCTCCTACAACGAGGCCCTGGGCCAGCTGGTGATCCCGCTGGCCAGCGGCGCCGACCCTGCTGCCACGCTGACCGAGCTCCTTGCCCGACTGGTCCCCGAGCCGACCGCCGCAGTGGCATCCTGAGTCGGTGTCGAGAACCCGCGTGCTCCGCTTTCCGTCGCTCGCCCTTGCCCTCGCGCTGACACTCGGCGCCTGTGCCAGCGAGGAGCCTGCCGTCACGGTCAACGGTGACACCATCACCACCGAAGCCCTGGAGGCAGAGCTCTCGGCCATCCAGGGCAACCAGCGCTACCGCGAGGGCGTCGAGCAGGGCCTCGCCCAGCAGGGCGTCGACATGAGCATCAGCGGCGAGGGTGAGGGCACCTTCGACTCGGCGTTCGTGGCCCGGCTGCTGTCGCTGAACGTCTACTACCAGCTGCTCGAGCAACAGGTGGCCGAGCGTGGCCTGCAGATCACCTCCGAGGATCTCGAAGCCATCCGCCCCCAGGCCATCAACGCCGTCGGCGGCGACGACGTGTTCGCCGCCTTCCCGACCGCGTTCCAGGACCAGCTGGTCCGCCGCCAGGCGCTGACCCAGAAGCTGCGAAGTGCCGTGGCCGCCGACTACGCCCCCGACAAGGCTCGTCAGTTCTACGACGAGAACCCCGGCGAGTTCACCGGCGTGTGCGTGAGCCACATCTTCGCCAGCAAGGAGCAGCGAGGGCCCGACGGTGCGCGTGCCCGCATCGAGGAGCTCGCCGGCCAGCTGGCCACCGGAGCCGACTTCAGGGCGCTGGCCACCGAGCAGTCCGACGACACCACCGCCGCCGCCCAGGGCGGCAGCCTCGGCTGTGGCGGGCGGGGCCGCTTCATCCCCGAGTTCGAGCGGGCGGCGTTCACCATCCCGGTGGGCGAGGTCAGCAACCCGGTGGAGAGCGCCGTGGGCTTCCACCTCATCCTCGTCACCGAGCGCCGCATGCTGCCCTTCGAGGAGGTCCAGGGCCAGGTGGAACAGGCCCTCCAGCGCCGACAGATCGAGGAGTTCGGCACGTTCGTCGACGGTCTCACCTGCGATGCCCAGGTGGAGGTCAACCCCCGGTACGGCAACTGGCGCAACGGCTGCGACGACCCCCAGCAGGTCGGCCAGGTCGAGCCTCCCGAGGGCCCTGCCCCCTCCCCGGCCGACCAGGTCCCCGGCGGCGCCGGCCAGCCGTCCCGCTGAGCCCGCTGAGCCCCTGAGTCGGCTCTGATGGGCGCCCGAGTGGTGGTGGTCGGGATGGGTCCGGCGGGCCCCGAGCTGCTCGGCGTCGGGGCGTCTGCAGCCGTGGCGGCCATACCGGTGCGCTTCGTGCGCACCGCCCGCCATCCGGCGGTCACCGCCATCGGCGAAGCCGTCGCCTGCGACGACCTCTACGACTCGGGCGGCTCGCTGGAGGGCGTGTACGCCGCCATCGTCGAGCGCCTGGTCGCCGCCGCCGAGGCCCACGGCGAGGTGCTCTATGCCGTGCCCGGCTCTCCGAGGGTGGCAGAGCGCAGCGTCGAGCTGCTCGAGGCCGACGGTCGGGTGGCCGTCGAGGTGCATCCCGCCCTGTCGTTCCTCGACCTGGCGTGGGACCGCCTCGGGATCGACCCGCTCGCCGCCGGCGTGCGCCTCGTCGACGGTCGCCGCTTCGCCGCCGAGGCGGCGGGGGAGCGCGGGCCCCTGCTCGTGGCCCAGTGCGACACCGCCTCGGTGCTGTCGGAGGTGAAGCTGGCGGTCGAGTCGCCCCCCGCCACGGTGGTGGTGCTGCAGCGCCTGGGCCTTCCCGAGGAGACCGTGACCGAGGTCGAGTGGGCCGACCTCGACCGCGCCGTCGAGGCCGACCACCTCACCTCGCTGTGGATCCCCGAGCTGGCCTCGCCGGTGGGTGCCGAGATGATCGGCTTCGTCGAGCTGGTGCGCACGTTGCGGGCGTCGTGTCCCTGGGACCGCGAGCAGACCCACGCCAGCCTGACCCGCCACCTGCTGGAGGAGACCTACGAGCTGCTCGAGGCTCTCGGCAGCCTGGTCGTGGCCGAGCCCGCCGCCGACGACGCCACCCTCGACGCCGCCTATGCCCACGTCGAGGAGGAGCTGGGCGACGTCTTGTTCCAGGTGTGCTTCCACGCCGCCCTCGCCGCCGAGGCAGGGCGCTTCGACATGGCCGACGTCGCCCGCGGCATCTCCGAGAAGCTGGTACGGCGCCATCCCCACGTCTTCGCCGGCGTGGAGGTGACCGGCACCGAGCAGGTGGTGCGCAACTGGGAGGAGATCAAGCAGGCGGAGAAGGGCCGGGCCAGCGTGATGGACGGCGTACCCGCCAACCTGCCGTCGTTGCTCTACGCCCACAAGGCGCAACGCAAGGCGGTGACGTTGGGCATCGACGTCGAGGTGCCTCCCCGACTGGAGCTCGACGACCTCGCTGCCGGCGCCGACGCCGTGGGGAGCGCACTGTTCGCCCTGGTGGCGGCGGCCCGTCGGGTCGGCGTCGACCCGGAGACCGCCCTTCGGGTGGCCACCGCCCGCTTCGTCGACGAGGCGGTCGCCGCCGAGGTGGGCCGTGGGTCCTCGGGCTGAGCACCCTGGTGACGCCGTCGAGCCTCCGACGGCGGCCGTGTTGCTGTCGGGCGGGCTCGGTGTGGTGGCCGTGGTGGCGTTCGTGGCTGCGCTGGTCTTCGGCGTCGAGGTCAAGAACCCCCCGCCCGGCGCCAGGCTGGGCCTCACGTCCTCCGCCGGTCCCGCCGGGGTGGCGCTGCTCGTGCCGCGGTGTCGCAGCGAGCGGGTCACCGCCGTCGAGCTGCGGTCGAAGGAAGCCACCCTGTGGCGCATCGTCTCCCGCAAGGGCTCGATCGACGAGCGCTACGTGGTGGGTGCCGACGGCCCCCCCTTCGGCTTCGTCGTCGAGCAACGGTTCTCACCGCCCCTTCCCGACGGCCGGCTGACCCTCCTCGCCGCCGTGGAGGGGGAACCGTTCGACACCACCGACCAGGTCGACTTCTCGGTCGACGACATTTCCATCGAGGGCGTGACCCACCTCGGCCAGGTGGTGGACCCGGCGGCGTTCGAGGCCCGGGCGGCGGCCGCCGCCGACTGCCGGGGTCCGGGAGCGCACCTCGGGTTGGTCAACGGGCTGTTCGTGGTGGCCGCCGCCGGGGTGGTCGTCGCCTACGTCGTCATGGTCGGCCGCTACCTGCGCGGCCGCAGATGACCGACCAGGTCAGCCCCGCACCGTAGGCCCGGGCGCCGGCGGGTCGGCCGGCGTGGGGTCGGGGGTGGGGTTCGGATCGGGCACCAAGGGCGTGGGTGGCTCCGGCGGGCCGCCCGGGCCGGGGATGGGCTGGTTGGGGACGTCCGGCTGGGGACCGAGAGGATCGTGGACCGTCATGGTGTCGCGCTACCCGCCGGCGTCGGGCGACGAACACCTGGTGGCTGGACCGGTGGGGTAACTTCTTCCCCATCGACCACACCAGCAACATCCCCACGAGAACCGGGATCGAGGCGGTACGGGCCCGCGAGGTGCTCGACTCCCGGGGCAATCCCACCGTCGAGGTCGACGTGCGCCTGGCGTGCGGTTCCCTCGGCCGGGCCATCGTCCCCTCGGGAGCCTCGACCGGGCGCTACGAGGCGGTGGAGCTGCGAGACGGCGGGCCGCGCTTCGGAGGTCGAGGCGTCACCGGGGCGGTGGCCTCCGTCGGCGGCGCCATCGCCGATGCGGTGGTGGGCCTGGACGCCCTCGATCAGCGGCGCCTCGATGCCGCCCTGGTCGCCCTCGACGGGACCGACGACAAGTCGCGTCTGGGGGCCAACGCCCTGCTGGGCGTCTCCCTGGCCAACGCCCAGGCGGCCGCCGCCGCCCTCGGACTGCCGCTGTTCCGTTCGGTGGGTGGCAGCAACGCCCACGTGCTGCCCGTGCCGATGATGAACGTCCTCAACGGTGGGGCCCACGCCGACAACAACGTCGACTTCCAGGAGTTCATGGTCATGCCCGTGGGGGCGGCGTCGTTCTCCGAGGCGCTGCGCTGGGGAGCCGAGACCTACCAGGCCCTGCGCCGGTTGCTCCACGACCGCGGCCTGGCCACGGCCGTGGGCGACGAGGGCGGGTTCGCGCCCGACCTCGCCAACAACGAGATGGCCCTCGAGCTGCTCGTGGAGGCCATCGGCGCTGCCGGCTACACGCCGGGCGACGACCTGGCCATCGCCCTCGACCCGGCCACCACCGAGCTGTGGGGCGATGGGGCCTACCGGCTGGTGGGCGAGGGGCGCACCTTGTCGAGCGACGAGCTGGTGGCGCTGTGGGTCGACGTGTGTGATCGCTACCCGGTGGTGTCGATCGAGGACGGCATGGCGGAGGACGACTGGGACGGGTGGGCTTCGCTCACCGAAGCCCTCGGTGCTCGTGTGCAGCTGGTGGGCGACGACCTGTTCGTCACCAACGCCGAACGCCTGGAGCGGGGCCTGGAGTCGGGCGTGGCCAACGCCGTGCTCGTCAAGCCCAACCAGATCGGCACCCTCACCGAGACCCTCGACACCGTCGACCTGGCGTTGCACGCCGGCTACGCCGCCGTGCTGTCGCACCGTTCGGGCGAGACCGAGGACACCACCATCGCCGACCTGGCGGTGGCCACCGGGTGCGGGCAGATCAAGACCGGCGCGCCTGCCCGCAGCGACCGGGTGGCGAAGTACAACCGGCTGCTGCGTATCGAGGAGGAGCTGGGCGAGAGCGCGGCGTTCCCCGGTGCCACCGCCCTTCGCCGGAGTGGGGGCAGGGGCGGGTGAGCGGGGCCCGTCGCAGCGTGTGGGTGGTGCCGGTGGCGGTCGTCGCCGTCGGCGTGCTGGTGGTGGCCGTGTTCCCCACCCGGACCTACCTCGCCCAGCGGGCTTCGGTGCGCGCCGCCGAGCAGCAGCTCGGCGTGATCGACCAGCAGAACCGCCTCCTCGAGGAGCGGGTGCGGCTCCTCAACGACGAGACCGAGATCGAGCGCCTGGCCCGGGAGGAGTACCACCTGGTCCGCCCGGGCGAGGAGGCCTACGCCCTGGTGCCGCCGCCGACGCCGCCGGCACCGCCGCCGCCCGTGGGTACGCCGCCGGTCGCCGCCCTCGACGAGCGCAACCCCTGGGAGAAGGCCCGAGACTGGCTCGCCGACCGGTTCTGACCCCGACCTCGGGGTCAGCGGCGTTCTGGTGGCGGGGGGCGTGGGCGCTCACCCGAGCACCGAGGTCGGCGCGCTCACCCTCGTCGTCGGCCACGTCGTCGCCGACGTCGCCGACGCCGTCGTCTCCGCGTCACCCTCGGCGTGGTGTGGGCGTTCCTGCCTGTCGGTGGTCAACGCCTCCCGCTGCCGGAGGGGTCGGGGGCAAACCCGAAGGATGGCGGCCGAGGTCCTGTGCCGGCAGCTCCTCGGGCAGGCCGCGCCCGCCGGCCACGTCGTCGCCGGACGACAAGGGCGGCGGGGCCACGGAGCGCCCTCGACCTCGTAGCGGCAACTCCTGGCCGGGCCGGAACTCGTTCGCCGGTGGCACGGGCGAGCCCGGCGCCCGCGAGCCCGATGCGGTTCGGTTGTCCTCTGGCACCGGTGCAACCTCGATGCCGGAGGAAGGCACGGCGGGGCCGGTCTCCGAGCCGGTGGGCTGGTGGGGCCCGGCAGGGCTCGGCGACGGCGCCGCAGGGATGGTCCCCTCCGGCGAGGACGGTGGCGCTCCCACCGGAGCAGGATCGGCAGGCGCAGGGGGTGGTGCGCCGGCGGCGTCGGGACCCTCCTCGCCCACGCCGACGACGACGTTGGCCCGGTCGAACGCCGCCTGCACCGGACCCGGGAGCGCCCCGGCGGCACCGGTGCCGAGCAGGAGGCCGCCGGCCAGGACCATGCCGAGGGTGGCCCGAGCACGCCCCCACCGGCTGGTCGACGCTCGTTCGGCACCGACCGCGCCGCGGCCCTGCCGCGTCGCCATCGCCTCCTCGGGCGGGCAACCGAGCCCCCGGCGGAGGACGGCGGCCAGCCGGTCGTCGACCTTCGGCGCCGGCCCGGCATGGAGCTCGCTGCGCAGGTCGACGAGAAAGGCGGCCAAGGCGTCGTCGCCACCGTCGAGGTCCATGGCGGGGATCATGGGGCTGCCAGCACGGCCGACACGTCGACCGGGTCGCCGACGTGCTCGGGGTCCGCTGTCCGTAGCCGGCGGCGCAGCGTGGCCAGCGCTCGTCGCTGGAGCTGCTTCACCGAGCCCGTGGTCTTGCCGAGCGTGTGCGCCACCTGGTCGACGGTGAGGTCGGCCACCACCCGCAGCAGCAGCACGTCGCGCTGGTCGGGGGAGAGTTCGTCGAGCAGCAGCGACACCCGCGAGAGCCCGATGTGGGCCAGAGCATCGGCCTCGGTGGAGGACGGACCGGCGATGTCGGGCAGCTCCCCCTCGGCGAGGGCCGGGCGGCGCCGGCGGCGCCGGCAGTCGTCGGCCAGCACGTGGTGGGCGATGGTGAACACCCAGGAGCGGAAGGCCCCCTCGTTGCCCTCGAAGCGCGGGAGGTTGCGGAACACCCGGAGGAACACCTCGTTGGCGAGCCCGTCGGGGTCCTCGGCCCTCCGGCCGCGCAGGTAGCCGACCACCGCAGGGCTCAGCCAGTCGAAGAGCCGCTGGTAGGCCCACGGGGCGTCGGCCCTGGCGGCATCGAGCACCGCCGGGAAGGCGGCACCGAAGGTCGGGGTGCCTCCGGACGCACCACGGGACGCCACCTCCGGACCATCGGCAGGCGCCGCCGGTCCCTTGAGCTTCTTCTTGGTCACATTGACGACAGGTTGGCGGCATCGAGCGTTCATGTTGCCGACGCGGGGCCGACACGACCGGTTCCTACCGTGAGCCCGTCCGCCACCCGGGGCGGCGCAGGCATGAAGGAGCCGCATGTTCTCTTCCCGTTCGTCTCGACGTCCGCTGCTCGCTGCCCTGGTGGTGACGACCCTGATGGCGGTGGGGTGCGTGAGCGACTCGCCCGACGGCGCCGACGTGAAGGCAGGTGGCACCTCCGACGGCGACACCATCAAGGTGGGGATCCTGCACTCCCTCAGCGGCACCATGTCGATCAGCGAGGTGTCGGTACGCGACGCCGAGCTGCTGGCCATCGAGGAGATCAACGCGGCCGGCGGGGTCCTGGGCAAGCAGCTCGAGCCGGTGATCGAGGACGGCAAGTCCGACTGGCCCACCTTCGCCGAGAAGGCCGACAAGCTCATCAACGTCGACGACGTCGCCGCCACCTTCGGGGGATGGACCTCCGCCAGCCGCAAGGCCATGCTCCCGGTCTTCGAGCGGAACGAGGCGCTGCTCTACTACCCGGTGCAGTACGAGGGCCTGGAGGCGTCCCCCTACATCTTCTACTCGGGGGCGACGACCAACCAGCAGATCGTGCCCGCGCTCGACTACCTGAAGGAGCAGGGCGCTCGGAGCCTGTTCCTCGTGGGCAGCGACTACGTGTTCCCTCGCACCGCCAACAAGATCATCAAGGCCTACGCCGCCGCCAACGGCATGGAGATCGTGGGCGAGGAGTACACGCCCCTCGGCAACACCGAGTACGCCACGGTGGTGAACAAGCTGGCCGAGGCCGACCCCGACTTCGTGTTCAACACCCTCAACGGCGACAGCAACGTGGCGTTCTTCAAGCAGCTCAAGAGCAACGGGCTCGACGCCGAGTCGATGCCAACCCTGTCGGTCAGCATCGCCGAGGAGGAGATCCGCGGCATCGGCGCCGACAACCTCGCCGGGCACCTGGTGGCGTGGAACTACTACCAGACCACCGACACGCCCGAGAACGAGAAGTTCGTGGCGGCGTTCAAGGCCAAGTACGGCGACGAACGGGTCACCGACGACCCCATCGAGGCCGGCTACGTGCAGGTCCACCTGTGGGCCATGGCCGTGGAGAAGGCCGGCACGACGGAGGTCGAAGCGGTGAAGGAGGCGTCCAAGGGACTGTCGTTCGCCGCCCCGGAGGGGACCGTCACCATCCACATGGAGAACCAGCACATCTCCAAGACCGCCCGCATCGGTGAGATCGGCACCGACGGTCTGATCGAGGAGATCGCCGGCTCCGAGGGCCCCATCGAACCCGACCCCTTCCTCACCACCTACCCGTGGGCCCAGGGCCTGGCCGGCTGATGCGAGCCCTTCCCGGCGATCCCAACGCTTCTGGCGTCACTCGGTCTCGGATTCCGACACCCCTTGACGCCGGAAGTGGTCGGCGACCAGGTCCGTGGGGATCCGTTCGGTGACCGTCCTGCTCTCGCAGCTCTTCGCCGGGCTGGGAATCGCCGCCGTGCTCCTGCTGATCGCCCTCGGGCTGACGTTCACCTTCGGCCAGATGAACGTGATCAACATGGCGCACGGCGAGTTCATCATGGCGGGCGCCTACGCCCCCTACCTGCTGCAGGGGGTGTTGGGCGCCGGCCTGGCGGGGCTGGCCTTCGGTCTGGCCCTGCCCGTCGCCTTCGTCACCACGGGGGCCGTCGGTCTGCTCCTCGAACGCACGCTGATCCGACGGCTCTACGGTCGCCCACTCGACACCCTGCTGGTCACCTGGGGCGTCAGCCTCATGCTCCAGCAGCTCGCCCGCGACCTCTTCGGCGCCCCAAACGTGCAGGTGGTGGCCCCGGCAGCGTTGCGGGGTGCCCTCTCTCTCGGACCGGTCACCTTGTCGTACGCGCGGCTGTTCATTCTCGCCCTGGTGGCGGTGATCGTGGCCGCCATCGGGGTGTACCTCGCCCGCATGCCCCACGGCCGGCGCATGCGGGCCGTCATGCAGAACCGCCAGCTCGCCGGCTGCAGCGGGATCGACACCGACCGGGTCGACCAGCTCACCTTCTTCGTGGGCTCGGGGCTGGCAGGGCTGGCCGGGGTGGCGCTGACCCTGCTCGGGCCCATCGGCCCCGGTATCGGCACCTTCTACATCGTCGACGCCTTCCTGGTGGTGATCGTCGGCGGTCTCGGCCAGCTCCGCGGCGCCGTCATCGCCGCCCTGGTGCTGGGGCTGCTGAACTCCTTTCTCGAGTACGGCACCAACGCCAGCCTGGCCAAGGTGTTGGTGTTCGCCGCCATCGTGGTGTTCCTGCAGTTCCGGCCCCAGGGGCTCATCGCCCTGCGCACCCGGGCCCTGACCTGATGGCGACCGTGCCGGCGGGCCGCACCGCCCCCCACGTGCGCACGGGGCTGGTGATGGTGGCGACCGCCGCCGTGGTGGTGGTCCTGCCGCTGGTGATGTCGGAGTTCCGCCTCGCTCTGCTGTCGAAGTACCTGGTCTTCGCCGTGGTGGCCGTCGGGCTGAACCTTGCATGGGGCTACGGCGGGATGCTCAGCCTCGGCCACGGCGTGTTCTTCGGTCTGGGTGCCTACTGCACGGCCATGCACCTCAAGCTCGCCGAGGCAGGCACCGGGCTTCCCGACTTCATGAGCTGGAGCGGCGTCGAGTCGTTGCCGGCCATCTGGGCGCCGTTCCGCCACGCCTGGTTCGCCATCCCCGCCGCCGTGATCATTCCCACGGCCGTGGCCGCCCTGCTCGGGGCGTCGGTCTTCCGACGACGGGTGCGCGGCGCGTACTTCGCCCTGCTGACCCAGGCCCTGGCGGCGGCGTTCGCCATCCTGCTCATCGGTCAGCAGGGCCTCACGGGCGGCACCAACGGCCTCACCAACATCACCGAGCTCTTCGGCCTCGAGCTCGGAAACCCACGCAGCACCCAGGTGCTGTTCTTCGTGGTCGCCGGCGCCCTGGCCGTCACCGTGCTGGTGGTCCGCCAAGTCGTGCACAGCCGCTTCGGACGGCTGCTCGTCGCCGTGCGCGACGGAGAGGACCGGGTGCGCTTCCTCGGCTACGACGCCACCAGGGTGAAGGTGGTGGCGTTCGCCGTCTCGGCCGGCATCGCCGGCCTGGCCGGAGCGCTGTTCGTGCCCATCGTCGGCATCATCTCGCCGGCCAACGTCGGTGTGGTGCCGTCGATCGAGATGGTGATCTGGGTGGCCATCGGCGGGCGGGCCACGTTGCTCGGCCCGGTGGTCGGGGCGGTGGTGGCCAGCTACGCCAACACCTCGCTCTCGGAGTGGTATCCGGGCGGGTGGCTGTACCTCCAGGGGGCGCTGTTCGTGGTGGCCATGGTGTGGGCGCCTCGTGGCCTGGCCGGCGTGGTCGACGCCGTACGGCGGCGGCCCCGTTCGCAACCGGCAGCCGCGCCCACCGAGGTGGCCGTCGGGACGGCGGCGTAGGTGAACGGTCGCTGATGGGTGCCCTGCTGCAGGTGAGCGGCGTCGCCGTGTCCTTCGACGGCGCCCCCGCTCTCGACGGCGTCGAGCTGGCCGTCGACGAGGGGGAGATCCGCTTCCTCATCGGGCCCAACGGGGCGGGCAAGACCACCCTGATCGACGTGATCACCGGCCTGACCGCTCCCTCTGCCGGCTCGGTCATCTTCGACCGGCGCGACCTCATCGGCCGGCGGGAGCACGCCATCGTGGGGCTGGGGGTGGGGCGCACCTTCCAGACACCGAGCGTCTTCGAGCAGCTGAGCGTGGTCGAGAACCTCGACCTGGCCCACAACCACCGTCGGCCTCTCCGGTCGCTGCTGCGCCGCCGCCGGGGCGTCGATCCTGAGGTGGCGGAGGCCCTCGAAGCCGTGGGGCTCGACGAGCGGGCCGACGAGCCGGCGGGAGCGCTGTCGCACGGCCAGAAGCAGTGGCTCGAGATCGCCATGCTGCTCGTCCAGCGGCCCCGGCTCCTGCTGCTCGACGAGCCGGTGGCCGGAATGAGCGCAGAGGAGCGCCTGGCCACGGGAGCCCTGATCGAGACCATCGCCGAGACGTGCACGATCGTGATCGTCGAGCACGACATGGAGTTCCTGCGGCGCTTCGCCCGGCGGGTCACGGTCATGCACGAAGGCAAGGTGGTCAGCGAAGGCTCGGTCGACCACGTGCGGGCCGATCCCCTGGTGCAGGAGGTCTACCTGGGGCGCAGCCGCGACCGGCGCGGCCACGGCGGACCCGAGCCCGAGGCGCAGGACCACGACGAGGTGACGTCTCCGGCGCCGGTGGTGCGCACGTGATCCTGTCGGTGCGCGGCTTGCACGTGGCCTACGGTCGGGCGCCGGTCCTCCACGGCATCGACCTCGAGATCCCCGCCGGCGGGTTCTTGTGCCTGCTCGGGCGCAACGGCGTGGGCAAGACCACGCTGCTCAACACCGTGATGGGCGTGCTGGCGCCATCCAGGGGAGAGGTCCGTTTCGACGGGCGTGACGTGACGTCCGCCGCCCCCTACGCCCGGGTGCGGGCCGGGATGGCCTACGTGCCCCAGGGGCGCGACGGCTTCCCGCACCTCACCGTGGCCGAGAACCTCGGCGTGGTGGCCGAGGCCAGCGCCAGGGGGGATCGCAGCGCCATCGACGAGGTCCTCGACCTGTTCCCCCGTCTGGTGCCCCTCCTCGGGCGGCGGGGGGGCAACCTCTCCGGAGGCCAGAAGCAGCAGCTGGCCATGGCCCGCGCCCTGGTGACCCGGCCCCAACTGCTGGTGCTCGACGAGCCCACCGAGGGCATCCAGCCGTCGATCATCGCCGAGGTCGAGGACGCTGTGCTGGGCTTGCGCCAGCGGGGCGACCTCGCCTTCCTGTTGGTCGAGCAGTACGTGGAGTTCGCCCTGCGTCTGGCCGACACCTACGCGGTGATGGACGTCGGGCGCATCGTCGACACCGGCCCCGCCGCCAGCCTCCACGCCGACGACGCCAGCCGCCTCCTGGCGGTCTAGCCGGGCGCTGACAGGGATTTGTGGACGATCGGAGTGGCTGAGCCGCTTCGATCGTCCGGAAATGCGAGTCAGCGG
>JAHWJH010000050.1 GCA_019348555.1 Actinomycetota bacterium
CGTCATCTCCCCGGCCATCATGAGCACCAGCACCAGCCCGAGGAACCGGGCGTTGAGCAGGACCATCACCATGCCGACGCCGACGAAGGACACCAGCAGCCAGTAGGCGGCCCGCACCATGGAGTCGGTGCGGAACACCAGCCAGGCGGCGATCACCGAGCCGGCGCCGAAGATCAAAAAGGCGATGTCGACGGCGGGGGAGGTGTTCACAACGCCAGCGCCCCGGAGACGAACACGTCGACCAGGGCCAGGGGGATGAGCCCCGCCCAGGCCACCACCACGAAGCGCTCGAGGCGCACCCTGGCCACGCGGTGGCCGATGCCCACCATCAGGGCCAGCAGTGCCAGCGTCTTGAGCGCCATCCACCACGCTCCTGGCAGGACGGGCCCGTGCCACCCGCCGAGAAAGGTGGCCGCGCCCATGACGGCGACGGCGACCAGCACGAAGCGTCGCGCCAGCTCCCACGCCAGGCGGGGCGGGCCCGACACCTCGGCGGCCGTTCCCCCGGCGAGGTCGGCGCCGTCGGCCCCGTTGAGCGGGCCCCAGAAGGCCAGGCCCATGCCCGCCACCAGGTACAGCGGCAGGCCGAGGGGCTGGCGGAGCACGTTCCAGAGCCCGGCCTGGGACTCCACGATGTCGCCCACCGAGAGCGACTCGGCGGGCAGGGCGGCGGCGATGAGCACCAGGGCCAGCGGCATCTCGTACGACAGGGCGAGGGCGATGAACCGGTAGCCGCCCACCAGCGGGAACGGCGAGTTCGACGACCAACCGTGAAGGTAGACCCCGACCATGACCATGGCCATGGCCGCCCCGAAGAGCACGATCCCGTCGTCGACGTCGGCCACCGCCACGCCTTCGGCGAGGGGTACCGACGCCACGGCGGCGGCGGCCATGGCGGCCACCACCGCGGGGGCGAGTGCCCACGCCCGGGCGTCGGGCCGCTCGGTGGTCGAGGGTCGCGTCCGCACCAGCAGCGCCGCCTCGTGCAGCGGGGCGGCGGCGACCTGCGCCGGTCGCAGCGGCAGGGACGCCACCCGGCGGAAGACGGCGACGTCGAGGACGGCAAGGGCGTAGGCCCCCGCCACCAGGACCCCGACGACGAGCGCCACCGCCGGCAGCGGGTTCACCCGCCGACCCCGGCGAGCTCTCCCACCGCGGCTTCCTCCACGTCGAGGTCGAGGCTCACCACGGTGGTCACGGCGTCGCCCCACTCCTGGGCCGCCAGGGCGCCAGGGAGCAGGGCCAGCAGTGCCGACGACGGCAGGCCAGTGCCGGGCCGGAGCGGTCCACGCGGACCCTCCACCGCTGGGCCGGGTGAACGCACGGCATCGCCCGCCCGCTCGGCCAGCTCGAGCGCCTGGACCGCCTCGGCCAGTCGCTGGCGCATGCGGCCCCGGGCGTCGCCGCCGTGGCCCACGACCGGCTCGAAGCCGATCGCCTGGTAGGCGGGATCGTCGCTGCGGGCGTCGCCGTCCGCCCCGGCGGCGCGCGCCACCGGGCCCGGCGGCAGGTCCTCTGTGCTCCCCGGGAGGACGCCGATGCCCGCGGTGGCCGACGTCAGGCTGCGGCTGCGTGCAAGGCGCCGGGCCAGGGTCTCCACCTCGCTGCGGTCACCGGGGCCGAGCGCCGCGGCCAGTCGGGCCGTGCGGAGCGCCAGGGCGCCGAGCCCGTGCAGCCGCAGGGCGCCCGCCAGCCAGCGCACGTGGTGACGGGCCCGTGCCAGCTCCAGGTCGGCCACCTTTGCCGGCGTGGCCAGGGCGTCGAGGAAGGGGGCGGTGTCGAGCGGCCCCGGCGGGGAATCGCCGGCCGAGCCCAGCAACGGGTTGTCGCCCACCGTGGCCGAACGGACGACGTCGCCCTGGAGGGCCACGTCGAGAACCAGGCCCGGCGGGAACAGGGGGAAGAACGGCCCGACGTGGAGCGGGAGCTCGTCGAGCTCCAGGCCGTCGGGGTCAGGGGCCCGGCCGGGGAGCGGGCGCCCGAACGGGACGCCGCCGGTCATGCCGGTGCCGCCCTGGCCGTAGGGACCGAGGCCCCGCCAGGGCGCGGGGTCGACGTCGGGCAGCAACGGCGGGTCGGACGGGCGGGCTCCGGTGACGAGTTCGGCGAAGATCCGGCGCAGCCCCTCGGCGTCACCGGGTCGCCCGAGGACGAGACCGGGCCAGGGCCCGCCCAGGTCGCCGACCTCGCCAGAGCTGTCGACGGGCCACCACACGGTGGCCCGTGGGAAAGCCATCTGGTCATGGACGGTCGACGCCGGACGGATCAGGGCCCGGGTGAGCTTCCCCACGACCAGCAGGATCGACGCCGACCGCGGGCTGTCGACGACACGAACCCCCGGCAGCACGCTCACCTCGGCGCCCGGTGCTCGACCTCCGCTGCCGACGACGACGTACACGGGCACGTCGGCTCCGCTGGCCAGCCGGCCGATCAGGCCCATCGCAGGCCTCCCTCCCGCCAGGCGTAGAGGATGCCGAGCAGGAGGATGACGATGAACATGAGCATCTCGGCCAGGGCCAGGGCGCCCTCCTCCACGAAGACGACGGCCCACGGGTACATGTAGACCATCTCCATGTCGAAGGCCAAGAAGAGCAGCGCCATGGCGTAGTACCGCACGTGGAAGCGACTCCAGGCGTGGACCTCGGGAAGCCCTCCTCCGAGGAACGGGACCCGCTCGGGCGCGGTCGTCGGCGACGGGACCGCGGCCGGCAGCCACCGGATGGCCAGGACCGCTCCACCGACGGCCAGCACCAAGGCCAGGGCCGCGGCGAACGGCCTCATCTCAGTCGGCGTAGTCCGCGGGGTTGGCCTCGAACTCCTGGCGGCAGTCGCTGCTGCAGAAGTAGTAGGTGGTCCCTTCGTAGTCGAACGTGCCGGGGGCGTCGCTCTCGTCGACGCTCATGCCGCACACCGGGTCGATGGCTGCCATCACCGTCTCCTTTCGCTGGTCAAGCTTCCGTACCCGGGTAGGGTATCGGTCAAGAGTGCTCACGCCTTGATGAGGCGCTCGATGGCCTGGGTCGCCTCGTTGACCATGGCGTCGGCCTGCGGCTGATCGTCGCCCAGGGCGGCGTCGCGCACGCAGTGCCGCAGGTGTTGGTCGAGCAGGCCCAGGGCGACGCTCTGAAGCGCCCGGTTCACCGCTGCCACCTGGGTCAGCACATCGATGCAGTACCGATCCTCCTCGACCATCCGCTGGAGGCCCCGCACCTGCCCTTCTATCCGTGCCAGGCGCTTGAGGTAGTCCTCCCTCGTCTGGGTGTACCCGCGCATGCCTTCCTCCTCGATACGAGCGCGTCCTGCGCCGGTCCAGGATACCCCGCGGGGGTACGGGGATCGGCAGGATCCACCCACGCACCAGCGGGAAGGAACATACTGTTGCGGTTCCCCGCCAACCACGACGAAGGGCTCGAGCATGAACCGACGAGAGCTGGTGAAGACGGTCGCGGCGCACGGCGACCTCGACGCCAAACAGGTGGACGCCACGCTACGCAGCTTCACCGAAGTGGTCACCGCGGTGGTGGCCAAAGGCGAGCCGGTCAACATCTCGGGGTTCGCCAAGTTCGCCAAGATCCAGCGCCCTGCCCGCATGGGCCGCAACCCGGGCACCGGGGAGGCCATCCGGATCAAGGCCTCCAAGAAGGCCAGGATCACGCCGCTGAAGGGCTTCAAGGACGCCGTGATGACCCCGAGCCTCGCGCCCAAGCTGGCGAGGGGCGTGTGGTCGCCGTCGGGCGGAGCGAGCGCGGCCAAGGCCGCCAGCGCGAGCAAGGCGCCGGCGAAGAAGGCGGCGCCGGAGAAGAAGGCGGCGCCGGCCAAGAAGTCTGCGTCCGCAAAGAAGGCGGTGGCCAAGAAGGGCTGACGGTGGCTCGCATCCTGGCCATCATCATGGCGGGGGGAGCCGGGAGCAGGCTTGCCCCGCTGACCGATCGGCGGGCCAAACCGGCCATGCCCTACGCCGGGGTCTACCGGTTGATCGACTTCCCGTTGAGCAACTGCGCCCACAGCGGCATCGACGACGTGTGGGTCGTGCAGCAGTACCAGCCACACACCCTCGGTGAGCACGTGGCCGGCGGCCGTCCGTGGGACCTCGACCGCACGCGCGGCGGCCTGCAGGTGTTGTTTCCCCACCTCGGCGACGAGGAGAGCGGTTGGCACCAGGGCAACGCCGATGCCCTGCACCACAACCGTTCACTGGTGCGCCAGTTCGATCCCGACGTGGTCCTCGTGCTCAGCTCCGACCACATCTACACGCTCGACTACCGCGGCGTGGTGGCCGCCCACCGCGAGCGGGGGGCGGAGCTGACCATGGTGACGACGGTGGTGCCGGGCGAGGAGGTCGGACGCTTCGGCAACGTGGAGGTCGGTGACGACGGCCGCATCCGCCAGTTCCGCTACAAGCCCGACGCACCGTTGAGCGACGTGGTCACCACCGAAGTGTTCCTGTTCGACGCCGACGCACTGCTCGGAGCCCTCGAGGACCTGAGCGGCTCGGGCGACGATGAAGGGCTCGAGGACCTCGGCGACCAGTTGCTCCCGCACTTCGTCGAACGCGGCCGCACCTGGGCCTACGCCCTGGACGGCTACTGGCGCGACGTCGGCACCGTCGGCAGCTATTGGCACTCGCACCTCGACCTTCTGGGCAGCGACCCGGCGTTGGTCCTCGACGATCTCGATTGGCCCATCCTCACGGCGGCCACCCCACGGGCGCCGGCTCGCCTGTGGGGCTCGGCCACCGTGGACGACGCCCTGGTGGCTCCCGGTTGCGTCGTCCGCGGCGACGTCAGCCGGTCGGTGCTGGGCCCCGGCGTGGTCGTGGAGGAAGGGGCGACGGTGCGGTGCTCGGTCCTGCTCGAGGGCACGGTCGTCCATGCCGGGGCGACGGTCTCCGGCGCCATCTGCGACCAGCGCAGCCGCATCGGTACCGGGGCGTCGGTGGGAAAGCTCGACGCCCCCGGCGCCGACGACGTCGTGGTCGTGGGGGAGGGCGTCGAGGTGGCTGGCGGCACCGACGTGGCACCGGGCGCTCGGCTCCCCCCTGGCTAGCGGCTAGCGGCCTCGGCTCGCTGCGGGGCGCGGGCGGTTCCCACCCGGGCGTGACGGCCTGGCGCCGCGGGGACTCCGCTGGCCCGAACCGCCCGGCGGAGGCGCGAAACGGCGCCGGCGCTTGGGTGTCGACGAGCGGGGAGGAGCGGGGGACGATCCGCCGGTCGACGGGCTCGACGCGGTCGACGATGTCGTCGGTCGGGCGGCGTGGCGTTCGTCCTGCAACGACGACAGCTCGGCGGCGTGCAGGCCGACCGGCAGGCCCAGGCGGCGCTGCATCTGCCTGATCTCGACCTCCTGGTCGGTGCCGACCATCGTGACCACCACGCCGGTGGTGCCCGCCCGCCCGGTGCGTCCGGAGCGGTGGACGTAGTCCTTGCCGTCGCCGGGAGGGTCGAAGTGGACCACGCAGGCGATGCCGTCGACGTGGATGCCGCGGGCGGCGACGTCGGTGGCCACCAACGCCTGTACCTTGCCGGCACCGAAGGCCGCCAGGGTGCGCTCGCGCTGGTTCTGGGAGCGGCCCCCGTGGATGGCGGCGGCCGAGATCCCGGCGGTGGTGAGTTGGCGGGTCAGGCGGTCGGCACCGTGCTTGGTCCGGCAGAAGACGATGGCCGGCCACTCGGCGTTGACCACGCCGGCGGTGAGCGCCACGCGCTGGGGGCGCTCGGCTCGCCAGAAGACGTGGCGGCTGCTGGGCTCGTCGTCTGCTTCGGCCAGCTCGTGGCGCACCGGCGTCCGCTGGTAGTGGGTGATGAGCACGTCGACGTCGCCGTCGAGGGTGGCCGAGAACAACAGGGTCTGACGATCGGGTCGGACCTGGTCGAGCAGGCGACGCACCTCGGGGAGGAAGCCCATGTCGGCCATGCGGTCGGCTTCGTCGATGACGACCATGGCCACCTCGTCGAGGATGACGTTGCCGCGAGCCACGAGGTCGGCGAGCCGCCCGGGGCAGGCCACGACGATGTCGGTGCCGCGGCGAAGCGCATCGACCTGCGGGCCGAAGCCCACCCCGCCGTAGATGGCGACGACCGAGCGGCCCTTGGGCCCGGCCAAAGCGAGGAGCTCGGTGCGCACCTGGGCGGCCAGCTCCCGGGTGGGCACCAGCACCAGGCCGCGAGGACGGCGAGCACGGGCGCGATCGAGGCGGCTCATCAGCGGAATGCCGAAGGCGAGCGTCTTGCCCGAACCGGTGGGGGCCCGCCCGCACACGTCGCGACCGGCGAGCGCATCGGCGATGGTGGCGGCCTGGATGGGGAACGGGGCGGTGATGCCCTGGCGGGCCAGACGCCCGACGATCTCGGGTGAGACGCCGAGGTCGGCGAAGGAGGACGACATAGGAAAAACAACTCCAAGGATGGGCCCGCCAGATGCGGGAGATGACGGCGGCAAACCGATGTGGCTGCTCGAACCCGACGGACTGGCGAGGCAGAACCATCGCCCCCAACGGGTCGCACCATCCTAACGGCGCCAGCTCTCGATGCGGTGATCGGCTGCTGGAGCACAGCTGACCGCTGCGCCGCGGAATAGCGCATCCCCGGTCGAGGTTGTGCACGGCGAGCCAGTCGTCGGAGGTGCGCGATGCCCATCACCCGTCTGAACCATGCCGTGCTCTACGTGCGCGACGCCGAGCGCAGCGCGGCCTTCTACGAGGACGTCCTCGGTTTCCGCCGCGTCCCCGTCGGCCTTCCCGGGGCGGTCTTCCTCCAGGCGTCGGGCTCCACCAACGACCACGACCTCGGGCTGTTCTCGGTCGGGGGCCAGACGCCCGAGACCCTCGTGGGGAGGCGGCCGGGCGTCGGTCTCTACCACCTGGCGTGGGAGGTCGACACCCTGGCCGAGCTGGAGCGCATCGCCGGAGAGCTGGCGGCCGCCCGGTCGTTGACGGGAGCCACGGACCACGGCACCACCAAGGCGCTCTACGGACGGGATCCCGACGGCATCGACTTCGAGGTCTCGTGGCTGGTGCCCGCCTCCCTGATCGACGACGAGGCGCGCCGTGCCCGGGAGGAGATCCGCCCGCTCGACCTGGAGCGGGAGAAGGCCCGCTACGGGGCCTTCACCCCCGGCGGTACCGGCGTGTCGGCGCCCGCCGCCTTGTAGGCGCTCACCGCCAGAGCCCCTCCAACCCGCCGGCGACGGGGTCGTCGGGCCGTCACGACGACCGGTGGAGGCGCTCGGCCAACCAACGGGCGTCCTCGACGGCGAAGCCGGCCTCGTCGTTGTTGAAGTAGGCGTAGACGTCGCGGCCCTGGCCGAGCCAGTCGGTCAGACGCTCCGCCATCCAGAACAGGCCGTCGGGCCCGTAGCGCCCCTGGTAGGCGTGCTCGGTGGCCCGCGGCCCGTGGAAGCGTACGTAGGTCCAGTCGGCGGTGAGCTCCCAGGGGTGGTCGGCAAGCAGGTCGTGGATGCACAGGGCCGCCCCATGGCGGTGCAGGACCTCGTAGACGTCGTCGTGGAGCCACGACGGCTCCCGCACCTCCACCGCCCAGCGCCGCGACGCAGGTGCCACCGAGAGGAACTCGTCGAGACGCTCGGCGTTGCGCCGCCATCGGGGCGGGAGCTGGACCAGCGTGGGCCCGGCGTGCTCCCCCAGCCGGTCGAGGCGGTCGAGGTGGTTCGGCAGCCACGAGGCAGCGTCGCGCAGCTTCATGCGATGTGATCCGAAGGCTCCGAGCTTGAGGGCGTAGACGAAGCCGGGAGGTGCCTGGCCCGCCCAGCCCTCGACCGCAGCCTCGGTCGGCAGCCGGTAGAAGCTGTTGTTGACCTCGACGGTGGCGAAGAGGCTGGCGTAGTGCTCGAACCACCGCCGTTGCGGCAGCGACGGCGGATAGATCACCGTGCGCCAGTGCTTGTACACCCACCCCGAGCAGCCCACCCGGGCGACCCCGCTCATCGCCGGGCACCGACGATGGCCACGTGCGGGTGGTCCCGCTGTTGCCGTCGGCGACCGAGATCGTCTTCGCCCTCGGGGGCGGCGCCGACCTGGTGGGGGTCACCGTCGAGTGCGACTTCTCTGCGGGGGCCCGACATCGCCGGATCGTATCGACCTCGACGCGGAGGTGGTGCTGACCCAGGACCTGTGCGCGGTGGGCACCGGGCGACCGGCGACTAGAGCTGCAGTGTCTTGGGCTCGAGGAACTCGGCGACGCCGAACCGACCGTTCTCGCGACCGACCCCGGAGCGCTTGCGACCGCCGAAAGGCGCCAGCTGGTCGAAGGCGCTGCCGTTGATGGCGACGTGGCCGGTGTGAATCCGCCGGGCCACGCCGATGGCCCGCTCGACGTCGGCCGACCACACCCCGGCCGAGAGCCCGTAGGGCGAGTCGTTGGCGATGGCCACGGCCTCCTCCTCGGAGTCGTAGGCCATGATCGACAGCACCGGACCGAAGATCTCGTCCCGGGCGATGGCCATGCCGCTGGTGACCCCGGAGAAGACGGTGGGGCGCACGAAGTAGCCGGTGGCAAGGCCCTCGGGTGGCTGCGGCCCGCCGGTGAGGAGGGTTGCCCCCTCCTCGATCCCAGCCGAGATGTAGCTGCGGACCCGGTCGCGCTGGCGGGCCGACACCAGCGGCCCGAGGCGGGTCGCCTCGGCGAAGGGGTCGCCGGTGGTGTACGACTCGGCGGCCTCAACCGCCAGCTCCTCGACCCGTGCCAGGCGTGATCGGGGCACGAGCAGGCGGCTCTGGGCCGAGCACGCCTGACCGGAGTTGGCGAAGGCCGACGCCACCCCCTGCGCCACCGCCCGGTCGAGGTCGGCGTCGTCGAGGACGACGTTGGGCGACTTGCCCCCCAGCTCGAGGGCGATCCTCTTCACCGACGCCGCCCCGAGCTCCGCCACCCGGCTTCCCGCCCGCGTGGAGCCGGTGAACGACACCATGTCGACGTCAGGGTGGGCGGCGATGGCCTCGCCGACGATCGGTCCGGTGCCGGTCACCAGGTTGAACGCACCCGGCACGAGCCCGGAGTCGGCGACGATCTCGGCCAAGAGCAGCGCGTTGAGCGGCGTGATCTCGCTGGGCTTGAGCACCACGGTGCAGCCGGCGGCGAGTGCGGCGGCGACCTTGACGGCGATCTGCTGGAGCGGGAAGTTCCACGGGGTGATGGCACCCACGACGCCGACCGGCTCGTAGGTGACCACTGAGTGCCCGACGCGCTCGTCCCCGGGCACGAGCTCGGCCACCTCCACCATCGACGCGAACGACGTGATGGCCATCCCCACCTGGATGGCGTCGCACTGGGCCAGGGGCATGCCCAGCTCGCGGGCGATCACGTCGGCGATCTCCGATCGACGGTGGTCGAGACCCTCGGCGATGCGGGCGAGGCACGCCCCCCTGGCCGCAGGGGATGTCGCCGACCAGGGGCCGAGCGCGGCGCGGGCGGCATCGACCGCTCGGTCGACGTCGGACACGCCGCCGGCCGGCACCGTGGCGACGACGTCCTCCGACGCCGGGTCGACGACGGGGATGGCGCCGGTTCCCTCCGGTGCGACCCAGTTCCCACCTACGAAGAGTCGGTCGTGGACCGCCACCGGGGTCACCTCCCGGGCTCGCCGTCGTCCAGCAAGGGTCGAGATCCTAGGCGGCGTGGGAGGCGGTGGCTCGCTCGAAGGCGACGGCGATTCCGAGCGCATCCTCCAGCAGGCCGCGACGCTCCTCGGCGGTGTAGAGCTCGAGGGACGGGTCGGCCCCGGGTGCCACGTGCGCCTCGATCACCAGGCGGGGGGAGTCGCCGTCTTGGTGCCGGCACGACACCGAGTGCACCACGCCGCCGTGGGTGCGGTCGAGCGCGATGGCCACGCGCAGCATGCCCGCCAGCTTGCGGACCACCTCCTGATCGTCCGGTCGCAGGGCGGCGAAGTCCGCGTGCTTCGCCTTGGGCGCGCTCTTGCGGTGGTAGCGCGCCACCTGGGCGATGATCTCGATCTCGCGGGCGGTGAACCCGGTGAGCCGCTCGGCGTTGCGTATGAGGTAGTAGGAGTGCTTGTGGTGGGCCTCGTGCGAGATGGCGAGGCCGACGTTGTGGAGCAGGCCGGCCGCCTCGAGGTACTCCTCGCACGCGGGGTCGAGGCCGTGCTCGTCGGTGGTCTGCTCGAACAGCTCGAGGGCGAGCTTGGTGGCGTGCTCGGCATGGGGCCGGTCCTCGTCGAAGCGGGCGGCGAGGTGCAGGACGCTCTCGAAGCGCAGGTCGCTCAGGTGGTGCAGCGAGCTGGTCCGGCCCCGTTGCTGGAGGGTGTCGAGCAGCACCCCTTCCCGCAGGGCGTAGTCGGACACGACCATGGAGCCGATGCCCAGCTCGGCGAACGCCTGCTCCAGCAGGAGCGCGCCACCCACGATGATGTCCACCCGCCGCTCGTCGAGGCCGGGGAGTCGAGCCCTGGCCTTGGCCGTGTCGGCGGCGAGCACGGCCTCGACCACCTCGTCCAGCTCGCCGGCGGAGAACTCGAGGTTGCTGGTCGACTGCGGGGACGCCCCGCGACGCAGCGCCACCATCTGGCCGATGTTGGCGATGGTGCCGGAGCTGCCGATCGCCACCTCGAAGCCCAGGCTCCGGACGTCGCGCACCACCGGCGCGAGGAAGGCGCGCAGGTACTGGCGACAGGCCTTGACCTGCGACGACCGGATGCGGTCGCCGGCGAAGAACCGCTCGGTGAGGCGGATGGCACCCAGCTTGACGCTGCGGGCGGTCAGCACATCGCCGCCCTGGCCGACCAGGAACTCGGTGCTGCCGCCGCCGATGTCGATCAACAACAGGCGACGGTCGTAGGCGGGAACAGCCTGGAGGACACCCAGGTGGATCAGCCGGGCCTCCTCGAACCCGGAGATCACCTGCACGTCGACGCCGGCGTCTTCGCGGGCCCGCTGGAGGAAGTCCTCCCGGTTGGCCGCCTCCCTCACCGCGCTCGTGGCAACGGCCATGACGGCCGCTCCGTGGGCGTCGGCGATGCCCCGCATGCGCCGGAGGGCATGGACGCCCCGGTCGATGGCGTCGGGCGACAGCGCCTTCATGTCGGAGGAGCCGCTGCCCAGGCGGACGACCTCTTTCTCGCGCTCGAGGATCTCGAAGCGGCGGTTCCCGGCGGGACGGGCGACCACCAGGTGGATGGAGTTGGTTCCCACGTCGATGGCGGCGAGGGCGTCGGCGCCCGGGTCGTGTCCCATCGGCGGAAACGGTACCGACCGGGTGTCAGCGGTTCACATAGGCCTGCCCGATGAAGTAGGCCATGGCCGCCGAGGCCAGGCTCACGTCGACCACCACGGCGAGCACCCTGGTCCGGCGCACGGGATCGTCGAAGCGCATCCAGCCCAGCACCAGGAAGAAACCCAGCGGCAGGAGGCCCCCCACGTAGTGGATGTAGAGCTGGACCACGCCCATGCCCTGGTCGAGCAGCTTGACGCCGAGAAGCGCCTGGATCATGAGGAACACCTGGCTCAGGGCGATCAGCACCTGGCTCGTCCGGTCGAAGGGCTGGCGTCGCAGCGCACGCACGGTCAGCCAGACGGCGGTGACGAGCAGCGCCGCCACGGCCAGGCCGCCGTTGAGGCGGTGGACCGACGGCGGGACGATGAGGTTGTCGATCACGCCGCCGCCGAGGTCGCCGCCCCGTTGGGCGATGACGGCGGCGAGGTCGACCACGGTCCCGTCGATCAGCTCGCCTGCGGTCGATCAGGCCGTGCGGCCGAGGTCATCCATCGAGTCTGGCCGACCGCCGTGGGATCGACCAAGCCGGAGCGGCGGTCGGCGGCCACCGTCCGACCGAAAGCTCAGCCCGTGGCCGCTACCGCCTCGCCGGTCTGCACCCGCCACAGGGCGGCATAGAGCCCAGCGACGTCGAGGAGCTCCTCGTGGGTGCCCGCCTCGACGATGCGCCCCCGCTCGAGCACCCAGATGCGATCGGCGTGGCGCACGGTGGAGAGCCGGTGGGCGATGACCAGGGCGGTGCGGCCTTCGGCCACGCGGGCCAGCGAGCGCTGGATGGCCGCTTCGGTCTCGTTGTCGACCGCCGACGTGGCCTCGTCGAGGATCAGCACGGCCGGGTCGCGCAGGATCGCCCGGGCGATGGAGATCCGCTGGCGCTGACCCCCAGAGAGCTTCTGGCCGCGCTCGCCGACGACGGTCTCGTAGCCGGCCGGCAGCTCGACGATGAACTCGTGGGCTTCGGCCAGACGTGCCGCAGCCCGGATGTCGCCGCCGCTGGCATCGGGGCGGCCGTAGGCGATGTTGTCGCGCACCGTGCCCTGGAAGAGGAACACATCCTGGCTGACGTAGCCGATGGATCGCCGCAGCCCGGCGTACGACAGCGACCGCACGTCGATGCCGTCGAGCAGCACCCCGCCCGAGCGGGGGTCGGCGAAGCGCAACAGGAGCCGGACGAGCGTCGACTTGCCCGCCCCGGTGGCGCCTACGACGGCGTGGGTGGCTCCGGCGGGAACGTGCAGGTCGATGCCGGCGAGCACGTCGGGACCGTCGGCGTAGCCGAAGCTGACGCCGGCGAAGGTCAACTCACCCCGAACCGGCTCGGCCAGCTCGGCGGTGCCCGCCACCATGGTCGGACGGACGGCCAGGAGGTCGAGGATGCGCCGGGTCGACGCCATGCCGCGCTGGTAGAGGTCGAGGGTCTCACCGAGGTCGGTCAGTGGCCACAACAGGCGCTGGGTCATGAACACCAGCACCGAGTAGATGCCCACCTCCAGCGTGCCGTCGAGCACCAGGGCGCCACCGATCAACAGCGTGCAGGTGAAACCGGCGAGGATGGCCATGCGGATCATGGGGATGAAGGCGGAGGAGCGCTTGATCGCCTCCCGGTTGGCCACGCGGTAGTCGTCGGACACCCGCCGCACCCGGGCCGCCTCGCGGTCCTCGGCGGTGAACGCCTTGATCGTCGTGATCCCGCCGAGGTTGGTGACCAGGGTCGACGACAGATCGGACACCCGGTCGCGCACGCGGGTGTAGAGGGGCGCCAGGAGCCGCTGGTAGCGGACCGAGCCCAGCACGATCACCGGAATGGGCACGAAGGCGAGCAGCGCCAACTGCCACGACGTCACTGCGAACACGGCCCCTACCAGCACGACGTTCCAGAAGGTGGCGATGATCGTGGCCGCCCCGGTGTCGAGGAAGCGCTCGAGCTGGTTCACGTCGTCGTTGAGCACGGCCAGCAGCCCGCCGCTCGAGTTGTCCTCGAACCACGCCACCTCCAGGTCTTGGATGTGGCCGTAGGCGTCGACGCGGGCGTCGTGCTCGATCGACTGGGCAAGGTTGCGCCAGCCGCGCTCGGCGATGTACTGGAAGAGCGACTCGATGACCCACACCACCACGTTGATGCCGGCGATGACGAGGAGCTGATCGAAGCGGTCCTCGACGCCGAAAAGGCGGGAGACGAAGGAGTCGCCGCCCTGCACGATGACGTCGACGGCGGCGCCGATGAGCAGCTCCGGAGCCACGTCGGCGAACTTGTTGACCGTGGTGGCTGCCGCCGCCCACACCATGCGTCGGCGGTGCCCGGTGGCGTAGCGCCACAGCCGCACCAGCGGGTGGCGCTCTTTCGTCCGGCCGGCAGCCTGCGCCACGCCGTTCGTCGCCCCGTCCGCCATGGCCGAAAGGTACTGCTGGGCGGTCGGTCACGGGCAGGGGTTCGAACCCCCCATACGTCGTCGACTCGAGCCCGCCCCACGTGGAAGATCCGACGAAGAAAGGGTCCGGCCCCGGTGGCGTACGGTGGGACGTGGTGGATCAGGTGCAGACGGGGGTTTCGAGCCGCCACCGCGAGGCTCGGTCCTCCATGACCGCAGGGGAGCGGGCCATAGACGCCCTGCTCGGCGATTCGCACCTGGCCGCGCCCCACCAGCTGGCCGAGCTGCTGGCCGGACATGCCGTGATGCTCGGAGTGACCGATGCGGTGGCGTACGTCGTCGACCTGCAGCAGAGCGTCCTCGTCCCCTTCCTCGGATCGGGTGGTGCTCGGCTGGACCAGCTGGTCGACGTGCTGGGCGTCGACTCGACGCTGGCCGGACGGTCCTTCCAGTACATGGAGGTCGTTCGCCAGGAGGTCGTCGGAGGCGGCACGAGAGTCTGGATCCCATTGCTCGACGGGACCGAACGCCTCGGCGTGCTCGGCGTCACCGTCGCCGACGACCGGGACCTCGAGCGCGACGGCGGCGTCCTCGGGACGCGGTTGCGGCGCTTTGCCACGCTGGCAGCCGAGCTCATCATGACCAAGAGCCGCTACGGCGACACGCTGGTCCGACTGCGACGCCGGGCCACGATGGGGTTGGCCGCCGAGATGCAGTGGTCGATGCTTCCGCCGCTTACCTTCGCCTGCCGGCAGGTGACGGTGGCGGCCGCGCTGGAGCCGGCCTACGAGGTCGCCGGCGACTCCGTCGATTACGCCGTGGACGCCGGGTGCGCCCGCTTCGCCGTGTTCGACGGGATGGGCCACGGGCTGGAGAGCGCCCAGCTGGCCGCCCTTGCCATCGCTGCCTACCGCAACGCCCGTCGTGACAACCGTTCGTTGACCGACACCGCGCACCTCATCGAGACGGCGGTGAGCACGGTGTTTCGCGGTGACGCGTTCACCACCGCCGTGGTCGCCGAGCTCGACACCGATACCGGTCTGCTGAGCTGGGTCAACGCCGGGCATCCCGTACCACTGCTCCTGCGCGCCGGTCGGCTGGTGAAGTTCCTGCACGTGGAGCCCGGGCTGCCCTTCGGGTTGGCCCAAAACCTTCCGGGTGCGCCAGCGCTCGTGGTGGGCACCGAGCAGCTCGAGCCCGGTGATCGAGTGCTGCTCTACACCGACGGGGTGACCGACGCCCGCTCGCCGGAGGGCGAGCCCTTCGGAGCTCAGCGGCTCGTGGACCTCCTGGCACGGAACATCGCTGGAGGGCTCCCGGTCCCGGAGACGATGCGTCGGGTGGTGCGCTCGCTGCTCGAGCACCAGCAGGGTCAGCTCGACGACGATGCCACCATGCTGCTGGCCGAGTGGCGAAGCGGCGACGAGGTCAAGCTGGTCCCCTGAGGCGGAGCCTGGAGGGCGCAGCGGTACGGGCCCTCACGAGCTCGCAGCCGGCCCGAAGGCGGGATCGGCAGTGCCGATCTTCCTCACCAGCGACAAGTGCCCGCCGAGGTACCCACCGATCCATGCCGCGCTTCCGCCGGCCAGCGCCAACACCACGCCCCGACGATGTCGCCCGCGCAGGCGGGCCAGCATCGACGCCGCGTACAGCGAGGTGGCCGTGGCGTTGACGGCGGCGTGAACCACGCCCACCCGACGAGAGCCCTGGCCCGAAGCGCGCCACTCGGCGACGCCGGCGGCGGCCGTCGGCATCGTCATGGCGAGACCGAAGCCGATGAGCGCCGTCGCCGCCGGGCGCGACGCGCGACCTCCGAACAGGTCCAGGAGCGTTGCGCTCAGATAGGCACCGAGCGGAAAGTCGGTGAGGAGCGGGTGCAACGCATGGCCGAAGCGATCGCCCCGGAGCATGCCCTCCAGCTCGGGAGACCGCACCACGACCCCGGACACACGCTGGAGCGCCAGCACCGCCTGGTCGAGCGACGGTGCGCCTTCGAGGGAACGAAGTCCGGACGTGAGCCACTCGGGGGCATGCCGTTCGGGCGGCGACTGGCGATCGGCGGTGCATGGTGCAAGCCGGTCCCGCTCAGCCACCGGCCCCTCCTGCCCGGATCACTCCGCGGCGACACCGGCCATTGAGACCCTTGGCGAAAGCCGTCGCAGGGACGAGGATGGGGGCAATGGTCGTCGTTCGAGGGGGAACGTCATGAAGGTCGAGAGCATCCTGAAGGGCAAGGGCCGCAACGTCGAGACGGTCCAGCCCGACACCAGCATGGTGATGGTCGTCCACAAGCTGACGACGATGGGCATCGGTGCCCTCGTCGTCTCGCTCGACGGCACACGGGTGGACGGGATCGTCAACGAGCGCGACGTCGTGCGAGGCCTCAACAAGCACGGGACGATGCTCATGGAGCTGCACGCCAAGGACGTCATGTCGAAGGGCACGCCGGTGTGCTCGCCCGACGACACCCTCAGGCGGGTGATGGAGGAGATGACCCGCACGCGCAACCGGCACCTGCCCGTGGTGGAGGACGGCAAGCTCTGCGGGCTGATCAGCATCGGTGACGTGGTCAAGAACCTGGTGGAGGAGGTCGAGCTCGAGGTGGGGGTCCTCCGCGACGCCTACATCAGCGGTCGCCGACCCACCGTCGAGCAACGGAGCTGACGTCGGGGACCGGGAGGTCCACCCGCCGGTTCACGATGAGTTCTGGGCGCTTCGACGTCCGACCACCATGACAAGCACCATCGACCTCAGCGGTGTGCGTACCCGGTTCGACGACCACCCTCCATCGGGCGCTTGCCGACGCCGAGCTCGCCATCGTGGCGGGCACATCGCGCTCGCTCCACGCACGGGGTCGTCATCTGGCCGCCGGTAGCATGAGCCGCTCCGGGGGTGTAGCTCAGTTGGCAGAGCGCTACGTTCGCAACGTAGAAGTCGGCGGTTCGAATCCGCTCACCTCCACCGCAAAAGTGCTGGTCAGAGGGCTTTTCCTCTCCCGCTGATCACTTGGATCTTCTTCGCTGCTACTCCACCGCTACTCCAAACGGCCAATCTGGAGTAGCGTCGACCGCCAGAGCAGACCTCCAGACCGAGGAGGAAGAGTGCGCGGTCACGTCAGGGAGCGGAGCCCCGGAGCCTGGGAGCTGCGGGCCTACGCCGGGCGCGACGCCCTGAGCGGGCGCAAGCGCTACAAGACCAAGACCGTCCGCGTGAGAGGCCGCCGAGAAGCGGAGAAGGCCCTGGCCGCCTTCGTCACCGAGCTCGAGACCTCCGGCGTGGCCGCCGACGGCACCTTCGGGGAGCTGGTCGAGCGCTGGATCGCCACGGCCGTGCCCGGCTGGTCACCGGCCAACGAGGTGACCGTGCGCAACACGGTGTCGTACTACCTCGGCCCCCTGCTCCCCGTGAAGCTGTCCAAGCTGAACACCGCCGACCTCGACGCCTTCTACGCCGCACTGCGGAACGGAGGCGGGCGCGGCGGCCGGCCCCTGGCCGTCTCGACGGTGCGGCGGGTGCACTCGGTGGTGCGGGCCGCCCTGGAGCAGGGCGTGCGCTGGGGCTGGCTGCGGGAGAACCCGGCGGCCCGAGCCTCGCCGGGGCCCGGACAGGTCCCCGAGATCCACCCACCCGCCCCCGAGGCGGTCCTGGCCCTGCTCCAGCGGGCCGAGCAGGACGACAAGGCCTTCGCCGTGTTCCTGGTGCTGGCGGCGGTGACCGGGGCACGCCGGGGCGAGTTGGTGGCGCTGCGGTGGTCAGACCTCGACCTCGAGCGCGGGGCCCTCACCATCACCCGGGCCATCTCCGAAGGCGTCGACGGGCCCGTCGAGCACGCGCGGCCGAAAACCCGAGGCTCGGTTCGCCGCCTTGCGCTCGACGAGGCCACGGTCGCCATCCTCGCCGCCCACCGTTGCCGGCACGCCGAGGCCGCTGCCGCGTGCAGCGCGTCGCTGCCGGGCGATGCTTTCGTCTTCTCCCACGAACCCGACG
>JAHWJH010000051.1 GCA_019348555.1 Actinomycetota bacterium
GCAGCCGTCGAAGTACTGCAGCGTGACGTTCATCGAGCCTCCAGGCGGTTGGTCCATGTGCGTGGCCAGGAAAGAAGATCGCCGCTCACCGGAGTGGCGCAGCCCCGGTAGGACCAGGGACATGCTCGGCGTCGGCGATGGCCTCCAGCAGCGGGCACTCCCGGCGCGCTCGGGGGCGGTCGCAGGTGGCGACCAGCTGGCTCAGCGAGCTCCGCATCGCCTCCAGAGCTTCGATGCGTTGCTCGAGGTCGGTGATCTTCTCGGCAGCCAGCTGCCGGGCGGAGGTGCAGCTACGGGGCCCGCCGGCGGCCAGCTGGAGGAGAGACTCCACCTCCTCGAGGCTGAAGCCCAGCCGCTGCGCCCGCTTGACGAAGCGGACCGTCCGCACGGCCTCAGGGGGGTACGAGCGGTAGCCCGACCCGAGCCGCTCCGGCTCTCGGAGCAGTCCACGTCGCTCGTAGTAGCGCAGTGTCTGGACGTTGACACCGGCCTCGGCAGCCACATCCGACGTCCTCACGGACTCAGGGTAATCCCTGTACCTAGGTACAGAGTCAAGGCCGTCGGCCCGAACTGCTCCGAGACCCGGAGTCCGCCGCCGCCGCGGGCCCTCGTCGGCGGCCAGCTCGGGGCCGACGGTGACCCCTACGGCGCGGTTGCGAGCAGTAGCCTGAGGTCGTGGGCCGCATCGGAAACGCCTGGCGCATCGGCCAAGCGTCCTGGGCCGTGCTGGCCAAGGACCGGGAGCTGGCGGTGGTCCCCGTGGTCGCCGGGATCGGGGCGCTGCTGGCCTTCGCCGCCGTGGCCGGACCCGGTTATCTCCTGCTGGGCGGAAGTGACGCCGTGGAGACGAGCAATGTCGCGCTGTGGCTGGTGGTGGCGCTGGCCACCGTGGCGGCCACGTGGGTCTCGGCCATCGGCCAGGCGGCGGTGGTCGCCGGCGCCGGCCAGCGCATGGAGGGAGGCGACCCCACCCTCACCACCGCTTACGCCACGGCCCGGGCCCGCACGGGTCGACTGCTGGGGTGGGCAGTCATGGCCACCGTCGTCTCGATGGTCCTCGACCAGATCGAGCAGCGCCTCGGGATGCTCGGGCGGGCGGTGTCCTGGATCGGCGGATTGGCCTTCGCGGTGATGTCGTTCCTGGCCCTGCCCATCATCGTGTTCGAGGATGTCGGCGCGGTCGAGGCCTTCAAGCGCTCGTCGCGGCTGTTGAAGGGCACGTGGGGCGAGCAGGTCACGTTCAGCTTCGGCCTGGGCCTGCTCGGGCTGCTGGCCGTCCTCCCCGCCATCGCCGTGGGCGGCGGCCTGGCCGCCACCGGCATCCTCCCCCTCGTGGTGCTCGGGGTGGCCGCCGCCTTCGTGTGGGTGATGCTGGTCGTGGCCGTCACCTCGGCGTTGTCGGCGGTGTTCAAGACCGCCCTGTACCGGTGGGCCAAGGGCCTTCCCGTCGATCCCGCCTTCGACGCCGCCGAGCTCTCGGGAGCCTTCCGCCCCCGCTGAGACGCCCGCCTCGAGAGATGGAGGCGCTACGCACGGCGCTCGACGACACCGCCTGAAGTGGCGCCGGACCGGTCGCAGCCCAGAGGTGTGGCAAAGGAAGGTTCGGGAGAGGAAGGGACCATGAGCGACCAACAGGCCACCGGCACCGACGACCCCACCTACAACATCATCAGCGTGATCTACCACGCCCTCCAGGGCGCCGAGACGATCCAGAAGTACCTGGACGACCCCGGCACCGACGAGGAGCTGAACACCTATCTCCGCCAGGTGCAGCAGGGCTACCGCCGCGCCGCCGACATGGGCAAGGGGCTGCTCGGCTCGCGCCTCGGGCAGGAGGGCTAGCCGATCCCCACACCGCCTTCGCCCTTCGGCGCAGGCGCATCCGCCGGGCGGTGACCGACCTCGCGGTCATGACGTTCAATGTCCGGAACAGCCGGGGGCTGGACGGGCGCCACCTCTGGTGGCTCAGGCGACGCTCGACGGTCGAGGCCATCCGTCGGCCGCGGCCCGACATCGTGGGCCTGCAGGAGGTCCGCCGCGGCCAGTTCCGCTACCTGCGGTCGAGGCTGGTCGAGTACGACGGGGTGGGCGCCGGCCGCGACGACGGCCGCCGCCGCGGTGAGAGCTGTCCGGTGCTGTGGTGCCGGGACCGCGTGCGACTCGAGCACTGGGAGGTGCGGTGGTTCTCGGACACCCCCCGTGTGCCCGGGTCCCGCGGATGGGGCAACCATTCGCCTCGGCTGGTGACGCTGGCTTGGATGGCCGAGCTGGCCACCGGAGCGACGTTCGGCGTGGCGGTCACCCACCTCGACGCCGCATCGGCGAGCAGCCGGGTGCGCAGCGGCGACGCCCTCGCTGCATGGTTGGCGGAGGCGGCGGAGGTGCCGTGGATCGTGCTGGGCGACCTCAACGCCACGGCGGAAGACCCGGCGGTGGTGGTCCTGCGAGCGGCCGGCTGGCGCGACGCCCTGGCCGACGTCCCCGCCCACGGACCCGGCGCGGCCACGAGCCATGCCTTCACCGGCAGGGTCGACGGCGCCCGTATCGACCACATCCTGGTTCCGGACTCCTGGACGGTCGCCTCGTCGCAGATCCTCCGCGATCGACCGCTCGGCCGGCTCCCGTCCGACCACTGGCCGGTGGTGGCCCAGGTCGCCGCCCCATGACCTCGTGAACGGCGACGGTCGACCCACCTCGGGTCACAGCGCCTCGAGGGCGACGAGGGCGGCCATGCCGATCACCAGGGTGAGGGCGATGCTGCGGCTGCGCCAGGCCACGGCGGCGGCGATCACCCCGGCCGCCAGGCGTGGTTGGGTGAGATCGAGGTGGCCGTCGGGCCGCACCATGGCAGGGACGACGATGGCGGCCAGGGCCGCCGGCGGGATCTGGCGGAGGATCCTGGCCAGGGCGGGGGGCACGTGGGCCATGCGGTGGGCGACGGCGAGGAACGATGCCCGCATGGCGTAGGTGCCGGCACCGCCCGCCACCACGACGAGCCACGCCCGGCTCATCGCTGAGCTGCGGGCGGGAGGGGCCGAGCCCCGCCGCCAACGACCTCGACGAGGCTTCCGACGGCGATGCCGGCGCTGGCACCGACGATGATCGACAGCGCGCCGGCCCCGAGCTCGGCGGCGGCCACCGCCGCCGCGCCACCGACGAGGGCGGCGGCCACCGCCGGGCGGGTCGTCACCAGAGGCACGAGGAGGACGAGGAACGCCAGGGGGACGGCGAAGTCGAGGGGCACCTGGTCGGGGACGGCCTCGCCCACCAGGGCGCCGGCGACGGTCGACGCCACCCAGACGACCCATAGCAGTCCGCCGGCGCCCAGGTAGTAGGCGAGCCGGCCATCCAGATCCCCACCGTCGGACGCCCATCGCGCTGCCGACAGGGCATAGGTCTGGTCGTTCAGCAGGTAGGCGGCACCGAGGCGCCGGTGCGTCGGCTCGTGGCCGAGGCACGGCGCCAGGGATGCCGAGTAGAGGACCATGCGCAGGTTGATGGTCCACGCGGCGAGGATGGCGACGACGGCCGAACCGCCGTCGCCGAGGATCTCGATGGCGGCGAGCTGGGAGGCGCCGGCGAACACGATGGTCGAGAACCCGACAGCGACGCCGGTGCCCAGGCCGGCCGCCACCGGTGCGGCCCCCGCCACCAGCCCGAAGGGCACGACGCCGATGAGCATGGGAGCCACGGCGGCGGCGCCCGCCCGGGCCTGTGACGACGACATCGCACGATCATGGCCACCGGCGATCCCCGACGGAGTCCCTTTCTTGTGCGGTGGTGCTGCCGGGGCGTCGACGTCAGGCGAAGCGGTACCTGAGCCCCTCGCTCACCGCTCGGTAGCCGAGCGATCGGTAGATGGCGTTGGAGGTCGGGTTGGCGAGGTCGGTGTAGAGGATGCAACGGAGGCCAGCGGCGAGCACCCGCCCCGAGGCCGCAGCCACGCACGACGAGGCGTAGCCGCGGCCCCGGCGATCGATCGGTGTGTACACCGGAGCGAGGCGCACCACGCCGGCTTGGGGTTGCGACAGGCCGACCATCGTCGCCGGGCCGTCGTGGTCCCAGAGCCACAGCTCGCCATCGGCCAGGCGCCGTCCGACGACCTCTTCCACATCCCCCGTCCCCCCGCCGGTGTCGTTCCGGTACCCGCCGAACCAGCCAACCAGCAGCTGGCGATCGCCCGCAGTGGCCGGGCGCAGTCGGCCGGGAGCGGGCTGCGGTGCCACCACGGTGTCGACCTCGTAGACGCGTTGCCCCTGGACCGGCCATGCCGCCGACCGGGTGCGCTCGGTCCACTGGCCCGCGAAGCGAGCGGCCACCGCCGCCTCCCCGGTCACGCCGGGCAGAGCGACGCCACCACCGACGATGGCGTCGACGACGGCGGCGACGGCCTCGTCGGGCATCGGCGTGAGCGTGGCCACGAACTGCAGCGGCGACTGGAGCACCACGCCCGCCGTCTCACCGTCGATCAGGGTGATCCAGTACCGGCCCGGCTCCGGATGCGAGATCCGGTTGGACAGGAGCGTCACGACCACGTTGTGCCGGACAGGATCGCTACCGAGGAACGTCCCCGCGGTGGCGAGCACCTCGGCCGGGTCGCCCGTCGACCTCACCTCAGGTCGCATCCGAGTCCTTCAGGCCGGCGCCAGGGACCGCACCTCGGCGGTTGCCGCCACCAGGTCGCAAACCTCCCGCTCGACCGCGCTGGTCGGCGTCAGAAACACCAGCACGGCACGTGTCACCGGTGTGCCGACGGCAGCGGCCACGGCGTGGGCGTAGGCCGCCAGCTGGAGCCGGTAGCGGCCGCGCTTGGCCTCGAGCTCGGCGTCGCTACGCCAGGCGTCGGTCTTGTAGTCGACCACCACCAGCCCGTCGTCGTCGGCGAACAACAGGTCGACGTAGCCCTCCAGCACCCCCTCGCCGTAGGGCACGCCGACGTAGACCTCCTGCCAGTGCCGACGTTGGCCGGCGCGGACCACGCTCGGCGCGCGCAGCGCCGAGCGCACCAGCGCCTCGATGACCGCCTCCTTGCCGAGGACCTCCTCGGCGGCAGCCTGGGCGGCGACGGGAGCGCCGAGATCGTGGTGCGGGGCGGCCAGGTCGAGGCCCTGCAGCACGCCGTGGACGGCCCGCCCCACGGCGGTGCCGTAGCGCCCCTTCTGCCATGGCGGCAGGTCGACGTCGCGAGGGCCCTTGTCGAGGCCGGGATCCCTCTGCGCCGCGCCGGCCCGGGCCTCGGCGATGCCCGTGGCCGACCAGGCGAGACGCCGGCGGCCGCCCTCCAGCACGGCGGCGAGCTCAGCGGCCCACTCGTCGCGGTCAGGGAGTGGCGAGGGCGGCGACGACCTCGCCGGAGGCGAGCGCACGGCCGGCGGGGCGGGGGCTTCGGGCGTCGTCGCCTCCCCGTCGAGGAGGGAGACGAGGTCGTCGTGGCGGCCGTGGTCCCACAACAGCTCCGCCGACGTGGGGACGCGGTCGGCTGGTCGGGTCCCCGTCTTGCGGTGGACGGACACGATGAGGTGGTCACGGGCGCGCGTGGCGGCCACGTAGAGCAGGCGGAGGCGCTCGTGGTGGTCCATCTGCTCGTCGAGGGGCTTCGCCATGTCGAACTCGGCCGTCGACATGTCCTTGCCGAGCTTGATCGCCCACCCGTCGCCTTCGGGGAAAAGGACCTGCACGCCGCGGTGGTGGCCGCGCAGCTGCGTGGTGAGGCCCGACAGCACGGTGACGGGGAACTCGAGGCCCTTGGCGCCGTGCACGGTGAGGATGCGCACCGCCTCGTCGTCGGTCTCGGGGAGCACCGTCTCGACCACCCGGGACCCCTCGGCCGACTGCAGCTCGACCCACGCGAGGTACTCCCGCAGCGTGGTGCCCCCGGCCTCCTCCCACGCCCGGGCCTGGTCGACGACGAAGCGGAGCCGTCGCCACAGGTCGCGGGGACGGGGGTGGACGAACGCCAGCTCCATGAGCCGGCGTTCGCGCACGATGAGGTCGAGGACCTGGCTCGGCGCCAGCCAGGCCCTTCGGCCGTGCAGCTCGCCCAGCCACTCCATGCCCCTGCGCACCGGGCCGTCGGCCGGCGCCTCTTCGGGCATCGGCGCTTGGTGGTCCCACGCGCCACCGTGGTCGACATGCCAGCGGTAGAGGTCGTCGTCACCACAGCCGAAGCCGGCGGAGCGCAGGGCGGTGACCACCGACAGGGCGTCGGTGGGGTCGTCGACCGCCCTCGCCACGGCGAGAAGGTCACGGACCTCGGCGGTGCCGTAGACCAACGACGAGGTCTCGACCCGGTAGGGGACCCCAGCCGCTTCCAGCGCTCGCTCCAACATGGCCAGCGACGTCCGGGCGGGAAGGAGGATGGCGACGTCGGCCCAGCCTGCCGCTCTCCACCCGTCGCCGTCGGCGACGGTCCAGCCCTCCTCCACGACCGTGCGGATGGCGGCGACGACGGCGTGCGCCTCCTTGTCGCGCACGTCGTCGGCCCGCAGGCCCGCATGGAGGGCCTCGGCGCCCACGAAGCTCACCGCCGGCCCGACGGGGGCCGCCTCGCGGGTGGCCTCGAGGCTGACGTAGCCGGGCTGCGAGCGGGGGCAGGCGACGATGACGGCCGAGAAGGTGCGGTTCACCCAATCGACGATCGGCGTGGTGGTGCGGAAGTTGGCCACCAGGTGGCGGGGGGCGTGGACCAGGGCGTCGCGGGCATCGAGGAAGGTGCCGATGTCGGCCCGCCGGAACCGGTAGATCGACTGCTTCGGATCGCCCACGAAGAACAGCCGCCCCGGCTCGACGGCCACGTCGGTCCACGCCGTGTCACCGGCGCTCGGCTCGTCCGAGGCCAGCAGCACGGCCAGGTCCACCTGGATGGGGTCGGTGTCCTGGAACTCGTCGATGAGGAGGCGCCGGTAACGCTGGCGCAGCGCCTGGCGTACCGGCCATCCGTGAACCGGGTGGCGCAGCGCCGCCCGGGCCAGCACCAACAGGTCGTGGAACTCCAGCGCGCCCTCCGACCGGCGGGCATCGGCGCTGGTCACGGTGAAGGCGGCCAAGGTCTGGGCGAGGTGGCACAGGCAGGCCTGCACGACCTCGTCGGCGAGGGCCTCCCGGCGCTCGCACAGGCTGGCCACGGCCATCCTCACGGCGTCGACATCGGGCCAGCACCTCTTCGAGCCGGTGCGCCCCACCTTGAAGCTGGGAACCGGCGCGCGGAGTCGCTCGAGGAGCAGCTCCTCGTCGGTCAGGCCCCGCAACGACGCCGCCCAGGCCTCGAGTTCCTCCAACTTCCGGCTGAGCTTGTCGTCGGGATCGGTGCAGGCCAGCCGCCGGCCGGTCAGCGCCTCGACGTCGTCGAGGAAGGTGGCAGCGGCGTCGGCCAGCGGGGCGATCCGCGGGACCGGCCTGCGCGTCGGCAGGGCCACCAGGTCCCAGTTGGCGTCGAAGGCCACGGCGACGTCACGGAGGTGGTCGAGCTTGACTCCGGCGGCGAACAGCAGCCCCAACGGTCGCTCGGCAACGGGGTCCTCCAGCAACCGGTCGACGAAGGCCTCCCAGCGGTGCTGGAAGGCGATCTGCGAGCCGATGTCGTCGAGCACGGCGAAGCGGGGGGGCAGCCCGGCTTCGACCGGGTGCTCGGTGAGGATCCGCTGGGCGAAGGCGTGGAGGGTGCAGATGGCGGCGCCGTCGAGGTCGTCGAGCGCCGCGGCGCATCTCGACGATCCTCCGGCGGCCCGTTCGCCCAGCTCGTGGCGGATGCGATCGGCCAACTCGGCGGCGGCCCGCTCGGTGAAGGTGATGGCCGCCACCGCCGCCGCCGGCACGCCGGACTCGATTAGGGCGACGAAGCGCCCCACCAGACACCGCGTCTTGCCCGAGCCGGCCCCGGCCTCGACGAACAGCGTGTCGTCGAGGCGTTCGGTGACCTCCCGGCGCACGTCGTGGTCACGCACCGGCATCGAGGACCTCCGGCTCGCACAGCGCGACGTAGCCGGCAAGCGCCGGATCGCGGCGCTTGCGCTCCCAGGAGCGGCGGAGCTCCCCGGCGCCGAGCCCGTCGGGATCGCAGTAGTGGCACTCCACGTACCCCCAGGGCGGCTCGGACGGGGGCCGGGCGGGGAACGCCCCGACGGCCACGCCGTCGACGATGGCGGCGATCGCTGCGCCCACGGCGTCGAGGACGTCGTCGCCGATGGCGTAGCCGATCCGCTCGAACCCGCCCTTGGCGCTGGTGAACCAGTAGTGGGCCAGCACGGGGGTGTCGCGGTCTCCGAACGCCATGCGGGCGGCGGCACCGTAGACCGCCAGCTGGAGCAGGGTTCCGCCCCGGTGGGGGTCGTCGCCGGTCAGCCCGCGGTAGTCGCGCGTGCCGCCGGTCTTGTAGTCGGTGACCATCAGGGCGCCGTCGTCGGTGGCGTCGACCCGATCGGCGGCACCACGAAAGCGGACATCGCGTCCGTCGGGGAGTGGGAAGCGCACTGCCGGGAGGGATGCGGAGCCCAGGCCGAAGGTCAGCTCGCTGGCCACAGGCCGGGCCCGGCACTCCCGGCGGAACCTTTCGTCCTCGGTGAGGAAGCGCTCGAGGTCGGCGAGGATGCGGGTTCGGTCGCGCCGCCAGAACAGCGGCCGCCCGGTGAGGCCCCGCCGTTCATAGTCGTCACAGACCTGCTCGCCGATGGCGCGCATCTGGCATCTGTGGGCCTCGGACCATGGCCCATCGGGAACGCCGGTGGCCATGGCGTCGGACAGGAACCGGTCGAGCACGGTGTGCACCAGGCTTCCCCGGTCGAGCGCGGTGATGGCCAGCACCCGCTCGGGGTCGTCGGCCACGTCGACGTGGAGGAGGTGCTCGAACAGGAACGACCGCGGGCAGCGGGCCCAGGCCTGCAGCCTGGTGGGCGAGACCACGGTGGCGCCATCGGTCAGACGGGGCAGGCCCAGGCCGGCGAGGTTGCCGTCGAAGCGGGTGAACCACGGCGACCTGCGGGCCTGGGACAACCTCACGCCGGCAGCCAGCACGGGATCGGACACGACATGGGCGTGCTCGGCCAGGGGGCCTGACCGGGGCCTGGCGAGCACGGCGAGAGCGTGGTCCTGTGCGCTGGCGGGCAGGGCGCAGGCGGCCACTCCGGCGGCGAACGACGGCACCTGGTCGAACCAGGGAGCCGAGCCCAGCTCGGCGAGGTCGCTCGTTCGCAGCCGTTCCCGCTGGGCCAGCCCGGCGGCATCGGCCAGCAGCCAGCGGGAGGCGGTGCGGTCGCCGGGGCGCCGCAGGTCGCCCCGCGGAAAGCACAGCGTGGCCTGCTGGGCACCGGCCAGGGCGGCGAGGAGGCGGTGGCGATCGCCGTGGAGGCGCTCGGACCGCAACGGGAGCTCACCCCCGGCCAGGGCGCGCTCGCGGTCGGGCAAGAGGGAGTCTTCGAGGCGCCGGCCGGGGAAAGCTCCCTCGGCAAGGCCGAGGACGAAGAGGCGATCCACGCACACCCCCGTGGCGATCGACACGTGGCCCACGAGCACCCCCTCGCCGAAGCGACCGGTGCGGGAGAGGACCGACTCGAGCTCCCGCTCGAGCGTGCGACGGAACACCTCGAGCGTCGGCGGCGGGCCATCGAGGGCGTCGAGCCCGGCCAGGCCGGCCAGCGCCGCTTCGACCCGCTCGCCCGCCCGGCGCTCGTCGTCGGGCCAGCTCCGCCGCCGATCGGGACCGCCCAGATAGCGCTCGAGCATGGCGCCGGCCCAGTGGGCCTTGGCTGCCCAGCCCGGAGCCGCCTGCCCGGCCCGGAGGTCGAGGCGCAGGCGGTCGACGAACGCGCTCAGCGCGTCGGCGTGATCGGCCTCACGCCGGTACCGGGCGGCCAACGAGGGCTGGTCGTCGGCGACGGCCTGCTCGGCCCGCTGGCGCTGGGCCTCGGCGAACACCGCCAGGCGCTCCCGCCAGTCGTCGCCTCCCACGACACCCGCTGCCCGCGACACCCGCTCCCATGCCCGGCCCGGCGCCCACCGCCCGCCACCGTCGAGCAGGCGTGAGGACGACACCAGCGCCAGCACGTCGTCGCGGCGGAACCGCCGATCGGGAAGGGCCAGCGTCGCTCGCAGCGTCCGACCGACGAGGCCCCGGCCGATGGTGCGTACGGCGGCGCCGTTGTAGGGGATGCCCACGGCGGCCAGGTGCTCGTGGAGGAGGCGGAGGTAGGGATCCGCCGACCCGTACACCACGGCCATGCGTCCGAAGGCCACCCCCGCCCGGGCGGCATCGACCAACCGGCGCACGACGTTGCGCACCTCCTCGTCGGGGTCGCTGACCGACAGGATGCGCTGCGCCGTCGCCGGCGGCCGCCCCGCCCCGGTAGGCAGGTGGATGCCGGCTCGGGCGAAGGCTCGGTGGAGCGACTCGTCGGCCGGGCCCTCCCCGGTGAGGCCCACCAGCACCCGCACGGTTGTGGCGGCGGCGAGCGCTCGCAGGAGGGTGGCGCCCGCGGCGGTGAGGTGCTGGGGGAGGTGCACGACGACCGGATGCCGGTTCCCAGGCGCCCGCAGAAGAGCGGTGGCGGCCGCCTCCAGCAGGTCGTGCTCGTCGTGCCACGCCGGCGCCAGGATCGCCCGGACGGCGCGGTGGACGCGCACGACCTCCGCCGACCGCCGGGACGCTCCGGCCACGGCCTCGAGGTTGGCGGAGCTCACGGCGGACAGCTCCCGGTGGGCCGCCATCAGTGCCTGCTCAGTGGCCGGGTGGTCGGCCACGGAGGCGAACATCCCGGGTTCGTCGACCAGCACCCAGCGCACGGCTTCGGCGACCACCGGTGGCGACACGGGTCGACGGCCCGCCGCCGCCAGGGCCGGCCCGCCCAGGCGCTCGGCCAGCCGGTGGAGGGTGAGAAAGCTGACCGCCGCCACCCCGGTGCCGAGCGCGGCCAGCGACCGCCGTGCAGCCACGGCGGCGTAGTTGGTGGGCACCACCACGGTGACCGGCGCCAACGGGTCGGCGTCCTTGGCCGAGCGCACCGCCGCCACCATGGCCTCGAGGGCCGGGCGACCGTAGGCGACGGCGGTGACCTCGAGCCCCATGACGGCCAGAGTAGGGAAGGGCTGTGACAGGAACCGGACGGCCGGTCAGGTGCCGGCGACCTCGACCTCCGCTGGCTGGCCGGCTTCGGCCGTTGTGGAACGACCAGGCGGGAACAGCTTCCACGCCGCCAGGGCGACCAGGATTCCGAGGGCGCCACCCGCCAGCACGTCGGTCGGGTAGTGGCTCCGTTTGCGCACCAGGGCCCAGTGCACCGCCATGGTGGCGCCGGAGAGCGGCAGTCCGAGCAGGGGGATCTCCTGGGCGGCACCGAGCATGAAGGCGAGGTCGCTGGCGGCGTGGCCCGAGGGGAACGACGACGTGAACGGCCCCAACTGGTGCAGCGCCGATCCTCGCGGGTGGCGCCGACCCACGAGGGCCTTGATCGGCAGGTGGGCCGCCGCCGCCGCCAGGTAGCACCCGGCGCCGCGCACGGCGGCACGTCGGCCACGCTCGCCGCCGGCCAGCGCCAAGAGCCCCGCCACCCCGGCCCATGCCGGAGGTCGCTGCATGAAGTCGCCGAAGCGACTGATCGGCGTCGACCCCTTGCGGGACCCCTTCCCGACCAGCCGGCCCACCAGGGCCTCTTCCGCCGATCCGAACTTCAGCACCGCTCTCCTTCCGCCCATGCGTACGTCTTCCCGGGCGCTCTACCCCCGGGCGGACAGGTCCACCAGCGCCGCCGGTCCCCGGCTAGCGTCGCCGGCCATGAGGACGGCGCCTCCCACTGCCGACCTGGGCCGTCTGCGGCGGGCGCGATGGGGTCGTCGGGCAGCGGGGCAGCAGGGCGAAGCACACAGCATGAACGTGCTCTGATGGGCAGGCGCTCGGTGGAGCAGCGGATACGGTCCTCCGGCGGCGACGCCCTGGTGCTGCGCGTCGACCTCCACGGGGTGTCGGTGTCGTCGCCAGGCGGCGACCGGACCGCCATCCGCTGGGAGTGGATCGAGGACATCGTCGCCGGGCCGGACACCGTCGTGAAGGCGGCCAGCGGCACCATCACGATTCCGAGCGGCACCTTCGGGATGGCGCCCGACGTGCTGGCTGCCCGGCTCGACGAGGCCCGGTCGATCGCACGTCGCACCGACGTCATCCAGCAGCTCTCCGGCGGTCCGACCGACTGACCGGCGGTCCCGGCGCCGTTCTGGCCGGCGGAACGTCGCGTTCTCCGCTGCGGTGGGCCGGCCGGAACGCTCACGAACGCCTCAGGAAGGCGACCGGACGAGGGGGTCGAGAGGGGGGAGGGGGAGGCGGGCCAGGGCCTCCAGCACCTCGTCGACGCCAATGGAGGCGAGGCCGGGATCGACCACCGCAGCGTGGGGGTCGCCGGTGGTGCCGGCCCACAGCGCCAGGTGACGGCCGCCCGGCGGCGGGCCCCACAATGACGGCGGCGTGGGTCCGAACAGGACCACCGACGGCGTGCCCAGCGCCGTGGCCAGGTGGGCCACGCCGGTGTCGCCCGCCACCACCCGGGCGGCGGCGGCCACCAGTGACGCCAGCTCCAAGAGGTCGGTGCGCCCGGCCATCACCCGCCCGGGGTCGAGCCCCGCCTCGGCGGCCACCGCCTCCGCCCGGCGACGTTCGGCCGGGCCGCCGGTGACGACCACCTCCCGCCCGGCGCGGCGTTCGGCGAGGACGACGGCGGCGAAGCGTGCGACCGGCCAGCGGCGGGCCTCACTGGCTGCGCCGGGGTGGACGAGGGTCGCTCCTCCGGCCCAGGCCGGGAGCGGCTGTCCCGGATCGGCCAGCGAGAGGTCGCCGGGATCCGCCGGGATGCCGGACCAGCTCAGCAGCCGGCACCAGCGCTGCACCTCGTGCTCGTCGGCTCGCCACGGCGGCCCGCCCGAGGACTCGGCGACCTCGTCGTGGGCGAAGGCGACGAGGCGGCCGGGAGCGAGATCGACCAGGACCCGGGAGCTGCGGGGCCCCCGCCCGTGCAGGTTGACGGCGATGTCGGCGCCGGCGAGCGTCGGCGGAAGCGGGGCGAGCCCGGTCGCGGCGACGACCTCGTCGGCTGCGCCGGCATGGAGGGCCAGCTCGGCGAGCGACGGGCCCGTCGCCAGCACCCGGCGGTGCTCGGGAAAGGCCCGGCGCAGCGCCCGCAGCGCCGGGAGGCCGGTGAGGAGGTCGCCGAGGCCCAGTGCCCGCAGGGCGACGACCGTCGGTGCGGCGCTCACCGGGCCACGCCGGCGAGGAGGCGGTCCCAGTCGGCGAGAAAGCGCTCGAGGCCGTAGCGGGCGCGGGCGGCCCGCCGGGCGGCCAGTCCCATGGCCCGGGACTCCTCCGGATCGTGCACCAGCCTGGCCAGGGCGGCGCCCAGGATCTCCGGCCGGGTCGAAACCACGCCGGCGTCGGGCGGGACGGCGTCGGGCACCTCGGTGGTGCCCACCGCCACCACCGGCAGCCCGAGGTGCATGGCCTCGATGAGGGCCAGGCCGAGCGACGTCCAGCGCACGGGGTGGAGGTAGGCGCGGTGGCGGGCCATCTCGTCGTGCAGGCGGTGCTGCGGCACGTCGATGCCGCCCAGAGGCTCCGAGCGCATGCCGTAGAGCTGGATCGGCGCCATCGCCCGCAGCTCGGCGAGCAGGTCGGTTCCGGTCACCCGGCCCCGTCGCACGGGCTCGTTGACCACCGCCACCGCCGCCTCGAGCTCGCCGGTGTAGCGGTAGCCCGGGTCGGGGATCCCGTGCTCGATCACCGTCGTGGGCGTCGACCCGGTGTCCCAGAAGAGCCGGTTGAAATGGGTGACGTGCACGATGCACAGCTCGGGCCGGTCGGCGGCGGGATGGACCATGTCGGCGATGCGGCCCTGGGGTGCGTTGTGCTCCAGGTAGACGGCGGGCACGTCGGAGCCCGGCCGGCGCCCGAGCCAGTCGACGACCAGCCGGTCGAGCTCCTCGGGGCGCTGCATCACCACGATGTCGACGTCGAGATCCCGGGTTTGGTCAGGGCTGACCTCCACGACGCGGGCCGGCCAGTCCCAGGTCTGGGCCCGGCCCCGGCCGTCGGCCCCCCGATCGGCCAGGACGGGCACGAAGTAGTCGTGGGCGCCCTGCACGAAGGCGGTGGTCCACGACCCGTGGACGTGCCAGAGGAAGATGCGCACGTCACGCCGTCCGGATGCCGGCGCCCGCCGGCTGCGGACGGGGTGCGCCCGGCGCGGCGAGACGCCGCCTCAGCGAGAGGCGACCCCTCATCCGGTGGGCGGTGGCCACCGGGGGCAGCACCACGCTGGTGGCCACCATGGCACCGATCTCGCCGGGGGTGCGAGGCCCGGGGCCGATCCGGGCCCAGGCCAGCTCGGCGGTCGCCGCCACCCAGGCGATCCCGGCCACGGCCGTCGCCCGGCGCCTCCCGGCCAGGGCGGAGGCGACCGCCGCCAGTCCCACGGCGGTGGTGGCGGCGTGACGGGCGAATCGTCCCGGGGGGGCGGCAGCATCGAGGCGCCAGTCGGGGCCATGGAGGGCCCGCATCACGACGTCGTCGGCGTTGCCCGCCTGGAGGGGCACGCTCACCCACCACGGTGCCGGCCGCACCGGGTGGTGCACGACCCGCTCGCCCCGCACGATCACCCCTCCGGTGGCGTTCAGGCGCAGGCCGAGGTCGGCGTCCTCGCGGTAGGCGCGGGGGAACCGCTCGTCGAAGCCCCCTACCCGCTGCAGAGCCGGGCGCCGGTAGGCCAGGTCGGCCGTGGCCCAGCACGCCCGCTCGAGCCCCGACACGTTGCGCTCCCAGTCGGTCGGCCGACGACCGCCCGGGAGGGGCACGACGATGCGACCCTGGCTGCCCACCACCTCGGCGGGCAGCCCGGCGAGATCGAGGGCCAAGCCGGCAGCCCAGCCGTCGACGGGGACGACGTCGTCGTCGAGGAACGCCACCCACGGGCTGGTGCTCGCCCTCCAGCCCACGTTACGGGCGGCGGCCGGGCCCCGAGCCGGCCCGGGGAGCACCCGCGTCCGATCCGCCAGGGCGACGGGTGCACGGTCGAGCAGTGCCGCGCCGGGGGAGCGGCGGTCGTCGACCACCACCACCTCACGCGGCAAGGGTCCGCCTCCGGCGGCGAGCGCGTCGAGCAGCACGGCCAGCGACGGCCGGCCGACGGTGGGCACCACGACGGTGTAGTCGGGCCCGGGGGTCATCCGTGGGCCGAGGCCGCCCGCCGGATCAGGAACGGCCCGAGGGCAAGGGCGTCGACCGGCGCGGATCCGAAGCACTCCAGGGCGTCGCGGGGGTCATCGACCATGGGGCGACCGGCGGTGTTGAGGCTGGTGTTGATCAGCACCGGTGCGCCCGTGCGGCGCCCCACCTCGTCGAGCAGGCGGTGCACGAGGGGCTCGTCGTGGCGGTCGACGGTCTGGGCCCGGGCGGTGCCGTCCACGTGGACGACGGCGGGGATCCGCTCGGCCCAACCCGGTCGGACGCGGTGGACGAAGAGCATGTAGGGGCTCGGCAGCGGGCCTCCCTCGAAGATGTCGGCCGCCGCCTCGGCCAGGACCATGGGCGCCACCGGACGGAACTGCTCGCGCCCCTTCACGTCGTTGAGCCGGCGCAGGTTGTCGGGATAGCGCGGGTTGGCCAGCAGGCTGCGGTGGCCGAGGGCTCGGGGTCCGTACTCGCTGCGACCCTGGAACCAGGCCACCACTCCGTTGGCGGCCAGCACCTCGGCGGTGGCGACGGCGATGTCGTCGGGTCGCTCGTAGACCACCGCCGCGGTGGTGAGCCACGCCTCGAGCTCGTCGTCGGACCACTCCCTTCCGAGGTCGGCGCCGGGCATGGGGGCCACGGCGTCGCCCAGGCCGTGGGCCACGTGGAGGGCGCCGCCGAGCGCCGTGCCGGCGTCGCCGGCGGCGGGCTGGACCCACAGCTCCTCGAACGGGCCCTCGGCGGCCAGCCGGGAGTTCGCCACGCAGTTCAGGGCCACGCCTCCCGCCATCGTGAGGAGCGAGTCGCCGGTACGGGCGTGCAGCCAGCGGGCCAGGTCGAGCACGACCTCTTCGAGGCGGACCTGCACCGACGAGGCGAGGTCGGCGTGCTCGGGCGCCCAGTCCTCGTCGCCGGTGCGACGCTTCACGAACGTGCCCCACTCGATCGGCTCGACGCAGAACCCGCCGTCGCCGGTGGCGTGTACCAGACGGCGCAGCTCGTCGAGGAACACCGGCTCGCCGTAGGAGGCCATGGCCATCACCTTGTACTCGTCGGACGAGCGCCGGAATCCCAGGTGTTCGGTGACCTCCTCGTAGAGCAGCCCCAGGGAGTGGGGGAGCTGTTGGGTGGCGAGGACCTCGAGGTCGCCGCCGTGGGAGCGCCCGGCGAGGTGCGAAGCCGTCTCGCCCCTGCCGTCGAGCACGAGCACGCTCGAGGTGGGGAACGGCGCGGCCAGGCAGGCCGACTCGGCGTGGGCCACGTGGTGGGCGACGTAGCGGACGAGCCCGTACCGGTCCGAAACGGCCAGCGACTTCATCAGGTGCCAGCCGGAGAAGTTGGAGCAGCCGGTGTAGAGGATCTTGCCGGCGCGGACCAGGTCGTCCAGCGCGCCCAGGGCCTCCTCCACCGGCGTCAGCGCGTCGAAGGCGTGCAACTGGAACAGGTCGATGCGGTCGGTGCCCAGGCGACGCAACGCCGCGTTGACGCCTTCGACGATGTGGAAGCGGGAGGAGCCGACGTCGTTGGGGCCGTCGCCGTTGCGGAAGGTGAGCTTGGTGGAGATCAGCACCTTGTCCCGCCGGCCCTTGATCGCCTGACCCAGGATCTCCTCGGCCACGCCGCGCGAGTAGGTGTCGGCCGAGTCGAACAGGGTCAGGCCGGCGTCGAGGGCGACGTCGACCAGGCGCGTGGCCTCGGCGACGTCGCTGGTGCCGAAGCCCTTGAACAGTTCGGTGGTGCCGCCGAAGGTGCCGGTGCCGAGGCTCAGCAGCGGGACCTTGAAGCCGGAGCGGCCGAGGAGTCGGTATTCCATGGTTGTCCTTTCGTGGCGGGGGAGCGCGTGGTCGGCCCCGCCCCCCGCCGGCCGTCCCGGCCCCCGTCCCCGCGAGACGGTGAAAAAGTTTCTACCGCCTCGCGCCCCCGGCGGCGCGAGGTGGAGCGGGCGATGAGCATCGCCAGCGTCGTCTTCCCGCTGCCGGTGGTTCCCGAGATCCCCAGAAACTCCCCCTCGGCGATCTCCAGATCGATTCCCGCCAATGCGAAACCTGGCTCCATCCCGGACGGTCCAACCGCGTCCGGATCGAAGACGGGATAGCGGAAATGCAGATTGTCGATTCTCACGGCGGTCGGCATTACAGGCTCCGGGTAGAGGCTGCCGGTATTGGAGGTATCGTACCGTACGGACCTCTCCCCAACCCCTCTCCTTGGAGGAGAGGGGCTATTCGGTGTGTCGGTTGTTGATCTGCGCCGAGGCCGCT
>JAHWJH010000052.1 GCA_019348555.1 Actinomycetota bacterium
CTGCGGCAAGAAGATCCGGGCGATGATCGCCCTGGAGCGCCAGAAGTTCGTGGCCGGCTGTGAGGCCAACGGCTACGGCGCCGAGCTGGGCACGGTCCTGTTCGACATCATCGAGCCCTTCGCCGACTACGCCTTCAACAAGAGCCACTCCTACGGCTACGGCCTGGTGGCCTACCAGACCGCCTACCTCAAGGCCCACCACCCCGTGGAGTACCTGGCGGCGTTGCTGACCTCGGTCAAGGACGACCAGGACCGATCGGCGGTCTACCTCAGCGAGTGCCGGCGCATGGGGATCAAGGTGCTCGTGCCCGACGTGAACCGCTCGCTGGCGGTCTTCGCCGCCCGCCACGACGACGACGGGCCCACCATCCCCTTCGGCCTGGCGGCGGTGCGCAACGTCGGCGAGGGTCTGGTCTCGCTCATCGTGGCCGAGCGCGACCGGGGTGGGCCCTTCGCCGACTTCTACGACTTCTGCGAGCGGGTCGACCCGGCGGTGCTCAACAAGCGGGCCATCGAGTCGCTGATCAAGGCCGGGGCGTTCGACTCCCTCGGCCACGAACGCCGCGGGCTGTTGGCCGTGGCCGACGTGATCATCGACCACACCCTCGCCCGCCGTCGCGAGCGCCAGCAGGGGGTGATGAGCCTCTTCGGTGCCCTCGACGACGCCGATGCGGTCCCGACGTTCGACGAGCGGGTGGCGATCCCCGACGTGGCGTTCGACAAGCCGCAGCGGCTGGCGTTCGAGAAGGAGATGCTGGGCCTCTACGTGAGCGACCACCCGCTGATGGGCGTGGAGCACATCCTCCGGCGCCGGGCCGATCTCACCATCGCCGAGCTTCGGGAGTCGCCCGACACCGGGGAGGTCCGCTCCGTGGCCGGTGTCGTGACCAACCTTGCCCGCAAGTACACCCGCAAGGGCGACCTCATGGCCATCTTCGTGCTCGAGGACCTCGAAGCCGCCATCGAGGTGATGGTGTTCCCCAAGGTCATGGCCGCCTGCGGCGCCACCTTGGTCGAGGACGCGGTCGTGTGTGTCCGAGGTCGGCTCGACACCAGGGAGGAGCCGGCCAAGATCATCGCCATGGAGCTGACCGCCATCGAGCTCGGACAGGGTGGCGAAGCCCCCCTGCTGCTGCGTCTGCCGCCCCGGGTGGTCGACGGGCCCGCCCTCGACACGCTCAAGCAACTGTTGCTCGGGCACCCCGGGAGCTCGCCGGTCTACGTCCGGGTCGAAGACCACCAGGTCCGCCTCGCTCCGCAGTTCGCCGTCGACCAGTCCAACGGACTGCGCGGCGAGCTGCTGGCCCACTTCGGCCCCGAGGTGCTCGACGCCCGGTCCTGACCGGCGCAGAGTTGCGCCCGAGGGCGTCCACCCTGTGGACTAGAGGGGGTCAGGAGGAGGCAGAGCGGGAGATCGAGGCACATGGCGATCGACGTCGAAACCAAGGACTGCACATCGCTGAGCGACGCCGAGCTGGCTGAGCTCGGCGACATATGCGCCGACGGGCCCGCCCAGATCGACATCGGCCTGCTGTCGAAGCAACGGGAGGAGTGGGTGCTGATCACCCTCGCCCGCTCCGCCGGTGAAGTCCAAGGCTTCTCGTTCTGCACCCTGGAGCGCATCGGCGGCACCCCGAGCGTGCTGATCGGCCTGGCGTCGGTGCGTCGCACCGCCGAGCGCGCCGCCGTGCTGGCTGCCCTGATGGGCGACCAACTGCGCCGAGCGGTCCTGGCCTTCCCCGACGAGGATGTGCTGATCGGCACCCGCTTCATCGATCCCGCCGGCTTCCAGGCGTTCACCGCCTTCACCGAGCTCCACGACATCGTGCCGCGGCCCGGCCACAAGGCCACGGGGGAGGAGCGGGCGTGGGGCCGGCGCCTGGCGAAGCGCTTCGGCATCGACGCCGCCTATCGCGACCGGGAGTTCGTGGCCGAGGGCGACGGGGCGGCCCCGTGCGTGTTCGACTACGAGAGCGACGACCCGGCCGCCGTCGATTCCGAGGTTCGCCGCTTCTTCGACGCCGTCGACGTGGCCCGGGGCGACTGCCTCATCGCCTTCGGCTGGGCCATGGCCGAAGACCTCGCCGCTCTGGCCTGATCCCGCCGTTCCCCTCGCCGTGGAGCTTCGCCGGGCAGTCCGACGCCGGCGGATGGTGCGGAGCTTCGATGCACGTCCTCTGGCGCCCGACGTGCTCGACCGCGTGCTCGACACCGCTCGACGCGCCCCGTCGGCCGGCTTCAGCCAGGGCGTCGACCTGCTCGTGCTGGAAGGCCCGGCTCAGACCGAGCGGTACTGGGATCAGGCGCTTCCCGACCCGGCGGAGCGGTCGGTCTTCCGCTGGCAGGGGCTGCTGGTCGCCCCGGTGCTGGTGGTGGTGCTCACGTCACCGGCGGCGTACGGCGCCCGCTACGCCGAGGCGGACAAGGCCGGTTCCCGAGCCGGCGGTCCCGACGCATGGACGGTGCCGTGGTGGTGGGTCGACGGCGGCATGGCGGCCATGCTCCTCCTGCTGGCCGCCGTCGACGAGGACCTCGGGGCATCGCTGTTCGCCACCGCGCACCCGAAGTCGGTCCTCGACGCCTTCGGCGTCCCCGACGACCGGCTGGCGCTCGCCACCGTCGCCCTCGGCCACCCCGCCGCCGACGAGCCGGGACGGTCGTCGAAGCGGCCGCGCCGCCCCCTCGACGACGTGGTGCACCGCGGCCACTGGTAGCCCCCCGTTCGCCGTTGTCAGACCTCGGCCAGTTGCTCTTCCAGGGCCTCCACGGTGGTAGCGGGCTGGCGGCAGGCGAAGCCCTGGCACAGGTAGGCACGGCCGGGGTCGCGGCCCTCCCACAGAGGCGAGGGGTAGGCCTCGCCCCAGGCCAGCACGGCGCGGGGGAGGAAGCGACGCTGCACCGCCGCCACCAGGTCGGGGCGCTCGCCGACCACGACGATCTCGCTCGGCGGGCCGACGAGCACGTCGACGGCGCTCAACAGGTGGGCGAAGGCGCCGGGGTGGGCGCCCGAGGTGTCGGCGAGCAGGCGCACGATGGCCTCGGCCGCTTCGCGGTAGCGCTCCTCGCCGGTCAGCGCCCCCAGGCGGGCCAGCGACAGGGCGGTGGCGCCGTTCGCCGACGGCGTGGCGTTGTCGAGCAGGTCCTTCTGGCGGGCCACCAGCGTTTCGGCGTCGTGGCCGGTGGTGAACACCCCGCCGCGCTCGTCGTCCCAGAACAGCTCCAGCAGCGCGTCGGCGGCACTGCGTGCCTCAGCGATCCAGCGGGCTTCGCCGGTGCACTCGGCCAGACGAGTGAAGCCGTCGACGATGGCGGCGTGGTCGGCGGCGAACGCCGGAAGGCGGGCACCTTCGTCGCTGGCGGCCGGGTGCCAGGCGCGCAGCCATCGCCCGTCGTCGCGACGGAGGTGCGTCGCCAGGAACTCGGCGAGCTCGACCGCCGCAGCCCGCCACCCCAGATCGCCGGTGGCCGCCGCCGCCTCAGCCAGGGTGGCGAGGAACAAGCCGTTCCACTCGGTGAGGACCTTGTCGTCGAGGCCGGGGCGCACCCGTTGCTCCCGAGCCGCGAACAACGCCCGGCGCGCCCGCTCGACGGCCTCGGGCCGCACGAGGTCGCCCCGCACCGGGCGGTGGAGGATGTTGGCGCCCTCGAAGTTGCCGCCCGGCGTGACGCCGTACCAGGCGATGGCCTCGTCGGCGTCCTCGCCGCACACCTCCCGGATCTCCTCGGGGCGCCACACGTAGAAGCGGCCCTCCTCGCCCTCGGAGTCGGCGTCCTCGGCCGAGTACAGGCCACCACCCGGAGCTCGCAGGTCGCGCAGCACGTAGCCGACGGTCTCGTCGAGCACCTGGCGGTAGCGGGGCTCGCCGGTGACCTGCCAGGCGTGGAGGTAGACCCTGGCCAGGAGTGCCTGGTCGTAGAGCATCTTCTCGAAGTGCGGCACCATCCAGAAGGCGTCGACCGAGTAGCGGGCGAACCCGCCTCCCAGGTGGTCGTAGATGCCCCCCGACGCCATGGCGTCGAGCGAGGTGGTGACCATGGCCAGCTCCTCGGCGTCTCCCGTGCGGGTGAAAGAGCGCAGGAGGAGGTCGTGGCTCATGCTCTGGGGGAACTTCGGTGCCCGGCCGAAACCACCCCAGTCGGCGTCGAACTGCCGGGCCAGTGAGGAGGTGGCCTGAGCCACCAGCTCGGCGCCGGGGAGCTCTCCCTGCGGACCCGACACCAGTGCCGACTGGCGCAGGGCCTCGGTGAGGCGCTCGGCCTGGCTCTCGAGCTCCTGGCGCCGGTTGCGCCAGGTGTCGTCCACGGCCCGGCACAGGTCGACGAAGCCCGGCAGCCCACCCCGGCTGCGCGGGGGGAAGTAGGTGCCGCCGAAGAAGGGCCTGCCCTCCGGGGTGAGGAACACGGTCATGGGCCAGCCGCCGTGGCCCTGCATGGCCTGCACGGCGTCCATGTAGACGGCGTCGACGTCGGGCCGCTCCTCCCGGTCGACCTTGACGTTGACGAACAGCTCGTTCATGACCTTCGCCGTCTCCGGGTCCTCGAACGACTCGTGGGCCATGACGTGGCACCAGTGGCAGGCCGAGTAGCCGACCGAGAGCATGATCGGACGGTCCTGCTCGCGGGCGAGCCGGAAGGCCTCCTCGCCCCACGGGTACCAGTCGACCGGGTTGTCGGCGTGCTGGCGCAGGTAGGGGCTCGTCTGGTCGGCGAGGCGGTTCATCCCGTCGAGGCTACTGAGCGAGCGCCGGTCGCCTCACGACACAATGGAGCCGATGGACCTGTCGGGAGGCCACATGGTCGCAAGCCGATGGACCGATCCCATGGACGCCGTGGAGGTCGTGGCGGGGCGCATGGCCGACCTGGTGCGCTCGTTGCCCGACGAGCGCTCCGATGCCCTGGGCGTGTGGGACTCCCTCGAGCTCGCCACCCACGCCACGCACGTCTTCGAGTTCGCCGCCGACGTCGTCGGCGGGGGTGAGCCTCCGCTCGACGACATCCGCCGCCTCGGGGACTTCACCCGGGACATGGTCGACCGGGATCCCGAACGCGACCCGCAGGTCCTGGCGCGACGCATCGAGATGGCGACCGCCCGCCTCATCGGGGCCCTTTCCTCGGGCCCACCCCGCGACGTGCGGTGGCTGGGCGGCATCGAGGTCCCGGTGTCGCTGCTTCCCGGCCACCTGCTGAGCGAGACGCTGCTGCATGGCGCCGACCTGGCGGCCGCCGTTGGTGGGAGCTGGAAGATCGAGTCGGCCCACGCGCTGGTGGCCGTGCGCGACTTCCTCTTCCCCATCCTCCAGCGCCTCGACCCCGAATTCCTCCTGACCGAGCGGGGGCGGGCGGCACGCACGTCCTACGAGGTCCGCGCCCCGGGCGCGGGCGCCATCCGCCTCGACTTCGGGCACGGCACCGTCGTGGTGGGCCCGGCGAGCGGCCGGCCGGTCGACTGCCGCATCTGGGGCGAGCCCGCCGCCTTGCTGCAGGTGGTCTTCGGGCGCACCAGCCAGTGGCGGGCGATCGTCGGCGGCCGGCTGGTCGCCTGGGGGCGCAAACCCTGGCTGGCACCGCAGCTCACCTCCTTGGTCCGAAGCCCGTGAGGCGACTACCGCAGGAGGTGGCGGCGGAGCTTGCCCAGCGCCGTGCGGGGTAGCCGCTCGGCCAGCACGACCTCGCTGGGGGCGGCGTAGGCCGGCAGCCATCGCTTCGCCCAGGCCCGCAGGTCGTCGGCCGCCGGCGGCGACGCCGGGTCGGCGGGCACGACGAGCGCCACGACCCGCTGCCCCCATGCCGGATCGGCACGGCCCACCACGGCGACGTCGACGACGCCGGGGTGGCGCGCCAGCACGTCCTCCACCGCCGAAGGCCACACCTTCTCCCCGCCGCTGACGATGACGTCGCCCAGGCGTCCCCGCACCCGCACGGTGCCGTCGGCGCCCACCGACCCGGCGTCACCGGTGGGAAGCCACCCGCCGGCGATGCGGGGATCGGTGCCGTCCCGGTAGCAGCGCAGCAGCGACGGGCCTCGCACCTGCAACTCCCCGTCGACGGCGCGCACCTCCACACCCGGAAGCGGTCGACCGTCGTGGACCACACCGCCACCGGTCTCGGTCATGCCGTAGGTGGCCACCACGTTGGCGGGCAGGGCCGGGGGCACCGCCGAGCCCCCCACCAGCACCCGGCGGAACCCCGACACGTCGACCCTCTGCAGCGCGGTGACGACCAGCGACACCAGGGTTGCGCCCCGGCGGGCCTCGGCTTCGACGGCTCCGGGCTCGAAGCGCGGCAGGAGGGACAGGGGCGTTCCCGAACACAGCGCCCGGGTGACCACCGACAGCCCCCCGACGTGGGCCAGGGGCAGACACGCCAACCACCGGTCGGCGGCGGGGTCGACCGCCAGGGCCTCGTTGGTGGCCCTGGCGCCCGCCGCCACCGCCTCGGTGGTCAGCACCACGCCCCGAGGGGCGCCGGTGGTGCCGCTGGTGGCCACCACCAGGGCGTCACCCGGTTCCACCGGGCGTGACCCCGGGCGGTGATGCGCCTCCCCGTCGGCGTCGACGACGGCGGCAGGGGCGAGCATGTCGAGCACGGCCACCGTCGCCGGAGCGGGCAGGCGCGGGTCCACCGGAGCCACGGCGTCGCCGTCGTCCCACGCCCGGCGCAGGGCATCGACGAACGCTGGCCGCCCCTCGGCGACCACGGCGATCAACCGGGCCACGTCGTCGGCTGCTCCGGGCCACCAGACGCCGTGTCCGGGCCCTGTCCGGTGTCCACGCCCGAAGGGTACGGCGGGTACCGTCCCCGCCCATGGACGCGGCGCTCCCGGACTGGCAACCGATCGGGACGTGGCGCGACATCCACTACGAGACCGCCGAGGGCATGGCCAAGATCACCATCGCCCGCCCCGAGGTTCGCAACGCCTTCCGGCCCCAGACCGTGGCGGAGCTGTCCGAAGCCTTCCGCCTGGCCCAGGACGACGCCCGAGTCGGCGTGGTCATCCTCACCGGGGAGGGCCCCGACGCCTTCTGCTCCGGGGGCGACCAGAAGATCCGAGGGGACGACGGCTACCTCGGCGACGACTCCGTCGGCCGTGCCGGCATCGGCCGGCTCAACATCCTCGACCTCCAGGTCCAGATCCGGCGGTGCCCGAAGCCGGTGGTCGCCATGGTGGCCGGCTACGCCATCGGCGGCGGGCACGTGTTGCACGTGGTGTGCGATCTCACCATCGCCGCCGACAACGCCCGCTTCGGCCAGACCGGCCCCAAGGTCGGGTCGTTCGACGGTGGCTACGGCTCGGGCCTGCTCGCCCGTTCGGTGGGCCAGAAGAAGGCCCGGGAGATCTGGTTCCTCTGCCGTCAGTACGACGCCGCCCAGGCCCTGGAGATGGGCCTGGTCAACACCGTCGTCCCCCTGGCGCGCCTCGAGGCGGAGACGGTGGCCTGGTGCCGGGAGATGCTGGCGCTGTCGCCTCTCGCCCTGCGACTGCTCAAGGCGTCGATGAACGCCGCCGACGACGGCCTCGCCGGCATCCAGCAGCTGGCCGGTGACGCCACGCTGCTGTTCTACCTGAGCGAGGAGGCCCAGGAGGGACGGGATGCCTTCGTGCAGAAGCGGCCTCCCGACTTCTCCCGGTTCCCGCGCCGCCCGTGAACCGCTGGGTGGCGGGGGCACGGCCCAAGACGCTGCCCGCAGCGGTCGTGCCGGTCATGGTCGGCACGGCCGCCGTCCTCGGTGCCGATGAGGTAGGCGCCACGGTGGTGTGGTGGCGCGCCGTCGCCGCCATGGTGGTGGCCCTGGCCATCCAGGTCGCCACCAACTACGTGAACGACTACGCCGACGCCGAGCGCGGCGCCGACACTGCCGAGCGGATCGGGCCCACCCGCCTGGTGGCGTCGGGTCTGGCCACGCCGGCGGAGGTGAAGCGAGCGGCCCTGGCCTCGGCGCTGGTGGCCGGCCTCGCCGGCCTGGCCCTGGCCGTGGCCGTCGGCCCGGAGCTGGTGGTGGTGGGCGTGGCCAGCCTCGCCGCCGGATTCTTCTACACCGCCGGGCCACGGCCCTACGGCTATGCCGGCCTGGGCGAGGTGTTCGTGTTCGTGTTCTTCGGCGTGGTGGCCACCGTGGGGTCGGCCTACGTCCACCTCGATCGGGTCGACCCGCTGGCGTTCGCCGCCTCGGTCCCGGTCGGGATGCTGGCCACCGCCCTGCTGGTGGTCAACAACCTGCGCGACATCCCCACCGATGCGGCGGCGGGCAAGCGCACCCTGGCCGTGCGCCTCGGAGCGCCTCCCACGCGCGCGGTCTACGTCGCGCTGGTTGCCGGGGCGTTCGTGATGCTGCCCGTGCTGGCGCTGTCCCGCCCGTGGGTGCTCCTGGCGGCGCTGGCGGCGCCGTTGGCGCTGCGCCCGCTGCGGGCGGTCGCCTCCGAGGCCGCCGGCGCCCGCCTGCTCCCGGCGCTGGCCGACACCGGGCGGCTCCAGCTCGGCTACGGCTTCCTGCTCGCCGCCGGCCTGACCATCTCCCCGTGACCGCACAGCGATCACAACCCGTGGGCGGCCAACCAGCGGCGAAGGACCGTCGCGCACCGGGCCGGCTCCTCCAGGTGAGCGGCGTGGCCGGCGCCCGGCACCAGCGCCAGCTCGGCGTTGCCGCCGATCGAAGCGACCAGCCGGCGGGCGGCGTCGGCGAAGCGGGCATCGTCGCCACCGGCCACCACCAGGACCGGCATGGCCAGGGTGGCCAGACGGTCCCACAGGGGCTCCTGCGACCCGGTGCCGGCGAGGCGCAGGCTGGAGGCCAGGCCGGCGACGGTGTTCGAGCGCCGGGCGTCGACGAAGCGGTACCGGGGGGGGACAGCGGCGAACATGGGCTGGGCGAGCCACCGCTCGACGAAGGCCTCGACACCGTCCCGTTCGAGCTCCTGGGCCCTGGCCTCGTCGTCGGCCATCCGCCGGGCCCGCGCCACGGCGTCGTCGATGCCGGCGGTGGCGCTCAGCAGCACCAGCCCGCGGACGGCATCGGGCGCGGCGAGGGCCACGTGCAGGGCCAGGCGGCCGCCCATGGAGTACCCCACGTAGGTGGCGCCCCCCGCCACCTCGGCGAGCAGCTCGGCGCCCTCCCAGAGCCCGGCCGCCACCCCGGCCGAGTCGCCGTGGCCGGGGGCGTCGACGTGCACCACCTCGTGGTCGGCGGCCAGGTCGTCCGCCAGCGGTCCCCAGCAGTGGCGCGTCTGGGTGAACCCGTGCACCAGGACGAGGCGAGACCCGGATCCGTGGCGGTCGAGGCCGAGCACGGCCCGATGGTGCCACGGTGAGCGCCGCCGACGAGGCGGCGGTCGTCCAGGCAACCTTCGCCGCCACGGTCGTCGACGAGTGGGCCCGAGCCGGGGTGCGCCATGCGGTCGTTGCCCCCGGGTCGCGCTCGGCGCCCCTGGCCCTGGCCCTGGCCGCCGACGACCGACTGCACGTGCACGTGCGCCTCGACGAGCGCTCGGCGGGGTTCCTCGCCCTCGGGATCGCCAAGGCCAGCGGACTTCCCGCCGTGGTCCTCACCACGAGCGGCACGGCGGCGGTGGAGCTGCACCCGGCGGTGGTGGAGGCGTCGCACGCCGGCGTGCCGCTGGTGGTGTGCACCGCCGACCGACCCCCGGAGCTGCAAGGGGTGGGTGCCCCGCAGAGCATCGACCAGACGCACCTCTACGGGCGGGCCGTGCGGTGGTTCTGCCAGCCCGGCCCTGCGGAGTCGGCGGCGGCGCCGACGTGGCGGTCCACGGCATCCCGGGCGGTGGCGGAGGCGCTGGGCCCGCCGCCGGGGCCGGTCCACCTCAATGTGGCCTTCCGGGAGCCGCTGGTGGCCGACGCCGGGCCCCTGCCGCCGGGCCGGGCGGAGGGGGCGCCGTGGCACCGGCGCGCCGAGGTCGACCACCCCGTTGGCGACGGCCTCGATGCCGTGGCCGAGCTGGTCGGCGGCCGTCGTGGCCTCGTGGTGGCGGGAGCCGGCGCCGGCGACCCCGCCGCCGTCCATGAGCTCGCCGCAGCCCTCGCCTGGCCGGTGCTGGCCGACCCTTCCTCGGGCGCTCGCCTGCCCCGGCCGGCGACCGTGGCCGCCTTTGACGCCGTGCTCCGCCACCGGCCCTTCGCCGAGCACCACCGGCCCGAGGTGGTGGTTCGCCTCGGGGCGCCTCCGGCGTCGAGGGTGCTCGCCGAGTGGCTCGCCGGCGCCGGCGCCACGGAGGTGCTGGTCGACCCCGACCGCTCCTGGCTCGACCCCGGCCGGGGCGCGGCCCTCAGCGTGGTGGCGGCGCCGGGTCCGTGGTGTCGGGCCCTCGCCGCCGCCGGTGCGGTGCCGGCCGACCCGGCCTGGTCGCAGTCGTGGGCCGGCGCCGAGGCCGCCGCTCAGCTGGCGATCGGTGGCGCCCTCGAGCGCCACCCCGGCCTCTCCGAGCCGGGCACCGCCCGGGTCCTGTCCGAGGCGCTGGCCCCGGGCTCCACGTTGGTGGTGTCGTCGTCGATGCCGGTGCGGGACCTCGAGTGGTACGGCGCCTCCCGCACCGGGTTGCGGGTGCTCGCCAACCGGGGGGCCAACGGCATCGACGGCGTGGTGTCGACCGCGGCGGGGGTGGCGATCGCCACCGCCGGCCCGACTGCCCTGCTGGTGGGCGACCTGGCCTTCCTCTACGACGTCAACGGCCTCCTGGGGCTGGCCGCCAGTGGCCTCGACCTCACCATGGTGGTGGTCGACAACGCCGGCGGCGGGATCTTCTCGCTGCTGCCCCAGGCGGAGCTGCTGGCGCCGGAGCGCTTCGAGCAGCTGTTCGGGACCCCCCAGGGTGTCGACGTCGCCGCCGTCGCCGGTGCCTACGGGATCCCGGCCACCGCCGTCGGCCACGCTGACGATCTGCGGACCGCCCTCGCCCAGCGTGGCGGAGGGGTCAGGGCCCTGGTCGTGCGCACCGACCGCTCGGCCAACGCCGAGCTCCACCGCCGGATCCACGCCGAGGTCGCCGCCTCCCTCGGTGCCACCTGAGCCTCCATCCCGGATCCGGGCACCTGGCGTGGGGAAGCGGCGCCGCTTGCCTCCCCGTGAGGTCGGGGCGCCGGGATGGTCACGGTCGGATCAGCGCCGACAGCACGACCTGGAGCTTGGCCCGGGTCTCGGCCAGCTCGGTGGCCGGGTCGGAGTCGGCCACGATGCCGTTGCCGGCGAGCACCCGGGCGCGGCAGCCGTCGAGCTCCACGCCTCGGATGGCGACGGCGAAGCGACCGTTGCCGGAGGCGTCCACCCAGCCGACGGCGCCGGTGTAGCGCCCCCGGTCGAGGGCCTCGTGGGCCTCGATGTGGGCCAGGGCCTCCGGGCGCGGCCACCCGCACACCGCCGGGGTGGGGTGCAGGGCGGCCACCAGGGCCAGCACCGAGGCAGGCGGCGACGACAGTCGACCCTCCACCATGCTGGCGAGGTGCTGCACGGCGCCGGCGGCGACGACCTGCGGCTCGGGCTCGGAGTCGACGTAGGAGCAGAACGGGAGCACGGTGTCGAGGACCATGTCGATGGTGATCTGGTGCTCGGCCCGGTCCTTGGTCGAGGCCAGGAGCGACGCAGCCAGGCGGTTGTCGATGGAAGGGTCACCGGTGCGCGGCGCGGTCCCTGCCATCGGCTGGGAGCGCACCACGTCGCCCGTGCGCGACACCAACAGCTCCGGGCTGGCGCCCACCAGACCGTCGACGCAGTAGAGCAGGGCCGACGGCGACGCCGCCCTGAGCCGGCGGGCGACATCTCCGGCGCCCACCGGGTGGTCGGTGTCGACCAGGACCTCCCGGGCCAGCACCACCTTGGCAAGGGGCCGGCCGTGCATGGCTGCCACCGCATCGGCCACCGTGGCGCACCACGCCTCGGGCGGGCGCGAGGCGTGCACGTGGAACGACGTGGGAGGCGCGGTGGTGGCGGGGGGGCCGATCAGAGGTGGTGTGGGTGCGCCGTCGGCGCCGACGGTGGTCACCCACCGGGTGCCGTCGGCGGCGCGGCCCACGACGAGCGCGGGCACCACCAGCGACGCTGGCGTGGCGTCGGCGAAGGGCAGTGCGGCGAACGCCACCGGGCCGCAGCCCGGCAGGCCGACCTCGTCGCGACGTTCGATGGCCGCCAAGGCGTCGGCCACCAGGTCGCCGGCGCCGACCAGGCGACCGGGCCCGGACGGCAGCTCGATGCGCATCGCCGTGCCCCGACCCGCCAGGCCGTGGTCACCACCGGCGAAGACCACCCCCGCCGAGCCGGCCACGTCGAGGAGATCGACGTCGTCGGGGATGCGCCGGGTGTGGGCGACCAGTGGCGGTCCCGGAGCGGTCACCGGAGATCGCGGGTGGCCACCAGCAGCTGGCTGATGCCGCCGCTCAGCAGCGTGCGACTGGCGTCGGCGAAGCCCGCCTCGGCCAGCATGGCCAACAGGCGGGGGGGCTCGGGCAGGTAGGCCACCGATCGGGGCAGGTAGCGGTAGGCGGCGGGGTCGGAGAGCAGCCCCCCGATCACCGGCACCACCCGGCCGAAGTAGACGGCGTGGCCGGCTCGCAGGACGGCATTGGGCGGGGTGGCGACCTCGAGCAGAGCGACGCGACCCCCCGGGCGCACCACTCGGGCCAGCTCGGCGAAGAACGTGGCGAGGTCGACGAGGTTGCGCAGTGCGAAGCCGCAGGTGGCGCCGTCGGCCGCCCGGTCGTGCACCGGCAGGCGCAGGATGTCGGCCTGCACCAGCGGTGCCGTGGTCCGGGCGGCGGCCAGCATGCCTCCCGAGAAGTCCACGCCGATGCAGTGGTGGCCGGCCCGCTGGGACAGCCGGCAGAAGTCGCCCGTGCCCGAGGCCAGGTCGAGCACCAGCGAGCCGGTGGGCAGCCCCAGAGCGTCGATGGCCTTGCGGCGCCAGCGCTCGTCGAGGCCGAAGGTCATCACCCGGTTCACGACCTCGTAGCGCGGGGCGATGGCGTCGAACATGCGCTGCACGGCGAGGGCCTTCTCCTCGCCGACAGGCAGCTGCACGCCGCTCACTGTAGGAGGCCCACCCTCACAGGGCGTCGGGCTGCTCGGACCCGCAGTGCCGGCAGCGGGGGTAGCCCCGCGACGTCGGGCGGGCGCAGGCCGAGCAGCGGTAGACGCGCAGCTCGCCGGCCGCCAGGCGCCTCACCACGGTGACGAGCATCGCACCGACGGCCAGCACGATCAGCACCTCGAGGAGATCGCGCACCAGCACAGCCACGCCGCCAGTGTGGCGTCGAGCTGCGCCAGACTGGCCCGGTGACCGGCGTTCGGGTCCGGCTGGCAGCTCTGGCGTCGGTGCTGGCGACGGTCGCCGTCGGCTGTGGCGGCGCTGCGCCCGCCGACCGCGACGTGGCGCGCGCCCCGGCCAGACCGGCGACCACCATCCCGACGACCACCACGGCGGTCGATGGCGTGGTGGAGGTCCGCTACCGCATCGAGCGGCGGGTCGACGACGCCGCAACCGTCGGCTTCGCCGACGTCGTGCGGGCCACCCTGACCGATCCCCGCGGTTGGGTCGGCGCCGGGTTCCGACTGGTCGAGGACCCGGCCGCCGAGTACCTCGTGGTGCTCGCCGAGGGCGGGGAGGTCGACGAGCTGTGCTTCCCCTACCGGACCGGCGCCAGGTTCTCGTGCCAGAACGGCCCGGTGGTGGCCATGAACGCCGACCGCTGGCGCGTCGCCACCGAGACGTGGACCGGTGACCGGGCGTCGTACCGCCAGATGCTCGTGAACCACGAGGTGGGCCACCTCCTCGGGCGGCACCACCCGCCGGAGCCGCAATGCCCCGCGCCCGGCCGCCCCGCCCCGGTCATGGCCCAGCAGAGCACCGACCTGGACGGCTGTCTGCCCAACCCCTGGCCTCTCCCCGAGGAGCTGAGCGCCGCCGCCCGTCACGACGAGCCGCTGGCTCCTCCGTACGAGAAGTCGACGTCAGGGTGAGGTCGTCAGGTGAACCAGATCCGCTGATAGCTGCGACTCTGAGGATGCAGCAGCAAGACCAGCAGCGCGACGTCGAACATGATGTTGATGAGGTTGGCTGCGCCGAAGCCGATCTTGACCACCGAGGCCACCAACACCAGGGCCGACACCGCCACGCTCACGCCGTATCCCCAATTCTGGTCGTTGGCCAGACCGAAGGCTCCCGCCGCGTACGCCACCACCACGAGGAACCCCAACGTGGCACCGAAGAGCAGGAACGGGGCCCGGAACAGCAGACCGAAGACGGCGTTGGCGTAGAGCAGGAACACGGCGATCTGCATGGTCTGGGGATGGCTGGGATTGGTCCAGCGACGGGTCTCCATGGCTGACAGTGTGGCAGCCCTGGTCCTGGCGGCAGGAAGCGGTACCCGGCTGCGGCCGCTCACCTCGCTGCGGCCCAAGGCGTTGTGCCCGGTGGGCAACGTCGCTCTGGTCGACCTGGCGCTCGAGCGGCTGGTGCCGGTGGTCGGCTCGGGCGCCGGCTCGGTGGCGGTCAACGCCCGCCATCACCTCGATCAGATGGAGGCCCACCTCGACGGCCGAGTGCACCTGTCGCTCGAGGTGGGGCCGCACCAGCTCGGCACGGCCGGTGCCGTGGCGCACCTGCGGCCCTGGCTCGACGGCCGCCCGGTGGTGGTGGTCAACGCCGACGCCTGGCACCGCATCGACCTCCGGCGGGTCCTCACCGGATGGGACGGCGCCAGGGTGCGGGTGCTGTTCGCCGCCGGCCCGAACGAGCGGTTCGGGCCGCGCAGCCGGATCGTGGCGTCGGTGCTGCCCGTCCAAGAGGTGGCCGCCCTCCCCGCCGAGCCCTCCGGGCTGTGGGAGGTCTGCTGGCGCCCACGTCTCGAAGACGGCACCCTCGACGCCGTGCCCGTGGCCGGGCTCCTGATCGACTGCGGTACCCCGGCCGACTACCTCGCGGCCAACCTGGCCGCCTCCGGTGGTGCCTCCGTCGTGGGCCCGGGAGCGGTGGTGGAGGGCGAGCTGGTGCGTTCGGTCGTGTGGCCGGAGGGCGTGGTGCGCCGGGGCGAGGTGCTGGTCGACTCCATCCGGGTGGGGGAGAGCCTGACGGTGCGCGCCGGCTGAGCCCGGGGTGGCCCGGCGGCCAGCTGACCACAGGCGGCGTCGATGCCCGTGCCCCGGTTCCGGCGAACGGTGGTCGTCACCCCGAGGGCTCGCAACCGTCGGCAGAAGGCGGCGACGCCCGAGGGTGGGGTGCCGGGCGTGGCGTAGCCCGGCGTGGGGTTGAGGGGGATCAGGTTGACGTGGGCCCGCAGCGGTAGGGCCAGCGCCGCCAGCTCCTCGGCGTCGGCCGGGCGGTCGTTGGTGGCGTCGATGAGCGCCCACTCGAACGACAGGCGGCGACCGGAGGCGGCGACGTAGCGGGCGCAGGCCTGGCGCAGCGCGTCGAGGGGGTAGCGGCGGTTCAACGGCACCAACCGGTCGCGCAGGCCGTCGTTGGCGGCATGCAGGGAGACGGCCAGGTTGACCGGCAGCTCGGCGCCGGCCAGGCGGTCGATGCCCGGCACGACCCCGATGGTCGACACCGTGAGGTGCCGTGCCGACAGGCCGAGGTCGTGGTGGATGCGACCGATCCCCGCCCACACGCGGTCGAAGTTGGCCAGGGGTTCGCCCATGCCCATGAAGACCACGTTGCTCAGGCGCCGGGGCAGGGCCCGGCGGGCCGCCCGCACGACCTGCTCGACGATCTCGCCGGTGCTGAGGTTGCGCTCGAACCCCGCCTGGCCGGTGGCGCAGAACCCACAGGCCATGGCGCAGCCGGCCTGGGAAGAGACGCAGACCGTGGCCCGGTCTGCGTAGTGCATGAGGACCGTCTCGATGGCGGCACCGTCGTGGAGACGCCACAGCCACTTCACCGTGTCGCCGCCGTCGCTCACCGACTCGACGGCGGTGGTCAGCGCCAGCGGGAGACGTTCGTCCAGCTCCTGGCGCAGGGCGAGAGGGAGGTCGGTCATGTCGGCGGGGTCGAGCAGCCGGCGGTACAGGCCGTCCCAGGCCTGGCGTACCCGGTAGGACGGCTCACCGGCCAGGAGGGCGGCGAGGTGGTCGACACCGGCGTCGTAGCGGGTGGCCATGGGATCACCCTAGAAGGGAGTGCGGGCGGCGACGCCCTCCCCGGGCAGGGGGCCGGCCGCAGGTAGCGTGTGCGCCATGGCCGAGTCCCGCCTGGGCCCCGAGGACACGCCGGAGCGGACCCGCCCTGCGCCGGCGGCGGCCCTCGACGAGCACCACCATCGCGACGTCCAGGGCGGCGCGGCACGGGCTGCGGTGTTCGGCGTTAGCGACGGGCTGGTGTACATCGTCGGCCTGATCCTCGGCGTGGCCGGTGCCGGTCCCGCC
>JAHWJH010000053.1 GCA_019348555.1 Actinomycetota bacterium
ACGGCCACGGTGGTTGTCGCAGGCATCGGCATTCGACCACGGTGACATGCCGGACCGGATGAGTCGACGGTACACGTAATCCGGTGAGGGGCCTGACGGCCGCTGAAGCGCCCGAGCTGCACCGTGGCGCCGGTTCGCACATGCCCCTGGTTGCAGCCGACGGGGCCAGGAGCGAACCTACCGGTGGCCTGCAGCAGACCGTAGGTTGAAGCCTGCGCCCGCTGCGCCGTCCCGGCCATGGCACATTCATGGCACATCCGCTGCCGTACGGAGATGTTCGTCGGAATCCAGAAAGGGCGGCTCACCTGCTGTTTTGTCCGCCGGCGTTCGTCCAGGTACGCCCTAACAGCGTTCGGGACGCTGAGGTCGCGGGTTCGAATCCCGCCTTCCCGACTCGAGCATTCGTGTTCGTCTGTGGTCGTGGCCTTCCGTGATGGTGGGCCACATCATGGGACACGCCCGTGGAGACGAACACCGCGAACGTGACCCGCATGCGACGCATCGACCTGGAGCCACTCCTGCCCGATCTGGCCGCCCACCTCACCGAACCATCGTCACCGGCGCCTACGGTGAATACCGAGACGACCATCCCGTCGCCTGGGAGGTCGACACCACTCCTGGAGAGGAGAATGGCCCACGGCGGCTCCATCCTGAGGCACGTCAGCTTTGTCAACGAAGCAGGAGACGTGCACGACGGTGAAGAGAGCCCAGGGGAAGGGCCCTGTCGGCAAAACATCGGCGCCCTGGGCATTGTTCCTCGCACGGGAAACGCCTGAGTCGGCATTGTTCCGGCTAACCTCCGCCGCAGGCCGATCAGGAGGAAACAATCAGTGGCACAGAAAGTACAAGTCGTCGTGACGTGCGACCTGCACGAAGACGAGACCGAAGGAGTCGAGACCGTCAAGTTCGGCTTCGACGGGTACGACTACGAGATCGACGTGTGCGCCGAGCACAGCGCGCAAGTGCAGGATGAACTGCAGGAGTTGATCAGCCACGCCCGCCGCACCGGAGGAGGTCGCGGCGGACGGCGGTCGCAAGGATCTCGGCCGCGAGCCGAGCGGATCGCCGCGCCAGGGCCCGAGGTCCGAGTGGCCTCCGACCGCGATCGCCTCAGGGACATTCGCGAGTGGGCCCGGAGCAACGGATACCCGGACCTGAGCTCTCGAGGGCGCATCCCCCGCGTCGTTCTCGAAGAGTACGAGGCGGCGCACGGCGCGTAAGCGCACGTCCGGAATGCGCGAGCGTCGGCGGACGGCGACATCGAACTTCGGAGTGTCGCGTCGGGAGAATCACGATGCTTCGGCGTTCTATGGGCGGTTCGATGCGCCGGATGCCTCCGACGACGCCACGGTCGTTCCCCCCAGGGCGGTTCCCCAGCCGTTTGTTCACGGCGACGCCCGCTCGATGGACGCGGTCGAGAACGCGTCCGTCGGGCTCGTCGTCACATCTCCTCCGTATTTCGCCGGCAAGCAATACGAGGAGGAGTTCCAGCGCGAAGGCGTTCCGTCGTCGTACCTGGAGTACCTGGTGATGCTCCGCGACGTCTTCACCGAGTGTGTCCGCAAGCTCGAGCCGGGCGGGCGCATCGCCGTGAATGTCGCCAACCTCGGCCGAAAGCCCTACCGGAGCCTCTCCGCCGACGTCATCCGGATTCTTCAGGACGACCTGGGGCTCCTTCTGCGCGGGGAGTTGATCTGGCAGAAGGGTCAGGGCGCGACCGGCTCCTGTGCCTGGGGCTCCTTCCGCAGCGCCGCCAATCCCGTGCTCAGGGACATCACCGAGCGTGTCGTCGTCGCCAGTAAGGGCCGTTTCGACCGGGCCGGGTCGGTGAAGGACCGGGCCGCCGCCGGTTTGCCTTCCGAGAGCACCCTCATGACCGACGATTTCCTGGCGCTCACCCTGGATCTCTGGGAGATCCCTGCCGAAAGTGCCCGCCGGATCGGACACCCTGCGCCATTTCCCGTCGAGCTGCCGGAACAGCTGATCCGCCTCTACACGTTCGACAACGACCTCGTGCTCGACCCCTTCATGGGAAGTGGCTCCACTCTGGTCGCCGCTGCCCGGCTCGGTCGCCGGTACATCGGCTATGACCTCGACGAAGCCTATGTCGCCATGGCACGGCGACGGCTCGCCGAGATCGAGACCACGCCGACTGGCCCCGACCGACCAGGACACCGGCACGGCACCCAGCAGTCGTTCGCCGTTGAGCCGGAAGAGAGCTTCCGGAGCCGGGCCACGCTCGACGGCAAGGCAGCCCACAAGCTTGCGGAAGATGTCCTCGTCGACGCCGGCTTCGTCATCACCCACCGCGGCCATCGCGTTCCCAGCACCGGCGTCACGGTGAGCTTCCGAGCCGACGACGCCGAGGGGACGACGTGGCTCTTCGACGTCTTGGGCTCCTTCACCAGCCACCGTGGCGGCTTGTCGGCCACCGACACGGTGTGGAGGTCACTCGGGCGTGCCCACGCCCTGCGGGATCGGGCCCCCGGCCGTCCTCCCATCGTGCTCCTCACGACGCAGCTCCCTCGGCGACCGGGTGAAGGAGACACCGCCCTCCGTTCCGCTGGTCCGAATGCGTTCTTCGACGTGGTCGACATGCTCGATGACAACGGGCGTGGACGACTGGCCCTCTATGCCAAGGGTGGTTCTACGCACGACCCGCAGGTCGGGTTCTGGACGGCCGCTGACCTCGCTCGACGGAGCTCTTGACGGGCGTGCCGACCTGACCTCGAATTGTGGACGCTCGGCACTGCTCAACCGTGCGCAGGGTCCACGAATGGCGCCTCGAACGGTCCCAGAGCGGCCGCACCGGTGACCGACGGCCCACCCGGGCACAGTTGCACGCACAGAGCGCGAGCGGGAGGACGTGTATGCGGACCAACACACTGGGCTCGAGCGGCCCCGACATCTCGGTGATCGGCTACGGGGCCTGGGAAGCGGGGGGTATGGCGTGGGGGCCCAACCCTCCAGAGCACGAGACCATCGGGGCCATGCGTGCCGCCTTCGACGCCGGCGTCACCTGGGTCGACACCGCCGAGGTGTACGGCGGCGGGCGCTCCGAGGAGTTGGTCGCCGAGGCCGTGGCCGGCACCGACATCCTGGTGTTCACCAAGCTGGCTCCCGAGCCGGCCGGCAGCGGGTTCCGAGCCGGCCAGGTGCGAGCCGGCTGCGAGGGCAGCCTTCGCCGCCTGGGCCGCGACGTCCTCGATCTCTACCAACTCCACTGGCCCGATCGCCGTGTCCCCGTGGAGGAGACCTGGGAGGCGATGGCCGGCCTGGTCGACGACGGGCTGGTGCGCGCCATCGGCGTTTCGAACTTCTCCGTCGAGCTCCTCGAACGCTGCGAGGGACTGCGCCACGTCGATTCCCTCCAGCCGGAGTTCTCGATGCTGCACCGCCACGGCCAGGACGACCTGTTCGCCCGCTGCGTCGAGGCCGGCACGGGGATCCTCGCCTATGGCCCCTTGGCCTACGGACTGCTGACGGGCGCGTTCGACGAGACGACGACGTTCTCGGACGACGACTGGCGCAGCGGCAAGCACGGCATGGGCGCCTACGACGAGCTGTTCGCTCCGGGCCGGTTCCGTGGCCACCTGGCCACGGTGGAGGCGCTGCGACCTGTCGCCGAGCGCAAGGGGGTGACGCTGGCGCAGCTGGCGCTGGCCTGGGTGGTCCACCAGCCCGGCATCACCGCCGCCATCGCCGGCTCCCGATCCGCCGCCCACGTGCGGGAGAACGCCGCCGCCGGCGACGTCGAGCTCGCCCCGCACGACCTCGACGACATCGCCGCGGTGCTGAACCGGGCCTGACCCGGTCCGACCTCAGCCCGGTGCCTTCCGCGCCCGACTGGGCGCCACCCGGGGCGGCTCACCGGGCATCTTCGGGTAGACGGGCGGCCACGGGGCGTCGGCCAGGCCGGCATCCCGGTCTCGGCGGTGGAGGTCGAGCAGCGGCTCCAACGACTGGGCAACGGCATGGGCCCACGGGTCACCGCCCACCGCCACCCGCTCCGGCACGCTGGCGATGGTCAGGGCGTCGGGCTCGATCGACTCGAGCTCATCCCAGGAGAACGGCGTCGACACCTGGGCCCCGGGCCGGGCCCGCACCGACCACGCCCCGAAGATCGTCTTGTGGGGAGCGTTCTGGTTGAAGTCGACGAAGACCCGCCGGCCCCGCTCCTCCTTCCACCACGCCGCCGTCATCAGATCCGGCCGACGGCGTTCGAGCTCTCGGGCCGCCGCCACCGCTGCGTCCCGAACCTCGTAGGAGGTCCAGCGCGGTTCGAGGCGCACGTACACGTGCACCCCCCGGTTGCCGGTGGTCTTCGGGAGACCAACCAGGCCGAGCTCGTCGAGCAGGGCACGCACCTCCGTGGCGGCCTCACGCACCATCGGGAAATCCACGCCGGGCGTCGGATCGAGGTCGATGCGTAGCTCGTCGGCGTGGTCGAGGTCGGCGGCTTTCGTCGGCCAGACGTGGAATCCCAGGCAGCCGAGGTTGACCGCCCACAGCACGTGCGCCAGATCGGCCGCCACCAGCGCCTGGGAGGTGGTGCCGTTCGGCGTGGCGACCACGGCGGTCTCAAGCCACTCGGGCCGGTTCTCGGGCACGCGCTTCTGGAAGAACGACGACCCACCGGCGCCGTTCGGGAAGCGCTGGAGGAGCACCGGTCGTCCTCCCATGGCGTCGAGCAACGGCCCCTCGACGGCCTGGTAGAAGCGGACCAGGTCGAGCTTGGTCTCGCCCCGCTCGGCGAAGAACACCTTGTCCGGATGGCTGATCGGCAGCTCCCGGCCGGCGGCCTCGATCACGACGCCGTCGTCGGCCATGGACGGACGGTACCGGAGGGCGTCAGGCCCCGGGAGCACCCGGACTGATGACGTTCACGCCCGTGCCCTCGGGGGCCACCACCATGGTGCAGCCGGGATTGCGGGCGCACTCGACCATGGCCTGGCTACGGAGGTAGCCGAGGAACTCCGGGCCGAGGGCGGCGCCGTCGCTGAGGGCCTGGCGCTGGCGGGCGAACTCGAGGGATCCGAGGTGACGTTCGTCCTCCCGGGCCTGCTGGTGCGGTCGGGGGGCGAGGCGTACGCTGCCGGCGTGGCCGACCGCCCGCTGCTCCACCTGGTCTTTCCCCGTTGGGGCGGGACGGGGCTGCACCTGACCTTCGGCCACCGCATGCCGCCGATGGCGCTGCTGGTGCTCGCCGCCCACGCCCGCCGCAACGGTTGGCGAGTGCGCATCGTCGACGAGAACTACGAACCGCTCCCCGTCGAGCGCCCGGATCTGGTCGCCCTCACGGTGTGGACCTCGACAGCCCCGCGGGCCTATCGCCTGAGCGACAGCTATCGCGACGCCGGCGTGCCGGTCATCCTCGGTGGTGTCCATCCCTCGTTGATGCCGGGAGAGGCGCTCCGCCACGCCGATTCGGTGCTCTGCGGCGAGGCCGACGCCATCTTCGGCAGCGTCCTCGACGACGCCGCCGCCGGACGGCTCGAGCCGCTGTACCAGGGCCACTGGGGTGGGATGGAGGCGGTGCCCACCGTCGACGAGTGGATCGACCTGCTGCGCCGCTGGCCGATCACCCGCTACGCCCCCATGAACACGGTGCAGACCACCCGGGGGTGCCGGTTCAACTGCGACTTCTGCTCGGTCATCCGCATCAACGGACGTGGTTCACGACACCGCGACCCCGAACAGGTGGTGGAGGAGCTGCGCGTCCTCAAGCGCCGTGGCCAGCGCGTGGGCGACTTCACCTACGTGTTCTTCCTCGACGACGACCTCGCTGCCGACCTCGACTACGCCTCCGACCTGCTGAGCACCATGGAGCGGTCGAAGGTGCGGGTCACGTGGGGCGCGCAGGCGTCGATCGGCCTGGCCCGCAACACCGAGCTGCTCGACCTGGCGGCGCGGGTCGGCTGCCGGGCGCTGTTCACCGGCTTCGAGAGCGTGTCGCGCGAGAGCCTGATCGAGTGCAACAAGAAGAACCGACCCGGCCAGTACGGCGAGCTCGTCGACCAGGTCCACCGGCGGGGGATCTCGGTCGAGGGCGGCTTCATCTTCGGCTTCGACCACGACGGCCCGGAGGTGTTCGACGAGACCGCCGAGTTCGTCGACCGTATCGGTGTCGACGTGGCCCACTTCTCGATCCTCACGCCCTACCCGGGCACCCACACCTTCTCGAGGATGATCGACGACAACCGGATCACGTCGTTCGACTGGAAGCGCTACAACCTCTACCAGGCGGTGTTCACGCCGGCCCGCATGACGGCAGATCAGCTCGAGACCGGTCTACGCCGCGCCTACCGTCGCTTCTACCGGGCGCGGCCGCGCCTGGCCCGCTTCGTCAGGGAGTCCCGTCGGCGCGACCCCCGCTTCAACCTGGCGCTGGCGGCCGCCGGCCAGAACTACGCCCGCCACTACCGGGCACCCACGTGTTCGACCGACGAGGGCTACGAGGCGACGACCGAGGACCTCGCCCGCCTGGCCGTGGTCAGCGCCGCCCCGGCCCAGGAGACCCTCGGCCTCGCCTTCGCCGCCGCAGGTTCAGGCTCACCGGTCTCTCCCACTCCGGTGCAGGTGCGCTCGGGCGGCGGCCCTCTTCCGTCCTGACCGCCGCCCCCGTGGACGGTCAGCCCTGGCGGTAGCGGTTGAGCATCCCCCGCACGGTCCGGAGCAAGCTGGCCAGCGACGGCATCGACTGCTCCAAGTGCTCTTCGCCGGTCTCGGAGATGGCGTAGACCCGCCGGGCGGGACCGCGCTGAGGCGTGCTCCAATAGGAGGTGACCAGCCCCTCCTCGGCCATGGTACGCAACGACCGGTACAGCCCACCGGTGGTGGGTGGCACCTCGACGCCGAGCTCGGCCAACCGGCTCATGAGCTCGTAGCCGTGGCTCTCCCGCTCCCGGAGGAGGAGGAGGATCGCCGGCCGCAACAGGCTGCGGGACCGGACATCCTCAGGCTCGTGTGGGCGGGAGACCTCGGGGCTCACCGGAGCGGACATTGTGGGCTCCGTTCCTTTGACGCGGTCCTCGCGATCGCGGTCAAGACTGTCCGAGCTCAGCCAGGCGACGTTCGACCGACTGGCGGAGCTCCTTCAGCTCGGCGATCTCCTGGTCGGTGCTCTTGTCGGTGGTGGTGCAGCACTCGCAGCCGCACGAGCACGGCTCGGCAGCCTTGGTGACCTCCACCATGGTGCTGCACCCGCACTGGCAGGCGTTGTCAGAAGCACTCATAGCCCTCTCCCTTCGTGGTGTGGGACCGCCGTCCGATCTGGATCAGGCTCGAGCCGCACTGCCAGCTCTCCTGACCGGCCTCCGGAAGGCGGTCGTCGATCATCAGTTGGATGTCGTCTCGGAGGCGTCGTAGTGCCTCCATCTCCTCGGTCAGCTCGCCGACCTTCGCCTCGAGCATCCGCCTGGTGCTGCCGCACGGGCACATGCCCCGCTCGCGGATCGACAGCAGCTCGCCGATCTCCTCCAGGCGCAGCCCGAAGCGTTGCGCCCGCTTGATGAAGCGGACCCGTTCCACGGCCTCGTCGCCGTAGAGCCGGTAGCCGCTGGGGCTCCGGGCAGGCTCGGGCAGCAGCCCGATGCGCTCGTAGTAGCGCAGCGTGTCGGACGACGTACCCACCTGGCTGGCAAGCTTCGACACGGTCAGCTGGCTCACAACAACCACGATAAGGGTTGGACTTGACTTCAAGGTCAAGGGAATTTCGGAAATTCTTCATGCTATTTCCTGTGACGTCGAGTCGAAGCGGTTGAGTAAGAGCAAAGCAACTGTAGTGGAGACGAAGCTAATGGAGACGGCATGGACCTGAATCACTTCCAGGAGTTGATGCGCCGGACCTACGGCGATCGCGACCGCACCCGGGGAACGCCGACGGCGGTCGCCTGGCTGGTCGAGGAGGTCGGCGAGCTGGCCCAGGCGGTCCGCAAGGGCACCTCCGCAGAGCAACTGGACGAGCTCGGGGACGTGCTCGCCTGGTTGGCCTCCCTCGCCGACCAGCTCGACCTCTCCCTCGACGTCGCCGCGGCGCGCTATGCCTCCGGCTGCCCGCACTGTGCGGCGATCCCCTGCAGCTGCCCGTGAGCCCGGTTGGGGTGGTCACCGGCGGCGGACGCGGCATCGGCGCGGCGGTGGCGACGCTGCTGGCCGAACGGGGATGGGACGTCGCCGTCGGTTACCGGGAAGACGCCGGGGCCGCTGGCGCGGTGGTCGAGCGGTGTCGCTCGCTGGGACGCCAGGCGGTGTCGATCGCCGCCGACGTGGCTTCGGAGCTCGACGTCGTGAGGCTCTTCGCCACGGTCGACGAGACCCTCGGCCGCCTGGACGGGTTGGTCAACAGCGCGGGAATCGTGGCGCCGGCATCGAGAGTGGACGACCTGAGAGGTGGTCGCATCGAGCGCATCCTTGCCGTCAACGTGATGGGCCCGCTGCTGTGCGCACGTGAGGCGATCCGCCGGATGTCACCCCGCCACGGCGGCAGCGGCGGGGTGATTGTCAACCTCTCCTCGGCGGCGTCACGCCTGGGAAGCCCCGGCGAGTACGTCGACTACGCCGCCTCCAAGGGAGCGGTCGACACCATGACCGTCGGGCTGGCCAAGGAGGTGGCCGACGAGGGCATCCGGGTCAATGCCGTGCGACCGGGCCTCATCGCCACCGGGATCCACGCCAGCGGCGGTGCACCCGACCGGGTCGAGCGGCTCCGCCACCACGTGCCGATGGGTCGCGGCGGTGAGCCTCACGAGGTGGCCCGGGCGGTGGCGTGGCTGTGCTCCGACGAGGCGTCGTACGTCACCGGGGCGCTGCTCGACGTCAGCGGCGGCCGCTGAGCGGCCGGCGTCCCTCCACCAGGAGCTCGGCCAGCTGCACCGCGTTGAGGGCGGCCCCCTTGCGCAGGTTGTCGCCCGACACGAACAGCGCCAGCCCGTGCTCGACGCCGGGGTCGCGCCGGATGCGGCCGACGAAGGTGGGGTCGTTGCCCACCGAGCGCAGCGGCATGGGGGCGTCGGCCAGCTCCACGCCCGGCGATCCGGCGAGGATCTGGCGAGCGCGCTCCGGCGGGAGAGGCCGCTCGAACTCGGCGTTGATGGCCAGCGAGTGGCCGGTGTAGACGGGGACCCGCACGCACGTGCCCGACACGGCGAGCTCGGGCAGGCCGAGGATCTTGCGGCTCTCGTCGCGCAACTTGCGCTCCTCCACCGTCTCGTCGCTGCCGTCGTCGAGCAGGTCGCCGGCCAGCGGAACGACGTTGAAGGCGAGCGGTGCCGGGAACACCACGGGGAAAGGGTCAGGCACGGCGTCGCCGTCGAAGGCCAGCGCCGCCGAGGCGTCGGCCCCCTTGCGGAGCTGCTCCTCGAGCTCGGCGATGCCGGCCAGCCCTGCACCCGACACCGCCTGGTAGGTGCTCACCACCAACCGGCGCAGCCCGGCCTCGTCGTGGAGCGGCTTGAGCACCGGCATGGCCACCATCGTCGTGCAGTTGGGGTTGGCGACGATCCCCTTGGGCACCCGGGCGAGAGCTTCGGGGTTGACCTCGGCCACCACCAGGGGCACGTCGGGGTCCATGCGCCACGCCGAGGAGTTGTCGACGACGATCGCCCCCGCCTCGACGAAGCGGGAGGCGAGTGCCCGAGAAGCGGTCGCCCCCGCCGAGAACAGCGCCAGCTCGAGCCCGGTCAGGTCGGCGGTGGCCGCGTCTTCGACCTCCAGCTCGTCGTCCCCCCAGGGCAGGCGCCGCCCGGCGGAACGGGTGGAGGCGAACAACCGCAGGCTGGACACGGGGAACGCCCGGTCGGCCACCATCTGGCGCATCACGCCGCCGACCAGCCCGGTGGCGCCCACGATCCCGACGTTGACCGACATGGGCGTCAGGCTACCGGCCGGCTGATCGCCGCTCGTCTCCGACCGGCCCTCAGACGAGGGGACGGTCGAGCTCGAAGGCGTCGTGGAGCGCCTGCACCGCCTCTTCCATGCGGTCGCTGCGGACCACGCACGTGATGCGGATCGACGAGGTGGAGATCATCTCGATGTTGATGCCCCGTCCGGCGAGGACCTCGAAGACGGTCGCAGACACCCCGGAGTGCGACTTCATGCCGGCGCCCACCAGCGACACCTTGGCGATGTCGTCATCGCCGAGCACCCTGGTCGCGCCGAGCTCGGCGGCGTGGTCCTGGCACGACCGTTGTGCCAGTGCCAGGTGCTCGGTGGGCACGGTGAAGGAGATGTCGGTGCGGCCGTCGTCGGAGGTGTTCTGCACGATCATGTCGACCATCACGTCGTGGTCGGACAGGGCGCGGAACAGGGCGGCGGCGATGCCCGGTCGGTCGGGCACGCCCTGCACCGTGACCTTCGCCTCCGACGTGTCGTAGGTGACCGCGGTGATGATGGCCTTCTCCATGGACGGGTCCTCCTCTTGAACCCACGTACCGGGTTCCCAGGTGAAGCTGGAGCGCACGTGCAGGGGCACCCGCTGGCGGCGGGCGAACTCGACCGAGCGCATGGCCGGCTTGGGGCAACCGGTGGCGGTCATCTCCAGCAGCTCGTCGAAACCCACCGAGGACATCCGTCGCGCCTCCGGCACGATCCGGGGGTCGGCGGTGAACACCCCGCTGACGTCGGTGTAGAGCTCGCAGGCGTCGACCTGGAGGGCGGCGGCGAGGGCCACGGCGGTGGTGTCGGAGCCGCCCCGGCCGAGGAAGGTCACGTCGCGCGACGCGCTCACGCCCTGGGCTCCACCGACGACGGGCACGCGACCTTCGGCCAACACCTGGCGGACCCTTTCGGGACGCACCTCGAGGATCTTGGCGTTGGTGTGCGTGGCGTCGGTGAAGAAGCCGGCCTGGCTGCCGGTGAGGCTGTCGGCCTCGACGCCGAGGTCGTGCAGGGCCATGCACAGCAACGCCGTCGCCTTGCGCTCGCCGGCGGTGATCAACATGTCCATCTCCCGGCCGGGCCGCAGGCGCGAAACCTGCTCGGCTAGGTGGAGCAGGTCGTCAGTCTCGTGACCCATGGCGCTGACCACCGCGACCACCTGGGTGCCCCGGCGGCAGGTACGGGAGATGTGGTCGGCGACCGCCCGGATCCGGTCGGGATCGGCGACGGAGCTGCCCCCGAACTTCTGGACGACCACCGGCATGGCCGGGGAACGCTACCAGCGTTAGGTTTGGACGCGATGGGGACCGAGAAGCGCCAGCGGCAGAAGGAAGGCCGCCAGTCGCGGCTCGCCGAAGTGGAGACCACCACGCGCCGCGACCAGCGGCGCCGGCGCCTGGTCCTCTCGGTCGTGCTGGCCGTGGTGGTCCTCGCCGTGCTGGTGCTGATCTCCCAGACGGGCACCGACGACCCTGCCGACCAAGCCGCTTCGTCGAACACCGCGACGACCACCGCCGCCGGTGAGGCTGTCGCCTTCGGGTACGGCACCGGCGAGTGCCCGCCCGCGGAGAAGCCGGCGGAACCGGTGAGGGCGTTCGACGCCGCGCCGCAGCGCTGCATCGTCGATGGCGTCGACTACGCGGCCACGGTCACCACCTCGGAGGGCAGCTTCACCGTCGATCTCCTGGAGGACGTGGCGCCCGGGACCGTGAACAACTTCGTGGTGCTCGCCCGCTACGGCTACTACGACGGCGACGATTTCCACCGCATCATCCCCGGTTTCGTGGTGCAGGGCGGCGACCCCGTCGGCCAACCTCAGGGGACCGGCGGGCCCGGCTACGAGATCCCCGACGAGCTGCCCGCCAGCGTCGGGGAGTACGTCGAGGGTTCGGTGGCCATGGCGAACTCGGGCCCCGATACCAACGGCAGCCAGTTCTACATCTACCTCGGGCCGAACCAGCTGCCAGGTCCGAACTACTCGCTGTTCGGCCAGATCACCGAGGGGATCGACGTGGTGAAGGCCATCGAGGCGAAGGGCACGTCGAGCGGGACACCGTCCGAGCAGGTCACCATCGAGTCGGTGGAGATCGTCGAGCGCTAGCTAGCTAGCCAGGTTCGCCCGATGGCGAAACTGGGGTCATCGCCGTTCCAGGCTTGCGACTCTGTGAGGAAAGAACCGCCGCCGCCCACTGGCGCGTTTGCCGGGGGGCTCTACGGCGCCCGGTTACCCCTTCTGAGGCAGGGCCCCCAGGCCAGCTTCCTCGCCGTCGACGAACACCCGCACCGCGCCCTGGCCGGCCGAGCGCCACGAGCCGTCGGGGTCGCGCAGGAGCGCGGTGCGGACGGGCACGGCGGCCACGGCCAGGCCGGCACTGGCCAGCTCGAAGGTGCGGTGGTGCAGGGTGGTCACCTCCGGCTCGGCGTGGGCCAGCACCGCCACGTTCACGACCATGCCGAGACCGACGGTGAACGCGCCGCCTCGCGGGTCCACCATCGGATCGCACAGCACCATGGCGCCGGCGGAGGACCCGGCGACCACGGCGCCGTCGTCCCAGGCAGCCACCAGCGCATCCCACACCGGCGTCTCCTTCAGCACCGACCGCAGATGCAGCGGCGACCCACCCGAGAGGTAGACGAAGCGGGCGGCCCTCACGGTGGAGGCCTTGTCGGCGTCGAGGGCATCGCGGCGCTGGAGGACGTCGAGACCCCGTACTCGCCCACCGAAGCCGGCGAACCATTCGCTCGCCGTCGTGACCGCCCGCTCGGGGTGCTCGTAGGCGGCGGCGGTGGGCAGCACCAGCACGTCGGTGCCGCCGCTGGCGGCGAGCAACTCCTCGTCGAAGCTGCACCCCGGGCTCCACTCCTCGCCTCCCACCAGCGCCAGAGGCCCGCTCATCGCCGTACCGTAGCGGCGGAGCACCGCCGGCGAAGGGTCCAAACTGGCGTGGTGACCACCCCCGCCGGCGACGATCTGCCAGTCAGCCGCTGGGACCTGCCCCCGGCTGAGTCGGCCGACGATGACGGGCTGGTGGGGGTGGGGGCCGACCTCGAGCCCGCCACCCTGCTCGACGCCTACCGCAACGGGCTGTTCCCGATGCCCGTGGCCGATGCCCACCGCCGCCAGCTCCTCGGGTGGTGGTCACCCGACCCCAGGGCCGTGCTGCCCCTCGACGGCATGCGGGTGAGTCGATCGCTGCGCCGCTCCTGTCGGCGCTTCGACGTACGCGTCGACAGCGCCTTCGATCAGGTGATCACCGCCTGTGCCGACCCCCGCAGGGACGGCTCGTGGATCACGCCGGGCGTCCTCGCCGCCTACGTGCGCCTGCACCGGCTGGGCTGGGCCCACAGCGTCGAGGCGTGGACACCCGAGGGGAAGCTTGCCGGGGGGCTCTACGGCGTGGCCATCGGCGGCTTGTTCGCCGGGGAGTCGATGTTCCACCGAGCCACCGACGCCTCCAAGGTGGCGCTGGTGGGCCTGGTGGAGCTCCTGGTCGAGGGCGGCGCCTCGTTGCTCGACGTGCAGTGGGCCACGCCCCACCTCCGCAGCCTGGGCGCTGTCGACCTGCCCCGCCGGCGCTACCTCGAGCTGCTGGCCAGGGCCGTGCGCCAACCGCTCCCGGCGGTGTTCGCCACCGGGGCCGCGGGCTGACGCCACGCGTCGATGGGGTCGATCGAGAAGGCGGCCTCCCGCCACCAGCGTCCCGAGAACCGCCACCTGGGGTCGACGGGGTCGGGAGCCACGGTTGAGGCCGATGTCCGCGGCCACACCGCATCGACGGCGGCCACGATGGCGGCCAGCTGCTCGGGCGTCGGCACGCCCCCGCGCCGCGTCACAGCGGCACGTTGCCGTGCTTGCGCCGAGCCGGTTCGACCCGCTTGGTCCGCAGCATCTCGAACCCGGCGATGAGCTTGGTCCGGGTGTCGGCCGGATCGATCACGTCGTCGAGGTAGCCCCGTTCGGCGGCGATCCAGGGGTTTGCCTGCTGCTCGATGAACTCCTCGATCAGCTCCGCCCGGCGGGCCACGGGATCGGCCGCCTGGGCCAGCTCCTTGCGGTAGATCACGGCCACGGCGCCGGGCGGGCCCATCACCGCCAGCTCGGCCGAGGGCCAGGCCAGGGCCAGGTCGGCCCCCACCGACTTGGATCCCATCACCACATAGGCGCCGCCGTAGGCCTTGCGGGTGACCACCTGGATGCTCGGCACCGTCGCCTCGCTGTAGGCGTAGAGGAGCTTGGCCCCGTGGCGGATGATGCCGCCGTGCTCCTGGCCCACCCCGGGCAGGAAGCCGGGCACGTCGACGAAGGTGGCCAGGGGGATGTTGAAGGCGTCACAGGTGCGTACGAAGCGGGCCGCCTTCTCCGACGACTCGATGTCGAGCACGCCACCGAGAACCTCGGGCTGGTTGGCCACCACACCGACCACGTGGCCGTCGAGGCGGGCGAAGGCGCACACGATGCTGCGGGCCCAGTGGGGGTGGTACTCCACGAGGTGGCCGTCGTCGATCACCACCTCGATCAGCTCGCGGACGTCGTAGGGCGCGTCGGCGCTGTCGGGCATGAGGTCGACCAGTTCGGGGCAGCGCCGCTTGGGATCGTCGTCGGGTGCGAACCACGGCGGCTGCTCGAGGTTGTTGGCGGGCAGGAAGCTGAGCAGCTCCCGCACGGCGTCGAGGCATGCCTTCTCGTCGGGGGCGACGAAGGTGGCCACGCCGGACTTGCTGGCATGGGTCATGGCGCCGCCCAGCTCCTCCAGGGTGACGTCCTCGCCGGTGACCGACCTCACCACGTCGGGCCCGGTGATGAACATGTGCGAGGTCTCCCGCACCATGAACACGAAGTCGGTCAGCGCCGGGCTGTAGACGGCACCGCCGGCGCAGGGCCCGAGGATCACGCTGATCTGGGGGATGACCCCGGAGCTGGCCACGTTGCGCCGGAAGATCCCACCGTAGGAGGCGAGGGACACCACGCCCTCCTGGATGCGGGCGCCGGCACCGTCGTTGAGGCCGATCACCGGAGCGCCCACCGAGGCGGCCAGGTCCATCACCTTGTGGATCTTCTCGGCGAACACCTCGCCGAGGGCGCCGCCGAAGACGGTGAAGTCCTGCGAGAAGACGAAGACCTTGCGCCCGTCGACCGTGCCCCAACCGGTGACCACCCCGTCGGTGTAGGGCCGCTCGTCGGCCAGGTCGGTGCCGTAGGCCCGGTGGCGGGCCAGCATGTCGGTCTCCTGGAAGGAGTCGGCGTCGAGCAGGTACTCGATGCGCTCGCGGGCGAGCAGCTTGCCCCGGGCGTGCTGGCGCTCGACCGCCTGGGGCGACCCGGCGTGCAGCGCCGCCTCCTTGCGCTCGGCCAGCTCCTCGAGCCGAGCCTTGAGAGGGTGGTCGCTCACGGCAGCGAGGCTATCCCTCGGGACCGCCCGGGCTCCCGGGCGACGGCAGCGGCGAACGCGCCGCGGGCCCGCCCGGCGAGGTCGGGCGCCTCGAGGCGCTCGCACATGGCGCCGAACGCCTCGGTCGGGCCGCGCCAGCGCCACTCGTCGACCGTGCCCACCGGGCAGTCGGCCCGCAGGGTGGCGAGGGTGCGGAACAGCAGGGCCTGATCGCGCTGGGCGGCGAGGGTGGCCGCCAGCTGCGGTGAGTTGCGCACGCTCACCTCCCACTGGCCGGCAGCGGCGGGGATGGCCTCGAGGTGGCGATAGTGGGCGAGCACCGCCGCCGCCGACTTGGCCCCCCAGCCGGCGAGGCCGGGGAAGCCGTCGGCGCTGTCGCCCACCAGCGCGAGGTAGTCGGGGATCGACGACGGCGCCACGCCGAACTTGGCCTCGACGGCGGCGGCGTCGAGATCGGTCTGCGAGGCGGCGTTGCGTTCCATCAGCGCCTTGATCCGCGCCAGCTCGCGCTGCGCGATCTCGAGCTGCGTCCTGCCGGCCGCGATCCGCGCATCGTACTCCTGGAGCACCGGCGAGCTCTGCGGGTCGGCACGCTTCTGCTTCTCCTCCAGCTCCGCCTGCGCCTGCCGATGCGCGAACACCAGCCCCGGCTCCGACACCACCGCCAGTGGCTGACCCTCGGTTACCGCGTCGCCCTTGTCGACGCGAACATCGGTGATCGTGCCGGCGACGTTCGCCTTGATCGGGAACTCGCGGTCCGGCTGCACGGTCCCGGTCGAGTAAAACGCCTGCACGACCGGCCCTTC
>JAHWJH010000054.1 GCA_019348555.1 Actinomycetota bacterium
CTCGGTGACGTCCCGGGAGGTCATGGCCTTGTGGATGTGCTCGTGGCCGGCCAGGGCGCAGAACTCCTCGATGCGGGCCTTGACGTCGTGGCGGGTCACCCGCTCCCGGGCCTCGATCGACGCCAGGTCGACGTGGTCGACAACCTTGGCGTAGTCCTCGACGACGCCGTCGGGCACCTCGACGCCGAGGTCTCGCTGCGCCTCGAGAACGGCGAGCCACAGGCGGCGCTCCGCGACCACCTTGGCCGGGGGCGACCAGATCGCCACCATGTCGGCGCTGGCGTAGCGCTGGGCCACCACGTCGGGCAGCACTTCGCCGGCCACGTCAGCCCCCGGCCCGGTGCCGGCGGTCCTCGTCGAGGGCTGCGGCCAGCTCGGGATCGGAGATGGCGAGCATCTCCACCACCAGGAGGGCGGCGTTCAGCGCTCCGTCGATGGCCACGGTGGCCACCGGGATGCCGCGTGGCATCTGCACGGTGGCGTAGAGGGCGTCGACCCCGTTGAGCGCCCCGCCGGAGAGGGGGACGCCCACCACCGGCAGGGTGGTGTGGGCGGCGCAGACGCCGGCCAGGTGGGCGGCCATCCCCGCTCCGCAGATGAGCGCGGCGTAGCCCGACTCCCGGGCTGTCCGGGCCAGCTCGGCCACCTCGTTCGGGCTGCGGTGGGCCGACAGCACCCGCTCGTCGACCTCGATGCCGAAGGCCTCGAGCGTCTCGCGCGCCGGCGTCATCTTGACGGCGTCGCGCGGCGATCCCATGAGCACGGCGACCTTCATCGCACCCTCCCCTTCCGTTCCAGGGAAGGCTCGGCGGCGGTGGCGGCGATGTCCCGGCGGTACTGCACGCCCGGCCACTACAGGTGGGAGACCGCCCGGTAGGCGCGCCGGCGCGCCTCGTCGAGGGTCGGCCCGAGGGCGGTCACGTCGAGCACCCGGCCGCCGGCGGTCACCAGGGCGCCACCGGCGTCGGCCGCCACGCCGGCGCAGCACACCTCGACGCCCTCCATCGCCCCGGCGGCGTCGAGGCCGACGATCCGGTCGCCGGTGCGGGGCGACACCGGGTAGCCGTCGGTGGCGCACACCACGGTGACGGCGGCGTCGTCGCTGAAGGCCGGCTCGTCGGTCAGGCGGCCGGCGGCAGCGCCGGCGAGCAGCGAAGCGAGGTCGCTGTCGAGGCGGGGCAGCACGGCCTGGGCCTCCGGGTCGCCGAAGCGCACGTTGAACTCCAGGATCTTCGGCCCCTCGGTGGTCAGCATCACCCCGGCATAGAGCACGCCCCGGTAGTCGATCCCCCGCGCCGACAAGGCCGCCAGCGTAGGCAGCACGGCGGTGTCGAGCACGACGTCGACCACGTCGGGCGGCGCGGCGGGCACCGGCGAGAACGCCCCCATGCCGCCGGTGTTGGGGCCGGTGTCGCCGTCGCCGACCCGCTTGTGGTCCTGAGCCGGCGCCAGCGCCACCGCTCGCGCACCGTCGCACACGGCGAGGACCGAGAGCTCCGACCCGGTCAATCCCTCCTCGATCACCACGGTCCGCCCAGCGGCTCCGAACGCGGCTCCCGACAGCTTGGCGCCCACGTCGTCGACGGCTTCCTCGACGTCGTCGGTGACCAGCACGCCCTTGCCGGCCGCCAGCCCGTCGGTCTTGACCACCCAGGGCCCGTCGAGCGACCGCAGGAACTCCACGGCCGGTGCAAGCTCGGCGAAGGCGGCGTGGCGGGCGGTGGGCACGCCGGCGCCGGCCAACAGCTCCTTCATCCACCGCTTCGACCCCTCCAGCCGGGCGCCGTCGGCGCCCGGTCCGAACACCAGCCGCCCCTTGGCCCGGAGCCGGTCGGCCAGGCCCTCGACCAGGGGCTGCTCGGGACCGATGACCACCAGGTCGGCGTCCAGCTCCACCGGGTCGGTGGCCACCGACCCGGGGATGCCGGCGTTCCCGGGGGCCACCACCACCTCGTCTCCCGCCCGCCGGAGGGCGAGGGCCAGGGCGTGCTCCCGCCCGCCGGAGCCCACCACGCAGATCCTCATGGTGTCGTTGGCCGCCGGCCACGACCGCCGCCGAAGGCGGCCTCCTCTGGCTGGCGGCTCGGCGAGCGCAGCGAGCCCGATGAGTGTGCAGCGCGGCGGAGGCCGGCTCCGCCGGCGTCCGCAGCACCAGGAGCTCGCCCTCGAACCTCCGGTTCGAGGGTGATCATTCGACGTGGACGGTCTGGAGCCGCTCGGGACCGACCCCGACGTAGCTGACGGGGACCCCGCCCTGCTCGGCGAGGAACGACACGTAGTCGCGGGCGGCCGGTGGCAGCTCGGCCAGCGTGGTGGCACCCGAGCAATCCGTTCTCCAACCGGGCAGCTCCTCGTAGACCGGCCGTACCTTGTGCAGCACCGACTGGTGGTAGGGCAGGTGGTCGAGGCGCTCGCCGTCGACCTCGTAGGCGACGCACACCCTCACGACCTCGAACGGGTCGAGCACGTCGAGCTTGGTGAGGAAGATGTCGGTCAGGCTGTTGAGGCGCACGGCGTGGCGCAGCATCACCGCGTCGAACCACCCCGGCCGGCGCCGCCTCCCGGTGTTCGTCCCCCACTCACGTCCGCGCTCGACCAGCAGGTCGCCTGCGTCGTCGAACAGCTCGGTGGGGAACGGGCCCGAGCCGACCCTGGTCAGGTACGCCTTGGTGATCCCGATGATGCGGTCGAGGTGGCGGGGGCCGACGCCGGCCCCGGCGCAGGCGCCCCCGGCAACCGGGTTCGACGAGGTCACGAACGGATAGGTGCCGTGGTCGAGGTCGAGGAAGGTGGCCTGGGCGCCCTCGAACATGACCTCCTTGCCGGCCTCGAGGGCCTCGTGGACCAGGTGCACCGAGTCGGCGATGCGGTGCTGGAGGCGAGGGGCGATCTCGTCGAGGTAGCGCCCGGCGATGTCGTCGCCAGACAGCGGGAGCTGGTTGTAGACCTTGGCCAGCACGGCGTTCTTCTCCTTGAGCACGACGTCGAGCTTCTCGCGGAAGATCTTGGGATCGAGCAGGTCCTGGACCCGCAGACCGACGCGCGCCGCCTTGTCGGCATAGGTCGGCCCGATCCCGCCCTTGGTGGTTCCGAGCTTGTTCCGCCCGAGGTAGCGCTCCGCCAACCGGTCGATCTCCTGGTGGTAGGGGAGGATCAGGTGGGCGTTGCCGCTGACCACCAGGTTCGACGTGTCGATGCCCCGCGACTCCAGCATGGCCAGCTCGTCGAGGAGCACCTGGGGGTCCACCACCACCCCGTTGCCGATCACGTTCATGGTGGCGGGGTGCAGGATGCCACTCGGCACCAGGCGGACGGCGAAGCTCTGCCCGCCGACGACGATGGTGTGCCCGGCGTTGTGGCCGCCCTGGTAACGAACGACCATGTCCATGGAGCCAGCCAGGAGGTCGGTGAGCTTGCCCTTGCCCTCATCGCCCCACTGGGTGCCCACGACCACGGTGCCGGGCACGCGTTCTCTCCTTCGACGAACTGCTGGCGGTCCACCCAGCATAGGCCGGGCCTGCGCCGCCGCCGTTGCCGGTGGCCCCGACGATCGCTCAGCCGGCGACCCGGCGGTCGCCGCCGAAGACCTCGACCGCCTGCGACAGCGGCACCAGGTCACGTCGGTAGCGCCGATGGGTGCGCTCCACGGCGGTCCGGGCGTCGAGCGCAGCCTGCTCGAGCTCGGCGCGCAACCGGACCACCTCCTCCTCCAGCTCGAGCACCCGCTTGACCCCGGCGAGGTTCAGGCCCTCGCCGGTGAGCTCCTGGATGCGCCGCAGCCGATCGAGGTCGTGCTCGCTGTAGCGACGGCTGTTGCCCACGGTGCGGGCCGGGTCGAGCAGGCCACGTCGCTCGTAGATGCGCAGGGTCTGGGGGTGCATCCCCGCCAGCTCGGCGGCGATGGAGATGACGAACACCGCCCGGGCGCGGTCTCGCCCTTGCTCGACGGCCATCACACCGTCTCCAGGTAGGCCCGGGGCGACTCGGTGCCGGCCGCCGCCAGCTCCTCGACGGCCTTGCGCTCGGCTGCCGACAGCTTGGAGGGCACCGCCACCTCGACGGTGACCAGCAGGTCACCGGGCGGGCGCCCGTCGGCGGCCGGAACGCCACGGCCCTTGACCCGCAGCGTGCGACCCGACCGGGTGCCGGCCGGAAGTCGCAGCCTGACCGGTTCGCCGTCGAGGGTCGGCACGGTGATGTCGGCGCCGAGGGCAGCTTCGGGGAACGTGACCGGCACGGTGATGGTGAGATGCCTCCCGCTGCGCTGGAACAGGGGATGGGGGGCGACCCGTACCACCACGTAGAGGTCGCCGGGAGGCCCGCCGCCGGCTCCGGGCGATCCCCGACCCTTCACCCGGATGCGCTGGCCGTCGTCGACTCCCGCCGGGATCCGTACCTTGACCTCACGCTGGCGGAGCTGGGTGCCGCTGCCACCACAGGTGGGGCACGGGGTCTCGACGACCGTGCCCCTGCCGCCACAGCGGGTGCAGGGCGACGAGAAGCTGAACAGGCCCTGATTGTCGTCGAGCACGCCGCGACCCCCGCACTCGGGACACACCACCGGGGCGGTGCCCGGCCGTGCCCCCGAGCCGTGGCAGGTCTGGCACGGGGCCTCGCTGGTGAGGTTGACGGTGGTGGTGACCCCGCGTACGGCGTCGATGAACGACAGGTGCAGCTCGGCCTCGAGGTCGGCGCCCCGCCGAGGGCCGGTGCCACGGGATGGGCCGCGGGCGCGACCGTCGCCCCGGCCGAACAGTCCACCGAAGAGGTCGCCGAGATCGCCGAGATCGCCGAGGTCCTCCACCCGGAAGCCGCCGCCGAACGGACTGCCGCCCGGGCGACCTCCTGTGCCGCCGCCCGGGAAGCCGGCGCCCACGGGGCCCATCTTGCGCACCTCGTCGTACTCCTTGCGCTTGGCCGGGTCACCGATGACGTCGTAGGCGGCGGAAACCTCCTTGAACCGGTCCTCCTGACCGGCGTTGCGGTCGGGATGGGTGTCGCGGGCGAGCTTGCGGTAGGCGCGGGTGATCTCCTTGGCGGTCGCCGTCTCCGGCACGCCGAGCACCTTGTAGTAGTCCTTCTCGAACCACTCCCGCTGGGGTGCCATCGTCACCCCCGGACGCGGACCATGGCCGGACGCACCAGGCGGCCCCGCCAGCGGTAGCCGGCACGCAGGGTCTCGGCCACGACCGGCTCGCCGCCGTCGCCCGGCTCGTGGGCCACGGCGTCATGGTCGTTCGGGTCGAAGACGTCCTCGACCGGGTCGACGCGCACCAGGCCCTCCTTCTCCAGCACGCCGAGCAGCTGCGACCGCACCGGCGCCAGCGACTCGTCTCCGTGGCTCACCCCGTTGTCGAGGGCGTCGAGGACCGGCAGGAGCTCGGTCACGAGGCTGGCGGCCGCCTGCTCGGCGTGGTCGAGCTGGCGCTTGGCCGCCTGCTTGCGGAAGTTCTCGAACTCGGCCTGCTTGTGGCGGGCGAGCTCCAAATACTCGTCGCGCTGGTTGATCACCGCCTCGAGCTCCTCGACGAGATCTTCCATGGTGGGCCCGGGGGCGTCGCCACCGGCGGTGTCTCCCCCGCCGGGGTCCGGCTGCGCCCCGACACCGTCGCGCTCCTCCTCGACAGCCGCCACCGCCGGCTCCTCGGCGGGCGGCGCCGGCGGCGGTGGTGGAGGCGGCGCCGGTGCGCCGTCGGGCTGGTGCGGTCGCCCGATCGGGTTCATGCCGACTTGTCCTCGTCGACGATCTCGGCGTCGACCACGTCCTCGTCGCTGGGCGGCTTGATGTCGGAGTACGACTCCGCCGCCGCCTGCTCGTAGAGCTTCTGGGAGAAGGCCTGGCTGGCGCCCATGAGCGACTCGGTGCTCTGGCGGATGCGGTCGATGTCGTCGCCGGCGATGGCGTCCTTGAGGTCCTTGAGGCCGGCCTCGACCGTGTCCTTCTCGGTGCCGGTGATCTTGTCGCCGTGCTCCCGCAGGATCTTCTCGGTCTGGTACACGAGGCTGTCGGCGTTGTTGCGGGCCTCGGCCTCGGCGCGGCGCTGGCGGTCGTCCTCGGCGTGGGCCTCGGCGTCGCGCACCATCTGGTCGATGACGTTCTTGTCGAGCGACGACTGACCGGTGATCGTCATCGACTGCTCCTTGCTCGTGGCCCGGTCCTTGGCCGACACGTGGACGATCCCGTTGGCGTCGATATCAAAGGTAACCTCTACTTGCGGCACCCCGCGCGGCGCGGGCGGAATACCAGTCAGCTGGAAGCGGCCCAGGCTCTTGTTGCCAGCTACCATCTCTCGCTCGCCTTGTAGCACATGCACTTCTACCGAGGGCTGGTTGTCTTCGGCGGTGGAGAACACCTCGCTTTTGCGGGTGGGGATGGTGGTGTTGCGCTCAATCAGCCGTGTCATCACCCCGCCCTTGGTTTCAATGCCTAGAGTCAGCGGCGTCACGTCTAGTAGCAGCACGTTTTTGATGTCTCCTGACAACACACCGCCTTGGATGGCTGCGCCCGAGGCCACTACCTCGTCAGGGTTTACGCCCTTGTGCGGCTCGCGCCCGGTCATGCCCTGGACCAGGTCGACGACGGCCGGCATGCGAGTGGACCCGCCGACCAGGATGACGTGGTCGAGGTCGCCCTTGGACAGCCCGGCGTCGGAGATGGCCTGGTTGAACGGCCCCTTGCAGCGGTCGAGCAGGTCGGCGGTGAGCTCCTGGAACTTGGCCCGGGTGAGCTGCTCGTCGAGGTGCTTGGGGCCCTGGGGGGTGGCGCTCACGTAGGGCAGGTTGATCTGGGTCGACTGGGTGGAGGAGAGCTCGATCTTGGCCTTCTCGGCCGCCTCCTTCAGCCGCTGCACCGCCATCTTGTCCTGGCTGAGGTCGATGCCCTCCTTCGACTTGAACTGCTGGACGAGCCAGTCGATGACCCGCTGGTCCCAGTCGTCGCCGCCGAGGTTGGTGTCGCCATGCGTCGACTTGACCTCGAAGACGCCGTCGCCGATCTCGAGCACCGACACGTCGAACGTGCCGCCGCCGAGGTCGAACACCAGGATGGTCTGGTCGGCGCCCTCTTTGTCGAGCCCGTAGGCCAGGGCGGCGGCGGTGGGCTCGTTGATGATGCGCAGCACCTCGAGCCCGGCGATCTGGCCGGCTTCCTTGGTGGCGGTCCGCTCGGCGTCGTTGAAGTAGGCGGGAACGGTGATCACCGCCTGGTTGACCGAGTCGCCGAGGTAGGCCTCGGCGTCGCGCTTGAGCTTCTGCAGGATGCGGGCGGAGATCTCCTGGGGGGTGTAGCGCTTGCCATCGATGTCGCCGGTCCGCCACCCGGTGCCCATCTGTCGCTTGACCGAGCGGATGGTCCGGTCGGGGTTGGTGATGGCCTGGCGCTTGGCCACCTCGCCCACCAGCACCTCGCCGCCCTGCTGGGCGAAGGCCACGACCGACGGCGTGGTACGTCCGCCCTCGGAGTTGGGTATGACGGTCGGCTCACCGCCCTCGAGGACGGCGACGACGGAGTTGGTGGTGCCGAGATCGATGCCGACGGCTCTGGCCATGTGATGGTCCTCCTGGAAGCTGGTGCTGCGCGAGCAAAGGTGAGGCCAGGATAGGACGTGAGGCGCCGAACACCAACTGCATTGAGTCGCCCCAACTCAAGTTTGGCTCGGCCCGGCCGACATGGCCGCGCCTAACCTCGGGAGCCATGCCCCAACTCGTCCTCCTCCGTCACGGTCAGAGCACCTGGAACGCCGAGAACCGCTTCACCGGGTGGCACGACGTCGCCCTCACCGACCTGGGGCGTGAGGAGGCGTGCCGGGCCGGCCAGCTCCTGGGCGAGGCCGGTGTCGCCGTCGACGTCGTGCACACCTCGGTGCAGCAGCGGGCCATCACCACCGCCAACCTGGCCCTGGAGGAGGCCGGGCGCCTCTGGGTGGACCAGCACCGGCACTGGCGGCTGAACGAGCGTCACTACGGCGACCTGCAGGGCCGCGACAAGGCCGAAACCGCCGATCGCTACGGGGCCGAGCAGGTCCACCTCTGGCGGCGGAGCTACGACATCGCGCCGCCGTCGATCGACGAGGACGATCCCCGCCATCCCTGCCACGACCCCCGGTACGCCACCCTCGCTCCCGACCTCCTGCCGGGCGGCGAGTGCCTGGCCGACGTGGTGGCCCGGATGCTGCCCTACTGGTACGACGCCATCGCCGTCGATCTCCTCGCCGGCCGGGAGGTGCTGGTGGCGGCCCACGGCAACAGCCTGCGGGCCCTGGTGAAGCACCTGTGTCGGATCCCCGACGCCGAGATCACCGGGTTGGAGATCCCCACGGGCGTGCCCCTGGTGTTCGACCTCGACCGCAGGCTGCGCCCGGTGCGCTCGGAGTACCTTGGCACCACCAGCGAGGTCGCTCCGCCGTCGACAGAGGCGGAGCCCGACGACACCGCCGACGCCTGAGGCGGCTCTCCTTCAGCTGGCGATGGAGGGTGGCGAAGGTCGACCCGGGATCAGCCGCAAGGGGCCGCCGGCCTCGTCGCTGTCGAGGTCATGGCGGAGCTCGAGCCTCAGCTCGACGGCCAGGTCGAGCTGGCGCCGGGCGGCGGCGAGGAGCTCTTCGGCCTGGCGCTCGGCGGCCTCGCGCACCTTGGCGGCGTCCTCGACGGCGGTCTCGTAGATCTGCCGGGCACGGCTGATGACGATCTGTGTCCTGCGCTCAGCGTCGAGCCGGGCCGCCTCCAGCATTGCCGCTGCCTCGTGCTCCGCCTCCCGTAGGATCTGGTGGGCATGGGCGTGGGCCTCTTGGAGCACCGCGCCTGCCAACTCGTTGACGGGCTGCTCGGGAGCTGGGCCGGGCGTCGGGAGCGGTGCCAAGCCGTCGAGTCTACCCCTCGCTTCAGACGCCCCCGCCGCGGGACGGGTGGGAACCGTGGGACGTTACGAGCGTCTCGCCGGTGGTGTCGCCCTGGGGTCGGCGCCCAGGTCCGCGGACGAACCGGTGGCGACGGCAACCTGGTCGTCCTCGCCGAGCTCCCTGCGGGCCCTGAGCTTGAGCTCGAAGGCAGCGTCGAGCTGGCGTCGCGCCGCGCCAACCAGATCGGCGGCTTCATGGTCGGCCCGGGCCCGCATGGCGGCGGCCTCGGCGGCCGCCTCCTCGTAGATCCGGCGGGCGATGTCGATTTGGGCGAATGCCTGGTCCTCGGCCTCCTGGCGAACCCGCTCGGCGTGGTCTGCCGCCTCGCGGAGGAGCTCGGTCGCCACCACGCTCTCGAGCAGGTCGTCGCCCTGGCCGCCGGCGCCCACGGCGGGTTGGGCGCCGGGACCGCCGGCCGATGCGGAGTACCGGCGGGCCACGGCTCCGAGCAGTGCCCGTACCTGCTTCTGGTCGTAGCCCCGCCAGCGGACCTTGAGGGGGAACTCCTGCAGCTGCTCGGGGGTCAGCCCCACCCGCTTGGGCCGACCGTCCTTGCCTCGAGCGAGCACCACGGCGCGACCCGGCTTGGCCCCGGGCCGGGCCGTGTCCGGCTGTGAGGGTGCCGCCGCCTGAACGCCGGCACCGTGGCGGACCCTGGCCAAGGCCTTGCGGCGGCGACGCAGGACTATCCGGGCGACGGTCCAGGTGATGCCGATCACCGGGATGAACGACAGGCTCGCCCGCAGGGCGCTGTAGGCGGCGCCGAGCAGGTCACCCTCCGCCATGGAGGCGCTCGCCTCGTCGATGCGCTCGCCAAAGATCGACGACGCGGTGGCCACCCATGATGGGCCCTGGGTCACCACGGCCCCGAGGAAGCCGGCGATCACCACCACGCTCGCCAGCACCCAGATGGTCACGATGGGCCTGACCCGGGGCTTCAACTCGGTGACGGCCGGGTCGGGCGGAGCGCCGGGACGCAGGCTGCGCAGGATGGGCCCGATGCGGCCGAACAGGTCCGGCACCCCGATGAGGTCGCTCACCACGTAGTAGCCGTCGAGACGGAGGAACGGGAGGAACTGGTAGACGATGTCGAATTGCTCGAGCACGATGGCGACCAGCAGCGGCTCCCACCCGGTGGCCAAGTAGGCACCGGCCAGCACCAGCACCAGCACGACGTTGAAGTAGACACCACCGAGATCGGTGCGCAGGCGACCGAGCCTGCTCAGGCGATAGGAGTCGGTGACGTCGCTGTAGTACACCGGCCACACCAGGTAGATCCCGACGCCGACCTTCCCGGGGCTGGCACCGCCGTAGCGGCACGCGGTGGAGTGCCCGAGCTCGTGGAAGACCCCCGAGAAGATCTGGAACCCGGCCAGGGCAGCGAAGAGGACGGGGTCGGTGAGCACCTCGACCACCTCGGTGCCGAAGCCCCGGACGAGGAACAGCCAGCCGTCGAGGACCGCCAGGGCGACCAGTGCCCCGACGACCACCGCGGGATGGAAGAGGGCCAGGAACGGCTTGGTGGCGGCCCGGACCAAGCCGGCGGGGAAGAGAGCGGCCCGCAGGCCGAGGGCGAAGAGGTGGCTGCCCTTGGGCGTCGGTGCCACCTCGCCCGCCCGTGGCTCCAGCACTCCCAGGGGCGCCAGCCGCTGCTCGGCCAGGAAGGTGACGTTGGCGGCGCTGACCTCACGGCCGGCTCGAGCACTGACCCGGTCGGCGACTTGGTGCGCATCGGATCGGCCGTCGAGCTCACAGGCCACCAGGTAGAGGAGCCAGGGCAGCTGCACGACCTGGCCGTCGGCACGGCGGAGCAGGTACTTCGGCTCGACGAAGCCACCGGCCTCGTACTCGCCGAAGAGCTCGACCCCCGAGGCCAGGCCGGGGAGGGGCGCGCCAGAACCACCGCCGACCACTGGGGTGTCGGGGGTGGTGGAGGTGGTGACCGTCACGGCGATGAGCTGGGTTGGCACCGCAGCCACCGGGGGCTCAACCACATGGTGGCCCCCAGCGGCGTGCGGTACCCGAGGTCTAGAGGATGTCGATCAGGAAGTCGTCGAGTGTGTCGTTGAGTACGTCGTCGAGATCGAGGTCCAGGAGCGTGTCATCGAGGTCGAGGACATCGACCTCGCTGAGGACGTCGCCGGTATCAACGGGGAGGACGTCGCCGCCGATGTCGACGGTGTCGTTGGCGTTGATCAACCCGTTCTGCTCCACGTCGCCGCCGGTGCCCTGGTTGACGCTGTTGTCGTTGTTGCTGTCCTCGATGCGAACGCTGTTGTCGTTGTTGCTGTCCTCGATGCGAACGCTGTTGTCGTTGAAGCTGTCGTCGGCGTCGCTCTGGTCGTTGAAGCTGTTGTCGGCGTCGCTCTGGTCGTTGAAGCTGTTGTCGGCGTCGTCGTTGAAGCTGTTGTCGGCGTCGCTCTGGTCGTTGAAGCTGTCCTCGGCGTCGTTGCCGCTGTCGTTGATGCTGCTGTCGTTGTTGCTGTCCTCGTTGTTGCTGTCCTCGTTGTTGCTGTCCTCGTTGTTGCTGTCCTCGTTGTTGCTGTCCTCGTTGTTGCTGTCCTCGTTGAAGCTGTCCTCGATGCGCTTGCGCCTGACGCGCCGCATCTCCTCACGGGCGGGGAGCAGGTCCCCGCGCAGAACTTCGAGCTCGTCGAGGCTGAGGCCGCCGAGCCCAGTACTAGAGATGGTCATGGTTCTCCTTGTGGTGGGGTTTAGGCCTCCCGCTCGACACGGGAAGCGTCACCGGCCCTTGAGCCGGCATCGCTCACCGAGAGCCGTATGCCAGACACCTTCGAATGGTGCCCAGAGGCACCTTACCGGATCTTCTGGCCAAAAGGCGAGCGGTTGGTCGCCGCCGGTCTACCCCGAACTCCGCCGACTCCATCCAAACCTGACCCGGACCTCAGGGGTCCGGCCAGGCGGGGCGCGATCTGGGGCATCGGTGTGGGGACACCGGTTTTCGTGGCCCTCATGGTGCCACAGCGCGGTGGGTGGAGGCCAATAGCGCGGTTCCGCCCGCGGCGGCGAGGAAAGAGCCGGCCAGGATGCCCGCCTTCGCCGCGGCCACCAGCGGGGGGTCCTCGAAGGCGAGGCCGGCGATGAACAGGGACACGGTGAAGCCGATGCCGGCCAGAGCGGCGATGCCCACCAGCTGGCCCCACCCCACGCCGTCGGGCAGCCGGCTCAGCCTGAGGCGGACCGCCAGCCAGGCGAAACTGGTGATACCGACGATCTTGCCCCCCACCAGGCCCACCGCCACCCCGGCAGCGACGGCGCCCGCCCCCGGGGGCTCGAAGGCGTCGGCGGAAAGGCTCACCCCGGCGTTGGCCAGGGCGAAGATCGGGACCACGACGAAGCTGGTGAACGGGTGGAGCTGGTGGGCGAGGCGTTCAGCCACCGAGACGCTCGCGTTGGCCAGGCGCGCCATGCCCGCCAGCTCGCCCGGCGAGGGCTCGTCGGCCAGGTCGCTCGCCCACTCCCGGGCCACGGTCGCCGGCGCCAGGGGACAGGCCGGCGTCAGCAGGCCCAGGACCACACCGGCAATGGTGGCGTGCACGCCCGACTCCAGCGTCGCCAACCACACCAGGACCCCGACGGCCACGTAGATCGGAACCCAGGTCACCTCCGCTCGACGCAGCAGGATCACGGTGAGCACGCCCACCGCTGCCCCGGCCAGTGCCCGGGCGTCGAGATCGGACGTGTACGCCACGGCGATGACCGCGATGGCGCCGATGTCGTCCACGATGGCGAGGGTCAGCAGGAACAGCTTGAGCGACGACGGCACCCGTCGACCGAGGAGGGCGACCACGCCGAGAGCAAAGGCGATGTCGGTGGCCATGGGGATGCCCCAGCCATCGCCGCCCGGCCCGCCTCCGGCGATCAGGAGGTAGAGCGCGGCGGGCACGACCATGCCGCCGAGCGCCGCCAGTGCAGGCAGAGCGGCCGTGCGGGGGTCGCGCAGCTCGCCCTGTACGAGCTCGCGCTTGATCTCGAGGCCGATGACGAAGAAGAACAAGGCCATGAGCCCGTCGTTGACCCAGTGGCGGAGGTCTTCGCTGAGCCTGAGCCCACCCAACTCGACGGCGAACTCCGTCGTCCACAACGCCTCGTACGACCCTTGCCACGGCGAGTTGGCCCACGCCAGGGCCACGGCCGCGCCGACCAACAGGAGCACCCCACCCGCAGACTCGGTGTGAAGGAAGTGCTGGACCGCCCGGGGCAACCGTCGACCGGGCAGCGTGGAGGGAGGAAGGGTCGCCATGTGGGCCTCCAAAGGCGCGAGGGATGTGCTCGCCGACCAGGCTTCCCGGCACTCCGGCGCCGACCCTAGCGGTGCTCGGCTCGGGCCGCTCCTACCCGAGCATTGGTGGCTCCGTCTAGATGGCCTCGACGTCTTCCTCGCCCGTGCGGATGCGCAGCACCCGACGGACATCGGTCACCCAGATCTTGCCGTCCCCGATCTTCCCCGTGCGCGCTGCGCTGGCGATGGCATCGACGACCTTGTCGACCTCCGGAGCGTCGACGAGGACCTCCAGCTTGATCTTGGGCACGAAGTCGATGGTGTACTCGGTGCCCCGGTAGGTCTCCGTGTGGCCGCCCTGGCGACCGAACCCCTTCACCTCGCTCACGGTGATGCCTTGGATCCCGACGTCCTTGAGGGCGTCCTTCACCTGGTCGAGCATGTGCGGTTTGACGATGGCGGTCACCAGTTCCATGGGCAGCTCACACCTTTACGGGTCGAGGGTTGGTTCCTGACGGGCAGTGCGGTCGGAGAGAAGACGCCGCTGGTGACGACCACGGAGGCGCCTACCGCCACCACGCCGGTGGTCCCGGTCACCAACTGCCCCGCGCCCTCACCATAGAAGAGGCCTCCTCGACTCGTCGGCTGTGCTCGGGATTCCTCGGGGTTCCGACTGACTGCAATCTGAACGTAGGCAGCTCCCGTTTCCCGGTCGTTGTCGGGGTGTTACGCCTCGTGAGCCTGCTGCTGACAAGAACCTGACAGCTCCAACAGGTAGCCCCGCGAGCGAACGGTATGGACGCTCAGGCCGACCGCGTCCAGACGGCGTCGGAGCCGGGCGAGGTGCACATCGAGGGTGTTGCGGGCTCCTGGACCGGCGGGCCAGCCGGCGCGAGCCAACGCCTCACGGGAGACGACCGCCCCCATCTTCTTGAGGAGCAGCGACGTGAGCCGCGCCTCGAGTGGGGAGAGGGAGACCCAGTCGTCTCCCACCCGCAGCACGCCTTCGTCGAGCGTGGGCCGGAGTCCCAGGTGCTGCTGGCAACGGGCGACCAGGCTTTCGGCACGGGCCTGCAGGTCGGCCTCCGACGCAGGAAGCCGGATCCAATCCTCGAAGCAGTCGCCGCAACCGGGCGGCGGGCCGCCGCCGTCGACGAGGAGCAGCCTGGGCTGGCGCTCACTGCGCAGCCGCTCCCGCCGACCGCGCTCGGCTGGCCAGCGGAGGTGCACGACATCCACGCCGAGGAAAGCTAAAGAGGTTCTGTTGCCAGGCTGTTTCCCGGGTGTGAATGGAACCGCGAGCCTCGTCACCCCGACGCCGAGCACTACGATGTCGATCGATCGCGGGTGTAGTTCAGCGGCAGAACATCAGCTTCCCAAGCTGAGAACGCGGGTTCGATTCCCGTCACCCGCTCTTCCGAAGAAGTGCTGGTCAGCGGCTGTTTCCGGGACTTGTCGGCGGGGTCCGAAGAGGGTCTCCCGGGGCGGCGTGACCTTGGCGTGACCTAAGCGTGACGGTCACGGACGGATCACAAGGGTTCATCAGTGGCGCTGGCGGCCGCTGCGGCTCGGCATACGGAGCGGCTGGGAGCACTGCCTGCGCCGACAGTCGAGGGCGTCTGTCAGCGCCTGCTCGGATCTTCCTCTAGCAGTCGCGTGAGAATGGCGGTAAGACGACGAAGCTCCGGCGGGCCGTTCGACCAGACTCGCACCGTCTTTCCCCGGTACGTGAACACCTCGGCCTGGTCATCGGGACCGGCATGAGAGCCGTACGAGGACGAAAGATCGTGGAAGTCCACTTCGGAGAGAGCCGCGCGCAGCTCCTCCATGGTGCCAGGAGAAATCTCCGAGCGGACGGGCTCCGCGATCTCTCGGTCGTAGATGGCCACCCCGTCCTCGGTGACCGTCACTCGTCGGTTCCCGGCGATACCGCCGTCGAGCATGAAGTCGATCAGTTCGCCGCTGTCGGAGCCCTGCGCGTTGGTGGTTGGGACGGGAACGTGGCTGTCGGCCAGCAGGCGGGCGATGGCGAGCAAGGGGTCCTCGCCCAGCGGTGAGTCGTCGAGGGTGGTCACGGCGTACACGAGAAAGGGGCCGCCAGGACCAGCCACCCACAGCTGGCGGTTATCCCGGGGGTCCTTCTCGTCGTCCACGGAGAAATAGAAGAACGGGTCGGAGGCCCGGGAGCCGGGGAGCCGCAGGTCTTCGTAGTAGGCCCGCGGCTGGGAGGCCTGTTCCAGCACGAAGACCGGTAGCCCCGACCCGTCGACCCACAGGCATTCCGTGAGCAGATCAACGTCCGAGATCTCGGGGACGACGTCGGGGAAGACGGTACGGGCTTCGGCAACTGAAATGAGCCCGCAGAGCCCCTCGGAGCTCATGTCGGTGTTCGGCTGCTGCAGATCCGGATCGGAGGGGTCGAGGCCTCTCAGGCACTGCACGTCGTTGCGATGGAACCCAGTGGCCATTCCCAGATCGTTGACTCCCCCCGGGGCGGCGCGAAGGGTGACGAGGAGCTCTCCCCGAGGACTGTCGCTGGCGTCATACCCACGGAGGCGCGCCTCCACCACCAGCGTGGAGTTGAATCCGGCCAGGGGCTTGCCGAACACCGCGCCGGTTGTGGCCTGCACTCTCGAGCAGCCGTCGGTGACCCACGTCCAGCCCATCGTCTGCGCCGCTTGGCGGTACGCCTCCACGGTGTCGCCCGGCTCGCTCGCCATGTCGAAGCTGAGCTGGATCACGCTGGGGGTTCGGCCGCGGTCGAAGGGCAGGTCCTGGGCCGGCTGTTCCGTTTGCTCCCGCAACTCCGTTCCGGTTGCCCGGAAAGTGACAATGGGATCATTGCGCATG
>JAHWJH010000055.1 GCA_019348555.1 Actinomycetota bacterium
AGTGAGCGGCTGCCCTTTGCCACCGGCGTCTTCGATACGGCGGTGACGTGCCTGGTGCTGTGCACCGTGGATGATCTTGCATTGAGTGTGTCCGAGTTGCACCGTGTTCTTCGCCCGGGGGGACGGTTGTTGTTGATGGAGCACGTGCGGGCCGACGACGAGACACTGGCCGGGTGGCAGGACCGGGTCGAGCGCCCCTGGGGATGGCTGCAGGGAGGGTGTCACCCAAACCGGGCGACGCTCGAGGTGATCGAACGTGCCGGGTTCCGGTGGGTCGACCTGCAGCGCTACGGCTTTCCCGTGCTGCCCCACGTGCAGGGGCTGGCCCTGCGAGCGTAGTGAGGCAGGACTTTTACTGGCGCCCCCGGCAGGACTCGAACCTGCGACGCACGGTTTAGGAAACCGACGCTCTATCCTCTGAGCTACGGGGGCAGAGGCCATACGCGGCCTCCATCAGAGGGTACTTGCGGCCTGTCGACGGGCTCCGCTACGCCTGCCGAAGCGGACCCCAGAACGGCCAGGTACTACAGCAACGCGGCGGCCATGGTGGCCAGCGGGCTGCGCTCCCCCTGGGCGAGTCGGATGTGGCCGAAGAGCCGCCCGCCCCGCCCGCCACCCAGCGCCGCCGTCAGCACCGACATGGCGTTGTTGTGGGCGGAGAGGAACGGAGCGTCGATCTGGCTGGTGTCGCCGGTGAACACGACCTTGGTGCCTTCGGCGGCGCGGGTCAGCACCGTCTTGGCCAGGCTCGGCTCGAGGTTCTGGGCCTCGTCGAGCAGCACCCACGTGGCGTGGAGCGACCGCCCCCGCAGGTAGGCGACGGAGTCCATCGTCAGGCGACCCTCGGAGGTGATCTGGGCGATGGTCTCGTCGGCCACCCCCTTGCGCCGCCCGTCGCTCATGGCCACAACGGCGTCGTGGATGGCGCCCATCCACGGGTCGAGCTTCTCCTCCCGGGTGCCGGGCAGGTAGCCGAGCTCCTGGCGGCCGACGGCCACCACCGGCCGGTAGATGGCCAGCCGCTCGTAGCCCCGGTTGCCGGGGTTGTTCCACACCTGCTCCAGGCCGGCGGCAATGGCCAGCAGCGTCTTGCCGGTACCGGCCGGCCCGTCGAGGGCGACGACCGCCACCTCGGGATCGAGCAGCAGGTCGAGCGCGAAGCGCTGCTCGAGGTTGCGGGGCTTGAGGTCGAAGGCCTCGAGGTTCTGTCGCAGCAGGACCAGCCGGCTCCCGTTGCGCCGGGCCAGCGCCGACTGCCGACCCGCCCGCAGAACGGCGAACTCGTTCTCGTGCAGCGCTGAGCCCCCGTCGACCGCGCTCACGTCGACGCTGCGATGCTCGAACAGGCGGTCGATCACCGCACCGTCGAGCCCCTCGAACGTGCGCCAGCCGGGTGAGTCGAGATGGCGGCCGTAGGCGGGCAGCGGGACGTACTCGCGCGCCGTCAGCCCCATGTGGGCGGCCTTGATCCGCAGGGCGGCGTCGTTCGACACCACCTCGACCAGGCGCCCGTCGAGCTGCAGCCCGAGGGCGGCGCCGATGATGCGGTTGTCGGCCTGGGTGGGATCGAGGTAGTGCTGCTGGAGGAGGGTGTGGTTCACCCCGTTGACGAGGATGGCCAGCGTGCCGCCGTGGTCGAGCTTCACCGGCTCGACCAGCGACCCTCCGGCGGTGACCCGCAGCGTCTCGATGGCCCGCAGCGCTTCCCGAGCGGTCTGGCCTACACCGTCGAGCCGGGACTTGAGCCCGTCGAGCTCCTCGATCGTGGTGAGGGGGACCTTCAGGTCACACCCCTCGAACTGGTGGACGGCGTCGGGATCGGCGACCAGCACCGACGTGTCGAGCACGACGGTCTTCGTCGGGCCTTGGACGCTGGTGAGCAGGGTCGAGGGGCTCATGGCCGGGGCGACTCCTCGCGAGGTGTTCGGAAACCGAGCACGGCTTCTCCGCCACCCGGCCACAGCTGGCTCGGCATCCGCACCACCTTGCCAGTCCCGAGCCGCCATCCCGTGGACCCGACACCGTCGAGGCAGAGCCGTGGGGGCAGGAGTCGCTCTATGGTGTGGCGGGAAGAAAAGGGTGCGGCGGGACAACCGGGCACGAACGAGATCAGTGGGAGGTGAAACCCCATGGGTACGTACAACATCATCTGGCTGATCGTCGGCATCCTGCTGATCATCCTCTTGCTCAGGCTGCTCGGCGTGGTGTAGCCGGCCACCTTGTCAAGCGGGAAGAGACACGGCCTCCGAGGGGTTGCACCCCGTAGCGTCCGAGGTGCAACTCCTCTCTGGTACGACCGCTCGGGTTCGAGCATCGGAGGTCCGTTCATGCCCGCTGTCACCGCCGACCCATTGCAGCTGCCCCGCCTCGCCCGGCCGGCGCCTGATCACATCGAGCGGCCGGTGCGCTCGCTCACGACCGCGCCCAGCGGCTTGGAGGGTGAGGGGTTCCCGGTGCGGCGGGCCTTCGCCGGCGTCGCCCTGAGCGACCTCGACCCCTTCGTGCACATGGACCAGATGGGAGAGGTCGAGTACGGGCCCAGCGAGCCGAAGGGCACGCCATGGCACCCCCACCGGGGCTTCGAGACCGTCACCTACATGATCGACGGGATCATGGAGCACCAGGACTCCCACGGCGGTGGCGGCGTGATCAGCGACGGCGCCACGCAGTGGATGACCGCCGGCCGGGGCATCCTCCACATCGAGACCCCGCCCGAGGCCCTGGTGGTCAGCGGCGGGCGGTTCCACGGCATCCAGCTGTGGGTGAACCTGCCGGCCCGCGACAAGATGTCGCCTCCCCGCTACCAGAACCTCGAGGGCGGCGAGGTGACGCTCGTCGGCTCCGACGACGGAGGCGCCCTGGTGCGCCTGATCGCCGGCGACGTCGCCGGCCACGTCGGTCCCGGCTCCACCCACACGCCCATCACGCTGGTGCACGCCACCGTGGCCCCCGGGGCGAGGCTCGTCCTGCCGTGGCGCCCCGACTTCAACGCCCTGGTCTACGTGCTGGCCGGCTCCGGTCGCGTGGGCGCCGAGGGACGGCCGGCGAGGAGCGGCCAGCTGGCCGTGTTCGGCCCCGGCGACCACCTGACCGTCCAGGCCGACGAGCACCAGGAGAGCCGTCACCCGGCGCTGGAGGTGCTGGTCCTCGGAGGACGGCCGATCGGTGAGCCCGTCGCCACCTACGGCCCCTTCGTCATGAACACCAAGGCGGAGCTGGCCCAGGCGGTGGCCGACTACCAGGCCGGCCGCCTCGGCGTCATCCCGCCGGGTGCGCTCATGCCTCACCGGGTCTGAAAACGTCCGGCGCACCCTTGTCGTAGCCCGGCTCGCCGTCGTACATTCCTCGTCGGGGCGCCGTTCCCCGGCGCCTCGGGGGCGAGCCGGGAGGGCAGATGAGCGTGCCGAGGAGATCCGTTCCGCTGGCGGTGGTAGTGCTGACCGCCCTGCTCGTCGCCGGGTGCGGCGACAACGGGGACGGCGGGGACGACACCGGAAGTGCCGGCACCCCGACGACCCCCACGACACCTACGACCCCGGTAGAGGACGAGCCCGCGGTCGAAAGCCCCACCAACGAGGTGGCGATCACCGCACGCAACTACAGCTTCGACATTCCCGCCGCCTTCGACGGCGGCCTCACCCAGATGACCTTCAGGAACGAGGGAACCGAGCCGCACCTGGCCGTCTTCGCCGCCATCGCACCGGGCACGACGTTCGACGAGGTGAGGGCGGCGATCACGGCCCCGCCGTCTCCCGAGCCTCCGACCGGGCCTCCGCCCTTCACCGAGCTGGCCGGGTTCCCCACCGCCGATCCCGGTGTCGGCGGAACCATCACGCTCAACCTCCCGGCCGGTGACTACGCCGTGTTCTGCCCGATCCCGTCGCCCGACGGCACCTCGCACGCAGCGAAGGGCATGGTGAGCCAGGTGACCGTCGCCGAAGGCATCGACGGTGAGTTGCCCGCCTCGGTGGGAACGGTCGAGGCCGTCGACTTCGCCTTCGCCAACGTGCCGGCGCTCGAAGCCGGGACCAACGTCGTGCGCCTCAGCAACCGGGGCCGGCAGATCCACGAGATCAACCTCGTCGAGCTCGACCCCGACACGACCATCGACGAGGTCCTGGCGTGGCTGAAGCAGCGGGAGGGACCGCCACCGATGCGCCACCTTGCCGGGGTGATCATCAACCCCGGCGCCGAGGCCACGACCGAGCTCGAGCTGGAGCGTGGCTCGAAGTACGCCCTCGTCTGCGAGGTCCCGGACTTCCTCGGCGACTTCCAGCCTCACGCCACCAAGGGCATGTTCACCACGCCGTTCGTCATCAACTGAGCAGGCCGGCCGCTCCGCCAGGACGCCGGCCGGCTCGCCCGGCGCCATGAACGTGCTGTCGAGCCGGGTGCTCTACCGCTGCGGCGACTTCGACGCCCAGCGCCGGTTCTACGAGCACACCCTCGGCCTCGCCGTGGCACGTGAGTACGGCGCCGAGGGCGTCGTCCTCGGCGTGGTGCTGTTCCTCGGCGGCGGCTTCCTGGAGCTGACCCGAGCGTCGGTGCGGTCGCCTCCGATCAGCCTGTGGCTCCAGGTGCCCGACGTGGCGGCCGAGGAGCGACGCCTCGGCGCCGAGGGCGTTCGCGTGGTCAAGCCGGCGGAGCTCATGCCCTGGGGACTGGTCGAGTACTGGCTGCAGGACCCCGAGGGCAACGAGCTGCACCTGGTCGAGGTGCCGGAGGATCACCCGCTGCGGCGCCGCACCTGACCATCTCTGCCGGCGCCGGGCAGCAGTGCCCGGACAGCGTCGATCGAGTCGGCGTCGGCCGGGTCCTTGTCGCTCCGGTACCGGCGCACGCGGGCGAAGCGCAGGGCCACACCACCGGGATAGCGGGTGGACGCCTGCACGCCGTCGAGGGCGATCTCCACCACCAACGGGGGATCGACCTCCACCACGTGGTCGTGGCGTGCCGAGGCCCGGGCGAGCAGCTCGGCCGTCTGCCATTCGAGCAGGGCGTCGGTGAGGCCCTTGAAGGTCTTGCCCACCATCAGGAAGCTGCCGGTGGCCGGGTCGCGGGCGCCCAGGTGCAGGTTCGACAGCCATCCCCGCCGGCGGCCGCTCCCCCACTCGGCCCCGAGCACCACCAGGTCGAGGGTGTGCACGGGCTTGACCTTGCGCCACGACGCCCCCCGCCGCCCGGCCTCGTAGGTCGACGACGCCGACTTGACCATGACGCCTTCGTGGCCGGCGGCGAGCGCCTCGTCCTGGAAGGCCGTGGCAGCGGCGACGTCGTCGGTCACCAGCGAGGGCACCCGCGGCGCGCCGCTGCGCTCGAGGGCGGCCGAGCGTGCGAGCAGCGGTCGGTCGACCAGGTCGTCCCCGTCGAGGTGGAGGCAGTCGAAGAACCACACGCCCAGCGCCGCCGGCCCGGGAAGGCCGCTCCGCCGGGAGAAGCTGCTCATGGTGTCCTGGAAGGCCTCGGGCCCCTCGGCGCCGACGCCCAGCACCTCACCGTCGAGGATCACCCGCTCGACGGGGAGCGCCGCGATGGCTGCCACCACGCCGGGCAAGCGGGCGGTGACGTCGTTGAGGTTGCGGGTGAACAGGCGAACCTGGTCGCCCCGGCGGTGGGCCTGGACGCGGGCGCCGTCGAGCTTCCACTCGACCGAACACAGCCCGAGGCCGCCGAGCGCCGAGGCCACGTCCTCGGCGCTCGAGGCCAGCATGGGAAGGACGGGGCGGAGGACCTCCAGGCCGATCGCCGACAGGCCGGCCGCTCCTTCGACGAGAGCCACGGCGGCCACAGGAGGAAGGTCGCCGGCCAGCATGACCGCCCTGCGCACGGCGGCGGCGGGGACGCCGGAGGCGCGGGCAACGGCGTCGACCATCACCCCCTCGAGCGCCCCCTGGCGCAGCTCGCCGAGCAGCAGCCTGCGGATGAAGTCGGCCTCCACCTCGGTGGCCCGGGCCAGCAGCGCGCCCAGGCGGTCGAGCCGTAGCGTCTGGGACCCGGTCCCGGTGGGAACCTGCAGCGCGGTGAGGGCGGCGTCGAGCTCGACCACCTCGATGGAGGCGGCGTCGGCCGGAGGCGGCTCGATGGAGCGCAGCGTGGCCCAGCCCACGCCGATGCGACCCTGGCGGGGGCGGCCGGTGAGGAAGGCGACGGCGGGCTCGATCTCCTCGGGCGCGAGCCGGCCCAGCAAGGCGGCCAGAGCGTCGATCTTGGCCGTGCGCGAGCGGGTGGAGGCGACGGCCTCGGAGGTCCGCACCACCTCCGCCAGCAGCACCGGCCCACCGTAGGTGAGCGGGGCTCCGCGACGGCGGGCGCTACGTAACCGCCCACGCCCCCGGGACCGGCGAACGGATCGGATCCGGGCGATGCGGTCAGGTGCTGGCCGCAGCACGCGGGAACATTCTCGGGTGAGTGATCCCACGTCACGTGTCCTGCAGCTCCTGTCGCTGCTGCAGACCCACAGGTTCTGGTCCGGTGACGAGTTGGCCGAACGGCTGCAGGTGAGCGCCCGCACGCTGCGGCGCGACGTCGAGCGCCTGCGCCAGCTCGGCTACCCGGTGGACGCCACCCGAGGCGTCGACGGCGGCTACCGGCTGGCCTCCGGTGCGCACATGCCGCCGCTGCTGCTCGACGACGACGAGGCGGTCGCCATCGCCGTCGGGCTGCGGGCCGCCGCCGGAGCCTCGGTCGACGGCATCGAGGAGACGTCACTGCGGGCCATGGCCAAGCTCGAGCAGGTCCTGCCCGACCGGCTGCGGCGCCGAGTCAACGCCGTGCACGCCAACGTGGTCGCACTGCGATGGTCGGGTCCAGCTGCGCCCACGGTCGACGCCGGGGCGTTGGCCGTGCTCGCCCAGGCCTGCCGGGATCGCGAACGGGTGCGGTTCGACTACCAGCGCCGTGACGGCGACGAGACGCGTCGACTGGTGGAGCCGCACCAGCTCGTCTCGGCGGGCCGGCGGTGGTACCTGGTGGCCTGGGACATCCGGCGGGACGGTTGGCGCTCCTTCCGCCTCGATCGCCTCCGAGCTCCGCAGCTCGCCGGCGCCCGTTTCGCACGGCGAGAGCTGCCCGACGCCGATGCCGCCGCCTTCGTCGCCCGGTCGATCCGCTCGATGCCGGTTGCCCACGAGGCCACGGTCGTCGCCCATGGTCCGCTCGAGCACGTTCGTCATGCCCTGCGCTGGGCCGACGCCGACGTCGTCGCCATCGAGGACTCCAGCTGCAGTGTGCGACTACGGGCTGAGTCGCTCGAGTGGTTGGTGTCGAGCGTCGCCATGCTGGCGATCACCTTTGCCGTCGAGGTCGGCGAGCCACCGGAGTTGGTCGACCGCGTCAGCCAACTGGCCGAACGCCTCGGCGGCGCCACCGTCGCAGGAGCCGGCGTCAGCAATCACCGTGGTAGCGACGGACCGCCAGCGGAGCGAACACCGCCACCAGCGCCGCGCTCCACGCCAGCACCCACATGACGCTCCCGCCGACGGGCGCGCCGTGGGCCAGGCCCGGGCGGCGAGCTCATCGCGCCGCACACGGCCGCGGGACCTGGAAGGCTACGCGGGCGCAGTTGCCCGTTGCCTGAAGTCGAGGAGGTCGCGTGTCCGAAGACCCGTACGTGTCGGCGGTGGTCCACCTGGTCGACGCCAGCGAGACAGACCGCTCGGCGCCAGTGGGCGAAGGCGGTGACGTCGCCGCCGAAGGAGCGGCGGTCCTGGCCGGCACGACGGCCGCCCCCGTGTCGCAGCGGCGCTTCGCCGGCCCATTGGAGATACCGGTTCCCCCCTCGCCCCACCCACCCACCCGGGTCAGGGGCTACTTCACCAGCGCCGGGTTCGAGGTCCACGCGCCGATGGGGACCATGTTCTCGATCGGGGCGGGCAAGGCCCGCTTCGAAGGGTTCTTCGGCGTGGAGCTCGTGGTCGACGAGGAGCGCCTGGGTGCGCCGATGACGACCGGGTCCGGGGAGCGGGATCTGCCGCTCCAGGGCCTTCCCGACGAGATCCGGCGCGTGGTGGAAAGGATCACCTTGCCGCTCCCCCCGCAGCTTCCCGGCCTCGAGTAACAACTCGGCGCCGCCCTGTGCCCGGAGCGAGAGCCCGGGCTGTGCCAACCTTGGTCGGTGGGGGTCGCCGACACCATCACCTGCATCGACTGCGGCGGCACGTGCCACCGCATCCCCTTCGAGGCGCCAGAGCTCGGCTGGCAGCAGGGAGACGTGGTGACGTACCGCTGCGGCGACTGCATGGACCTGTGGTACCTCGAGGTGGCCGAGGACGACCTGGACGGCAACCCGCTGAGCCCTGACGTTCCGGGTCGATGAGTCTCGCCCCGAGCGGGGGTCACACGCGGGCGATGTCGTAGTCCTTCAGCTTGGCCTTGTTGGCGGTGGTCGGCGCCTGCAGACGGAGCAGCTCGGCGTAGATCCCGTCACCGTCGGCCAGCATCGCCGGCGAGCCCATCTCGGCCACGCCGCCCCGGCGGATCCCCACGATGGTGTCGACGTTCTGGATGGTCGAGAGACGGTGGGCGATGATGAGCGTCGTGCGCCCGTGCATCAGCCGCTCGAGCGCGTCCTGCACCTCCCGCTCCGCCTTGCTGTCGAGGGAGCTGGTGGCCTCGTCGAGGATGAGGATGGGAGGGTCCTTCATCAGGGCCCGGGCGATGGCGACGCGCTGCTTCTGGCCGCCCGAGAGCTTCACCCCCCGCTCGCCGATCTGGGTGTCGTAGCCCTCCGGGAGGCGCTCGATGAAGTCGTGGGCGTTCGCCGCTCGGGCCGCCGCAATCATCTGCTCGGTCGTGAAGCTGGGGCAGCCATAGGTGATGTTCTCGGCGACCGTCCCGGAGAACAGCGCCGGCTCCTGGAACACCACACCGATGTTGCGGCGTAGCGACGTCTGGCTGGCGGTGCTGATGTCGACGCCGTCGATCAGGATCTGGCCCTCCGTGGGCTCGTAGAAGCGCAGCAACAGGTTGGCGATCGTCGTCTTGCCCTCCCCGCTCTCACCGACCAGCGCCAGCTTGGTTCCCGGCTCGATCGTGAAGCTGACGTGGCTCAGGACCTGTTGACCGCCCTGGTAGTGGAACGAGACGTCGCGGAACTCCACCCTTCCCTCGGTCACCTCCAGCTCGACCGCTCCCTCGACGTCCTCGATCTTCGGCACGATGCTCATGACCTCGAAGAAGTCCTTGCTGTCGGCCGCCGCCCGCTGGATCTGGTCGACGATGAACGACGAGGCGAACAGGGGGAACTGGGCCTGGAGGGAGAGCTGCAGCATCAGCACCACCGTGCCGATCGACGTCTGCAGGGGCCCGAAGGAGCCTTGGAGCGCCTGCCAGATGATGATGGCGTAGATGGCGAAGAAGATGACGTTGAGGCTCAGACCCCGCCACATGTCGTAGACGTGCCACTGCTTGGACTGGGCCCTCGTCTGCCCCTCGATCGACTCGCGGGTCTTGGCGAAGATCTTCGCCTCCGCCCGTTCGTAGACGAAGGACTTGACGACCCGGATGTTGCTGATCGCCTCGATGAACCGGCCGTTGGCGTAGTCGGTGTCGGCGTTGATCCCCATCTGCTTCTCCTGCCAGCTACGGCTGGTGATGGTGGTGAGCCAGATGTACAGCGGGAACAACAGCCCGAGGAGCAGGGCCACCAGGGGCGAGTAGCGAGCCAGGATGACCAGGGTGAAGGCGCTGGAGAGGAAGAAGGTGATGAAGTTGTTGGCCATGGCCTGCACCAGCTGGGATATCCCGGCGATGCTGCGCTCCAGGCGGCCGGTGATCTTGCCGGTGATCTCGTTGTCGTAGAACTCCAGGGGCAGCTCGAGCAGGTGGTCGTAGTAGCGCTGGCTCAACAGCGTGTGCAGCTTGGCTCCGAGGAGGTCACCGATATGGCCCTGCACGTTGGTGACCACCGAGATCAGGATCCCGGCGGAGAACAGCAGCGCCAGCAGGAGGCCGAAGTGGCCGGTCGACACCGGCTGGCCCGAGCCCCGGGCGACCACGGCGTCGACCAGGAACTTGAGCAGGAACGGGTTGGCCTGGTTGAGCAGCGCCACGATGACGACGAACACCGCCGTCGCCACGTAGTAGCGCTTCAGCTCCCAGGTGTAGCTGATGATCCTCAGGAGGTCTTTCATGGCCGGGCCGTCCGTCGGCGGGCGGAACCGAGGGTGGACACAGCCCGAAGGTACCGCCTGGTCGCCGGCGCGGTGAGTGGATAACCGTCGGCCCGAGGACCATGGTGGCGGTGCACTCGCAGCTGGTGGACGACGTGGCCTGGATCGACGACTACGGGGACGACTCGCCGCTGGAACGGTTGGTCGACGCCGGCGGGCGGGTGGGTCACCCGGGGTAGACCGCCCGGCGACGGCGAACTCATCGCTGCCCGCCGGCCTGGTGGCTCGGCCCCACGGAGGTACACGCGGGACACCGACCCGGCCGGCCTAGGTCTGCAGGTGCACCGAGCCGTCGTCGCCCAGGCGCCAGCCCGGGTTGTGGGCCACCTCCCACGGGTGGCCCTCGGGATCGACGAAGACCCCCGAGTAGCCCCCCCAGAAGGTGGGCCCCGGCTGCCTGGTCACCGTCGCTCCCGCCGCCCTGGCCTCGGCGACGACGGCGTCGACCTCCTCGGGGGTACGGGTGTTGTACGCCAGGGTCACACCCCCCCATCCCCCGCCGTCGGGGAGGCCGGTGTCCTCAGCCAGCGCTTCCCGGCCCCAGAGGGCGACGACCATGCCGCCCGCCTGGAAGAACACCACGTCGTCCTCGGGGCCGGCGGCGGCACGCCACCCCATCGACTCGTAGAAGGTCCGCGCCCTGTGCAGATCGGCTACGCCCAGGGTGACGAGGCTCAGGCGCTGCTCCACGACGGCATTCTCCCATGGGCCCCCGCCGGGCTGTCTACGGGCGCATCTCCCAGCGGGCCACCTCCAGCGCCGTGCGCACGGCGGCTTGCATCGCCGCGGCACCCTCCTCGGCGTCGGCGCGAAGCGAATCTTTCAGGATGGCTTCGATGAGGCCGAGCTTGTAGAGGTTCAAGGACTCCGGCCCGCGCAGCGCCCGTTGCGTCAGACCTTCGAGGTAGAGCTCCGGCAGCGTCATGGTTCCCTCCGTGGCCATCGCCGTACCCGACGACCCGGCCGATGCCCGCACTCGCGGAGCCTCGGGCATGGTAGGGCTGCGGCCGTCACGCTCACGATCAATAGTCCCGCCAAGACGACAAGGTGCACGAGGCCCTCCAAGGCTGAGCCGACCACACGAGGAGGCGCTGAGGGCGGCGGCTACCTCGGGCCCATCTCGCTCGGGGTCGTCCCAGACCGAGGAACGCTCGGCCCCGCTCCTCCGCCGTTGGACGACTCCAGGCGGTACACGCTCACGTGCGTCTGGCTGTCGGCCGAGAACGGCGAGCGGTGCCAGTCGGACCAACGAGCCTCGGTGCCGAGCCCGGCGAGCTGTGCCATCAGGTCGAGCTCGGCGGGCCAGGCGTAGCGGTGGTTGGCGGGGTACACCCGCACCGATCCGTTGGAGAACACCGCCTGGGTCGTACGCATCATCTGCGCCACCGGATCGAGCTCCGCCGTCTCGATCGACATCGTGTCGGCCCTGGTGATGCGGGGGCGGACCTGCCGGTTGTGCCGGAACCCGGTGAGGTCGGGCACCCACGCCTCGATCACGAAGCGGCCGGACGGGGCGAGGTGGCGAGCCGCGTTGCGAAAACAGGCCACCTGCGCCGCCTGGTCGGGGAGGGCGAAGATGGTGTTGGCGACGAGGAAGACGAGGGAGAAACGGCGACCGGCGTCGGCAGAGGCGAAATCCTCGACCTCGACCGGGATCCGGTCACCACCGGGCTTCTCCCGCAGCTTGCGGACCATCTCGGGTGAGGCCTCGACACCGTGGACCTCGACGCCCCTCGCCTGGAGAGGGAGTGCGAGGCGTCCCGTGCCGATGCCGAGCTCGAGGACCGCTCCGCCTGCGGCCAACCCGAAGAGGCACTCCACCGTGCCCTCGGTGTCCCAGTGCCCCGCGTACAGGGTGTCGTACTCGTCGGCGATGCCCGAGGCCCCGTAGGCGGTGGGGTCGAACTCGGGCACCGCGGCAGCCTAGGCGGGGACGGCTCGGCGCCGGCTCAATGCTCGACCACCCCGGTGAGGACGGCGCCGCGGTGCGCCGCCAGCCGCTCGGCCTGCTCTTCGACCTGCGAGCGGTCGCCGTTGTCGAGCGGTGCCCATGCATCGATGCGCACGGTGAACCCTCGGCCCGATGCCCGGGGTCGCCACGTCCCGAGGATCTCGCCGTCGGCCACGATGGCGCCGGGGCGCCCGAGCACCCTCCACAGGTCCTTTCGCCGCTGCTCGTCGGCCACCAGCAGCTCGCGGTCGCGCAGCTGCAGATACGGGTCGTAGGGCCCGAGCAGACGAACGGTTCTGGCGGCGGAGCCCGACCTCGCCCCGGTGAGCGCATCGAGGTCGGCTTCCAGGACGAAGCGGACCCCCGGCCGCCCGACGGATGCCCCGTCGGCGACGGCCACCTCCACCGCGTCGGCGGGCCAGTGCGCCTTGACCTCCTTCACCGGGGCGTCGAGGAACCGCGCCACGTCGCCCACCCGGGTGGGCCCGTAGAAGCGCAGGTGGTTGCGGATCACATCGGTGCCGGCGTCGGCCTCGCCGGCCAGGCGCCCGTACCGCTCCGGGCGCAGACCGGGGATCCGGCGAAGCACCGGAGGTGAGGTGCCCGCCTCGAGCTCGAGGCCGGCATGGAGGGCGGCAAGGCGGAACGGCATCTCGTAGGCGTGCGTCGTGCCACACGGCCGGCACGCCCGTAGGTACGGCTCATCGAGCAGCGCCGTGAGGCGAGTCGAGGCGTCGCCCTTGACGGTCGGCGTCGTGACGATGTCACGAAGGTGGTCGGCGATGACCCGCAGCGCGCCGAGCACCGGGATCCCCGCCGCCTTCAACGGTTTGGCGGCGTCGAAGATGCGCTTGGCGGCGTCGGCCTCCGACAGGGGCGCGGTGGCCACGGCCACCGCCCCCAGCGCCGATCGGCGGTAGGCGTGCGGGGCTCCCCGCAACGTCCACGTCAGGGCGAGATCGTCGAGGCTCCCGGACGGCCCGCCGCGTAGGGCGAGTGCCCAGGCGGCGCCGTCGGGTCCGGTGTCCTGCACGCCGTAGTCGAGCAGCGCCACGTCGGCCGGCCCGGCGCCCGATGCCGCCGGACGGTCGAGCTGGTGCTGGCGGACCCGGAACGCGAGCACCTCCTCCCGGCGGACCGTCGGTACGGCCATGTGGTCTCCTTCCCGAGGGCGTACGGACGACCGGGGGCCGTAAGCGTCGAGCCGACGTCGCTTCGGCTCCGACGCCCTCAAGGTCGACGGCTCGACGCTCCCGGCACCTCGACCCCGGGAGTGCCGGCGAACTGCTCGACCAACGCAGCGAAGCGCTCTTCGACCTCCATGGCGAGATCCAAGGTAGCGAGGCCCGGATGGCGGGGAGCTACGGCAGTGAGACCCCGCGGTGAGAAGCAGCGTCGGGGTCGAGCCGGAGGGCCACCACCAAGGCGTCGTCGTTGCGCCGGCTGCGACCGACGCACGCGCTGAAGACGTGATCGCACATGGCACCGAGCGGGCGAGGTCCTCGTGCCGCCGCGCAGCGCAGGTACTCCACACCCTCGCCCAGGGACCGTCCGCCTGCTCGCGCCGCGCCGGCGGTGAAGAGGAACAGGGTCGCCTCGGGTGAGACGTCCAGCTCCAACTCCGGACGGTCGCCTCTGGTGGCCCCGAGCAACGGCGAGGCGCCCGGTCCGATCAACCGAGCGTGTCCGCCTCCAGTCGACATGACCGACGGGCACTCGCCGGCGCTGCTCATCCATCCCCGCCCAGAAGCGGGCTCCAGGTGCAGGTACGCCAGCGCCGATCCCTGGCCGATGCTCGTGGCGGACACGAAGCGGTCCAAGCGCTCCACGAGACGGCCGGGTCTGTCGTCATCGAGCACGGCGTAGGCACGCACAGCCGCCCGCAGCTCGCTCATGATGGCCGCAGCCTCGGTCCCCCGGCCTGGGGCGTCACCCACCACGACGCCGACGCTGCCGTCGGCCCTGGGGATGATGTCGTACCAGTCACCGCCCGTTCCCAGGCCGACGCCGTAGGGACGCGAGCGTGCCTCGACGCTGAGCGGGACCCGCTCCCCGGTCCGACCGAGCACGGACTCTCCTCGGTGCGGCTCACCCTGGCGAAGCCGCTCGTGGAGTCGAGCGTGCTCGACCATCTGTTCCAGCTCCGGCGAGACGTCGTCGAGTCGACTCCCCGCCGTGGGGTGATCGGTCGGGAGCCCGGCCACCAGCGCGCCAACCGGAAGCGCCTCGTCGAGAACTTCGTCGACTCCGCCGACCTCCTCCCGCACCAGGTCGACGATCGACTCGATGCACTCCCCCAACTCCTCGCTGAAGCCGGGACCGAACGAGCAGTCGGCGGGTTCCACCTCCACGATGGTCGTGTCCGACGGAAACGCCCCCCAGTGGCGGACCACGGCCAGGGTGTGGTCGAGGTCAGCCGTGCCACCCCCAGCCGCCGACAGGCCCTGGTGGACCTGCGCCGGCGGCGGAGGAGTGAGGTCGATGCGGTAGCGGCGAAGCGACCCCGGCGACCCGCCCCTCGCCGCCACGCCGATGAGCACGACCTTGGCCGGACGCAACTCCTGCACCCGGTCGAGGACCAGGTGGGCCGCGTACGACAGGTCCTCGACCACGACGCCCTTCGGCCACTCGAGGTTCTCGAGGTAGTGGACCACCTGGCGCCCGAAGTCGAGATCGCGCAGCCCCGGCGTTCCCAGCCCGCCGACCAACGTGTGGCAGGCGGGCTGGGCGGCGCCGGGCCCCGCGGTCAGCTGTCCAGGGTGCACCCGCACGAGTTCACCTCCCGGGTGATCACTCCCCTGCCGGTGTCCATGTGGGTGGTGCAGGGCATGCACGGGTCGAAGCTGCGGATCGAACGGAGGATGTCGATGCCCTTGACCTCGTCGTCGGGTACCGACTCGAGGATGGGACAGTCGACGACCGCCTCCTCGTAGGGCCCCAGTCCCCCGAAGGGATCACGGGGAGAGGCGTTGAGCGTGGACGGCGTGGTGATCTGGTAGTTGAGGATCTTGCCCTTGTCCATGTGGAGATGGTGGGCCAGGAAGCCGCGGCTGGCCTCCCAGAAGCCCACCGACACCCGCTCGTCCTTCGGAACCTTGAACGGCGTGGACACCTTCGTCTCACCCCTGCGCCAGTACTCGAAGGCCTTGAGCAGGATGTTCATGCCGATGGTGGCGTTGAGGGCCATGGCGTAGGCCCGACCCCGGTTGCGCTCGAAGGCGTTGATCGTGCGGGGGACCTTCCAGAACACCTCGGTCTCGGGCAGGTTGTGGCGGGGGAGCACCATGCGCATGCCGTCGCCGGTGGCCTCGAGGAAGTCGTTCTGCGGGCTCTGGCCGGCCAACGCGGTGGTCCAGATCCGGCCATAGGCGCCGGTCTCGATGCTGTGCCGATCCCAGCGGGGAGCGGTGTCCCAGGTGTACTTCTCCTTGAAG
>JAHWJH010000056.1 GCA_019348555.1 Actinomycetota bacterium
TCTCAGGCTGCATGTACGCGGTGCTGCGCAGCTTTCGGGTGGCGCCGGTGCACGCCCTGCTCATGGCGGCGTTGGTCCTGGTGTTCCCGTGGTCGGACGCCAACCGGCTGTGGGCCATGGCCAGCTACAACCAGCTGGCAGTGGTGTTCTGGCTCGTCGGCCTCTTCGTCGCCCTACGCGGCTTGCGGTCGAGGGGCCGGCGGGCGGTGGTGCTGCACGCCGTGGCCCTGGTGCTCTACGCCGCCGGCATCGCCATCTACGAGGTGGTGGCCGGCCCCGTGCTCGTCAGCGTCGCCTTCTACCTGCACCGCAGCCCCGACGGGGAGGTGGCATGGAAGGGAATGGCGCTGCGGTGGGTGGCCGATGTCGCCGTCACCGGTCTGACGATCTTGGCCGTCGTGGCCCTGGCTCTGCCCCGCTTCCCCATCCCGTGGGACCAGCGGGTGCCCTTCGCCTTGGTCGTGGTGGACGAGTCACTGACGCTGCTGGCCTTCGCCGCCGTGCCGTTCGCCCAGCCCTCGCGCTGGCTCGTGGTCGGCGTCGTCTTGGCGGTCCTGCTGGCCGGCGCCGTCGTACGGGACCGGCTTCCGGGCCAGGACCCCCAGCGAGGCAACCTCGGGCAGTGGCTGGCCGTGGCGGCCGCCGGTGTGCTCGCCGCCATCGCCGGGGTCGCTGCGGTTGTGTGGTTGGCCGGCCAAATGGCTGCGCGCTTGTGGGGTGGCGCATGGCCGGCTGTCGCGCCGACTGAAGCGGTTGGCATCCTCGTCCGGCTCCGCCCCGTCGAGGCCCGCCTCGTCGGCCCGCAGCGACAGGTTGTCGAGGCGCTCCAGGGCCGCAGCGGCGTCGGCCGTCGTCGCCGGCGTCACCTCCAGGGGGGAGCGGTAGTGCGAGCGCAGCACCAGCAGCCGGTAGGCGCGCCCGTCGACGCGCTCGAGGAGGTCGGTGAGCGAGGTGAAGTTGCCGAGCGACTTGCTCATCTTCTCGCCCTCCACCACCACCCAACCGTTGTGCACCCAGTGGCGGGCGAAGCGACGGCCGAGAGCCACCGCCTGGGCCCGCTCGTTCTCGTGGTGCGGAAAGGCGAGATCCTGGCCGCCGCCGTGGAGGTCGAAGTCCTCGCCGAGGAGGTCGAGCGACATCACCACGCACTCCGTGTGCCAGCCGGGGCGCCCTTGGCCCCATGGTGACGGCCACGCCGGCTCGTTCGGCTTGGCCGCCTTCCACAGGGCGAAATCGCTGCCCGAGCGCTTCTGGTCGTCGACCTCCACCCGGGCGCCGGCCTGCAACGACTCGAGCGACTGGCGGGCCAGCAGCCCGTAGCCCTCCACCCGGGCGACGTCGAGGTAGACCCCGTCGGCGGTGCGGTAGGCGACGCCGGCGTCGACCAGGTCGCCGATCACAGCGACCATGCGCTCGACGAACGCGGTGGCGTGGGGATCGGCGTCGGGGCGAAGCACGCCGAGGGCGTCGACCGCCTCGTACCAGACCGCCTCGAACTGGGCGGCCACCTCGGCTTCGGTGCGCCCCTCGCGGTTCGCCCGGTTGATGATGTTGTCGTCGACGTCGGTGATGTTGGACACGTAGCGAACCCGGTAGCCGCTCCAGGCGAGGTACCGGCGGAGGACGTCGAAGACCAGGACGAAGCGCCCGTGGCCGAGGTGGGGGACGTCGTAGACCGTGGGGCCGCACACGTACATCGACACCGCACCCTGCTCGCGCAGCTCGAGCGGCCGCACGGTGCCGGTGGCCGTGTCGTGGAGGCGGATCATCGAGCGAGAGTAGCGAGGAGGCCGAGGTCGACCCACCCCGTTAGCGTGGCGCCGATGCCGGCCGCCGTTCCCGACAAGCCGTCACTCGACGGCCTGGAAGCCCGGTGGTCGCAGCGCTGGGAGGCCGGCCAGGTCTACCGGTTCGACCGGGGCCGGCCGCGCCAGGAGGTCTTCTCGATCGACACGCCGCCGCCGACGGTGAGCGGCTCGCTGCACATGGGCTCGGTGTTCGGCTATGTCCAGACCGATGCCCTGGCCCGCTACCGGCGCATGCGGGGCGACGCCGTGTTCTATCCCATGGGCTGGGACGACAACGGCCTGCCCACCGAACGTCGGGTGGAGAACCACTTCGGGGTCCGCTGCGACCCCGGTCTGCCCTACGACGCCGACTTCGTCCCGCCTCCCGATCCCGACCCCAAGGCGAAGGCGGCGTGCAGCAGGCCCAACTTCATCGAGCTGTGCCTGCGCCTCACCGACGAGGACGAGCGCGTCTTCGAGGACATCTGGCGCCGGGTGGGGCTCTCCGTCGACTGGTCGCTCACCTACACCAGCATCGGCACCCGCGCCCAGCGGGCCAGCCAGCGGGCCTTCTTGCGTGACCTCGCCCGGGGAGACGCCTACGCCGCCGAGGCGCCCACCCTGTGGGACGTCACCTTCCAGACGGCGGTGGCCCAGGCCGAGCTGGAGGACCGCGACCAGACCGGCGCCTACCACCGCTACGGCTTCGCCCGGACCGACGGCGGCGGGAAGGTGTTCATCGAGACGACTCGACCGGAGCTCCTGGCCGCCTGCGTGGCCCTGGTGGCCCACCCCGACGACGAGCGCTACCGGCCGTTGCTGGGCACCACCGTCGTCTCGCCGCTGTTCGGGGTGGAGGTCCCCGTGGTCGGCCACCGGCTGGCCGACCCCGACAAGGGATCGGGCATCGCCATGGTGTGCACCTTCGGCGACACCACCGACGTCACCTGGTGGCGCGAGCTGCGCCTCCCGGTCCGGAGCATCCTCGAGCGCGACGGCCGCCTCGCCGAGCTCGCCCGAGGCCATCACCTCCGAGGCCGGGCGGGCCGCCTACACCGAGCTGGCGGGGCGCAACACCAAGGCGGCCCGGGCCCGCATCGTCGAGATGCTCGGCGCCGCTGGCGAGCTCGACGGCGACCCGAAGACGGTCACCCATCCGGTCAAGTTCTTCGAGAAGGGCGACCGTCCACTCGAGATCGTGACCAGCCGGCAGTGGTACATCCGCAACGGCGGGCGCGACCCCGAGTTGCGGGCCGCCCTCCTCCGGCGGGGGGCGGAGCTGACCTGGTACCCGCCGTTCATGCGCCAGCGCTACGAGAGCTGGGTGGAGGGCCTCAACGGCGACTGGCTCATCAGCCGCCAGCGCTACTTCGGCGTCCCGTTCCCGGTGTGGTACCCCGTCGACGACGACGGCCAGGTCGACCGCGACCGTCCCATCCTGCCCGACGAGGCGGCGCTGCCCGTCGACCCGTCGTCCGACGCTGCGCCGGGCTACGAGGCCGACCAGCGGGGGCGGCCCGGCGGCTTCGTGGGGGATCCCGACGTGATGGACACCTGGGCCACCTCCTCGCTGACGCCGCAGATCGCCTGTGGGTGGGAGGACGACGACGACCTGTTCGCCCGCACCTTTCCCATGGACCTGCGTCCCCAGGGACCGGAGATCATCCGCACGTGGCTCTTCGCCACGGTGGTGCGGTCCCACGCCGAGTTCGACTGCCTGCCGTGGAGAGCCGCCAGCATCAACGGGTGGATCCTCGACCCCGACCGCAAGAAGATGAGCAAGTCGAAGGGCAACGTGGTGACGCCGATGGCCGTGCTCGACGAGCACGGCTCCGACGCCGTGCGCTACTGGGCGGCGAGCGCCCGCCAGGGCACCGATACCGCCCTCGACCCCAACCAGATGAAGGTGGGCCGGCGCCTGGCCACCAAGATCCTCAACGTCTCCCGCTTCGTGCTCTCCCGGCTCCCCGACACGCCGAGCGGCGACAGCGCCCTCAGCGAAGCCCTCGACCGCTCGATGCTGGGCCAGCTCGGCGGCGTGGTGGCCGACGCCACGTCCGACTTCGAGGCTCTCGACTACGCCAGGGCGCTGGAGCGCACCGAGCGCTTCTTCTGGCGCTTCTGCGACGACTACGTGGAGTTGGTCAAGAGCCGGGCCTACCGCGAGTCCGGCGCCGCCGGCGCCGACTCCGCCCATCTGGCCCTGGCTCGGGCGCTCGACACGCTCCTGGTGTTGTTCGCCCCGGTCCTGCCGTTCGTCACCGAGGAGGTGTGGTCGTGGTCGCACGAGGGCTCCGTGCACACCAGTGCATGGCCCTCGTCCGAGCGCCTGCAGTCGGTCTCCTCCGGCGGTGACCCCCTGGTGCTCGACGTCGCCGCCGCCGTGCTCGGCGAGGTTCGCAAGGCCAAGACGGCGGCCCAGCGCTCGCTGCGCACCGACGTCGACCGAGTCGTCGTCACCGACTCCCCGACCCGTCTGGCCGCCCTGGCCGACGCCGTCGGCGACGTGCGCGACGCCGGGCGCATCGCCGTCGTCGAGACCGCCGAGGCGTCCGCTGACGTGGAGCCGTCGGTGACGGTGGACCTCGCCGACGCCTGAGCCTGAGCCCTGAGCCGCCCTGTCCTCCGTTCCGGCCGGCGGAACGTGCCGGCTTCCGCGTCGTTTCGCAGGCCAGAAGCGACCTCCGGTGCGGCTGCGCCGCGCCGCCGGGGTGTCTAGGACGCCGGGGTGGCCCTCGCCTTGGACGCCGGTGGAGCAAGGCTCGACTCGGCGCCGTCGGAGGCATCGTGGCTGGCGCCGTCGGGGCGCACCCACACCGTGCGCTGGGGGAAGGGGATCTCGATGCCGTGGGCGTCGAAGGCCTCCTTCATCCGCTGGCGGAGCTCACGCATGACCTTCCACTGCGCGGAGGGGGAGGTCTTCAACACCAGGCGGATGGCCACGCCGTCGGGGCCGAACGCCTCCACGCCCCACACCTCGGGCTCCTCGAGGACGAGCGTGCCGAGCTCCTCGTCCTGCCAGACCGAGTCCGCCACGTCCTTGATGACCCGCGTGGCGGTGTCGGTGTCGGTGTCGTAGGCCACCTCGAAGTCGATCAGAGCACGGGACCACTGCTGTGACTGGTTGCCCACCCGGGAGATGGTGCCGTTGGGCACGTGCCACACCGTTCCCTCCACGTCGCGGATCCGGGTGGTGCGCAGGCTCACGCCTTCCACCACCCCCGAGGCGTCACCGACGTCGATGATGTCGCCCACCCCGAACTGGTCCTCCACGAGCATGAACATGCCGGAGAGAAAGTCCTTCACCAGGCTCTGGGCACCGAAGCCGAGCGCCACGCCGGCGATCCCGGCGCCGGCGATGAGCGGCCCGAGGTTGATGGCGAACTCGGCCAGGATCGTGAACAGGGCGACCGTCCAGATGACGGCGGAGATGACGCTGCGCAGCACCGCTCCGATGGTCTCGGCGCGCTGGAGGGACCGGACCGGTACCGGCCCGGTGGTCAGCAGGGCCGCGGGTGTGCGATCGCGGATGGTGCCGAGGGTGCGCTGCACGCCGGGCTGCTCGAAACTGTCGACGAAGCGCCGGATCCCCTTGCGGGCCAACCGGGTGGCCAGCAGGGCCAAAAGCAGGATCAGGGCGATCTTGAGCGGCTTGGCCAGCAGGAAGTCGGCTGCCTTGGCGAGGTACTCGTTGCCGGTCCGGCGCAGGGCGAAGCCGCAGGCGATCCCCGGCTTCTCGCCACAGATCTGGACCACCTCCTCGTCGCTCCACACCGCCTGCTGCGCCAGCACCGAGGTGGCACCCGAGAGCAGCGAAGCGATCGCCGAGGACAGCACGGTCATCGTCGCAGCCATGACTCGACCCTAGCGAGAGGTGTCGGCCGTCCCGATCGGGGGCAGACCATGGCCGACCGAGATCCCGAACCCGGGGGCGAGACCGGTGCCCAGCCTCGACGAATGCCTGGAGCTGTCAGCGCAGCCGACCAGTGCCCGACGAGCTCGCCTGTTCGTAGGCGAGCTACTGCGTGCGAACGGCGCCGACGGTGCCACCGAGGTGTGCCTGCTGCTGACCAGCGAGCTGGTCACCAATGCGTTGCTCTACGCCCGCAGCGATGTCGTGCTGCGGGTGCTCATCAACGCGCCGATGGTGCGCATCAGCGTGCACGACGACTCGCCGGTGCCCCCGGTGGCCCGGTCGTCGCAGACGGAGGACACGTCCGGACGAGGACTGGCCCTGGTGGAGGGGCTCGCCAACGACTGGGGCGTGACCCTCAACGGGCAGGGAAAGGAGGTCTGGTTCGAGGTCCGGCTCTGAGGCTCAGGAGCGCAGGGCCGCAGCCTCGGGCACCGAGGGCGGCGGTCTCAGGCGATCTCGGCGGAGAGGCGCTCGAGCGCTTCCTCCTCGCTCACCTTCAGCGCCACGCTGAGCTCCGACACCAGGATGCTGCGAGCCCGCTCCAGCATCGACTTCTCCCCCGCCGACAGCCCCTTGGCCGCCTCGCGTAGGGCCAGGTTCCGCACCACCTCGGCGACCTGGTAGACGTCGCCGGTCTTCAGCTTCTCCTGGTGGTTCTTGAACCGCCGGCTCCAGTTGCCGGGCTCGCGCACGTCCTTCTTGGACAGCAGCTGGAACAGGTCTTCGACGTCCTCCACGCTGATGGGCCGTCGCATGCCGACCTCGTCGACCTTGTCGGCGGGCACCGACAGCGTCAGGTCGCCGTGCGCCATGCGCAGCACCAGGTACTCGGTCGGCACGCCGAAGGCTTCGCGCATCTCCGTGCGCTCGATCACCGCGGCCCCGTGGTGGGGGTAGACGACATGGTCGCCGATCTTGAACGCCATCACACTCCTGCAGCTCCGGGGGACTGCATCAGTGTGCCACCAGATCTCGAACGTCAGATGCGGCAGCTCGCCAGCCCGCGCTTCTCCAGGTACTGCTGGTGGTAGTCCTCGGCCGGCCAGAACGTCGTGGCCGGCGTGACCTCGGTGACGATCGGTCGACGGAACCGCCCGGACGCCTGCAGCTCCTCGATCGACCGACGGGCCGCTGCCTCCTGGTCGGCGTCGTGGAAGAACACCGCCGAGCGGTACTGCGTGCCCACGTCGGGCCCTTGGCGGTTCAGCGTGGTGGGGTCGTGGCTGTCCCAGAAGACGGCCAGCACGTCGTCGTACGACAGGCGCTCGGGGTCGTAGTCGACCTGGACCACCTCGGCGTGGCCGGTGCGCCCGGTGCACACCCGGCGGTAGGTGGGCTTCTCGGTGGTGCCACCCATGTAGCCGACGGCCGTCGACACCACGCCGGGCAGCTGGCGGAACGCCGCCTCGACGCCCCAGAAGCATCCCGCCCCGAATGTCGCTCTGTCGGTCAACGCACCCTCTCCTCCTGCGGATCACCGGTCGACCCGATGCTACCGGCGGGTGCGGCGACCGCCGGGCGACACCACCACGTCGAAGGCCGGGCATCGACCCAGGTGTGGTCGGCGAGCACCCGGGCGTCCACGGCCGCGCCGCTCATGGTCGGGTCGTGCTCAGGAGGGAAGAGGGCCGAACTGGCCCTCGGTGGGTTCCGCTCAACAGAACCAGGGCTCGGTGAGGCGGGGCCGGTGCTCGCCCGCACCGGCGAGGACGAGCGCGTCGTCGACTGCAGGCCGGCCGGCCGCCCGGCGCACCGCCGCGCCCACCGCCAGGTAGAGCGCCCCTGGCGGTTCACCGGCAGCCACCCCCGCCTCCACCAGCGTCGCCAGCTCCCGCTGCAGCACGTCGACCTCGGGGTGGGCGGCGGTCCAGGTGTAGCTCAGCCTGGCGGGATCGTAGGGCCCGAGGTAGGGGGCGAGATCGGGGGAGTCGAGCAGCAGCGAGCCCTCGGGGAGGAGCAGGCGGATGGTGTAGTGCACCGGGTCGACGTTGGCGACGAGGTCGTGGGCCGCCACGAAGTCGACCAGCGCCACCAGGCCCTCCACCGTGGTCCACGGCGTGAAGGGCAGGAACGACGGACGCAGCTCGATGCCATGGACCCGCAGCAGCTCGACTGCCTCGGCGGCGTCGGCGGCGGTGTGGCCCTTGTCGAGCCGGGCCAGGATGTCGTCGTCGACGCACTCGAGCGCCGAGACGACGAACAGGCACCCGCTGGCCGCCAGCTCGGCCCAGATGCCCCGGTGGCGAAGGATGAGCTCGACCTTGGTGGTGCAGTCGAAGGTCACCTCGGGGAAACGCTGGTGCAGGCCCCGCACGATCCGCAGCGAGTGCTGCACCCCGTTGAGGAAGTCGGGGTCGGCGAAGGTGATGTGGCGCGCGCCGGCGCCCACCAGCTGGGCGATGTCGGCGAGCACGATCTCGGCGGCGACGGCGCGGAAGTGACCGTCGTAGACGGTCGGCACCGGGCAGTGCCGGCACCGCGAGGCGCAGCCGTGGCTGGCCTCCACGCAGCCCACCAGGCGCTCCTCCCCGTCCACGGCGAGGTGGGCGTAGCGCCCGAGCGGCGCCAGCTCCGCCCGGTCGGGCACGGCGAACGTGGAGCGACCCCGGGCGACGACCGCCACCTCGCCGGTGGGACCGACTTCACCGGCCAGCTCGTCGACCCACGACACCAGGGCCGGCTCGTACTCTCCGGCGAGGACCCGGTCGACCACGCCGTCGCCGGTGGGATCGGAGCTGGCGGTGGCGTAGAGCCCGTAGAGGCAGATCGGCACCTCCGGCCGGTCGCGACGCACGGCGGCGGCGGCGGCCAGGGCCAGGCGCATCGCCGTGTGCATCGGCACCGAGAAGGCCACCGCCTCGGCCCTGGCCAGGGCATCGGGGTCCCACGGCTGGACCGACAGGTCCACGGTGTCGACCTGGTGGCCACAGCGGCGCAGGGCGGCAGCGGGCGACGCCAGGTGCACGGGCTGGTGACCCAGCTCGTAGGTGGAGACCAACAGCACCCGCACCCCGGTGGAGGCTACCGGGGGGTGTCGACCACGACCTCCAGGCAGGCGTGAGCCTGACGTAGCGCCGCCTCGACCTGGCCTGGAGTCGGAGCGCGGGCGAAGAGGAAGCCCAGGTAGCGGTCGCCCTCGGGCAGGGCCTGCACCGGGCGACCCCGGGTCACGGTGATCTCCACGCCCTCGATGCCCTCCACCGCCCGGGCCGCCTCGATCCCCCGCACCTCGACGAGCACGCCGGAGCGGGGGATGGGGATCATCATCACCCCGGACGCCCGGAGCTCGCGCTGCATGCCCTCGAGGCCGAGGCCGAGAGCGTGGCGCAGGATCAGCTCTTCGAGCGACACTCCGGCGCCGAAGCGCAACGCCCGCGAGCACAGCCCGCCGATCGACCGTGCCGCCACCTCGACCACCCGGCACCCGTCGGGTCCCACCCGGACCTCGGCGTGCACGGGGCCCTCGGTCAGCCCCAGAGCGGCGACGGCGGCTGCCACCAGCGCGTGGACCTCGTGCAGGACGGCCGCCGCCAGGCGCGACGGCGTGACGTAGATGGTCTCCTCGAAGTAGGGGCCGTCGAGGGGGTCGGGCTTGTCGAAGACGGCCAGGACGTCGAGCTCGCCGCCGTGGAGCAGCCCCTCCACCGCCACCTCGGCGCCGGGGAGGAAGTGCTCGACCAGCAGGGGGCCGTCGGGATCCTCACCGGCCTGATCGAGGATCGCCCGCACCCGCCGCCCGGCGGCCACGGCGGCCTGCGGGTCGTCGGCGCGGATGACCCCTCGGCTGGCCGACAGCGACACCGGCTTGACCACGCAGGGCAGGCCCACCTCCTCCGCCAGCCGGCCCAGGTCGTCGCCGGTGCCGGCCACGCGGAATCGGGGTTGGGGCACGCCGGCGGCTTCGAGGGCCCGGCGCGAGGCCACCTTGTTGCGAGTGGCGGCCACGGCCGGCGGCGGGTTGTGGACCAGCCCGAGCCGTTCGGCGGCCATGGCCGCCGGCTGCACCCCCTGCTCGTCGACGGCGACCACGGCGTCGACGGGATGGTCGGCGGCGAACGCGACGATGGCCTCCGCCGCCGCCTCGGGCCGGTGGAGCGGCACGACCAGCGCCCGGCCCTCCATGGAGGCTGCCATGGCCTGGCGGTGCTCCGAGGCGACGACCACTTCGACGCCGAGGCGTGCCGCCGCCAGCACGAAGTCACCCGCCCGGTACGTTCCGGTGGGCAGCAGCAGGAGGACGCGTCGCACGCTCCCTATCATGGGGCCATGGCCGACGAGCAACTTCCTGGATCCCCCACCGCAGAGCAGCCGGCGGTGCTCACCGTCACCGATCAGGCCCGCCAGAAGATCCTGGCGCTGCGGGCCGACGAGTCCAACGCCGACGAGCTGGCCCTGTGGCTGGAGGTCACCGGCGTGGCCGGCACCGAGTACGTCTACGACCTCTACTTCGAGGCCCTGGCGAAGGCCGGGCCCGAGGACGCCATCGCCCACCACGACGATCTCTCGGTGGTGGTGCCCGCCGACAGCATCGAGCAGCTGCGGGGTGCCACGCTGGGAGTGAGCCGCGACCTGCTCAACCCGGGGATGACCGTCACCAACCCGAACCGGCCGCCCTCACCCGCCAGCCCGACCATCACCCGCAGGCCCCCCGCCGACCTGAGCGGCGACGTCGCCCAGCGGGTGGTCCAGGTGCTCGAAGCCCAGATCAACCCCAGCATCGCCTCCCACGGCGGCCACGCCGAGCTGGTGGCGGTCGAGGACGGCACCGCCTACCTGCGGCTGTCGGGGGGCTGCCAGGGCTGCGGGATGGCCACCGTCACCCTCAGCCAGGGCATCGAGGTCGCCATCCGGGAGTCGGTGCCCGAGATCACCGCGGTCACCGACGTCACCGACCACGCCAGCGGCGCCAACCCCTACTACGAGGCAGCCAAGAAGTAGGCCGACCTCCGGTCGGAGCGACTCAGCTCGACCGGCCGGAGTGGGCGAGATCGGCGAGGGAGGCCGACCCGGCCTTGCGCTTGATGCGCTGGAGAGCGTTGTCGACGGCCTTGGGATCACGGCCGAGCCGGGCACCGATCTCCTTGTGGCTCCGGCCCTCCACGACCAGGTGGAGCACGTCGACCTCGAAGTCCGACAGCACCGCGGCCACCGCCTCGTCGAGGGCACGGGCGACGTCGTCGGCCACGATGTCCTCGGCCGGGTCGGCAGCCTGACGCTGGTCGAGGAACCGCTCCAGCACACCGTCACGCTGCTCCTCGTCGCGTCCACGGAAGATCGACACGTAGGTGTTGAGGGGCTGGTGCTTGCGCCGCTGGGAGATCTTCACCGCGCTCATCAGCTGGCGCGTGATGCACAGCTCGGCGAACGTGCGGAACGAGGCTGGTCCGTCGCTGCGGTAGTCGCGCACGGCCTTGTACAGCCCGATGAGGGCCTCCTGGACGATGTCGTCGTGGTCGCCCCCGACCAGGCGGAAGCCGCGACCTTTGGACGAGGCGAAGCGGCGGTAGCGCTGGATCAGCGCCTGCTGCGCCACATCGTCGCCCCGCTGGGCCCGCTCGACGAGCAGGTCGTCGTCAAGGTCATCGACTGCGGCAAGTGCGGGTCGAGGCGACAATGCGTGCTCCTGGCGGGGTGCGATGTCGTGCAAGGATCGAGCGCGAACCGTGGTCTACAGCTACTGCCGACAGTAGTCGCTCCCCCCGCCGGCCACCGGCGCCCGGGTGTGACAGGACGGTGACGATTCGCCGCGTTCACCAACTCCTGTGGCGCGCCACCTCGAAGCACGCCAGCGCAGCCGCGCTGGCCACGTTCAGCGAAGCCACCGCCCCCCGCAGCGGGATGGAGGCGAGGAGGTCGCAGCGCTGGGCCACCAGGCGGCCGAGGCCGCGGCCTTCGGCCCCGAGGACCAGCGCCACCGGCTCGTCGCCCAGCTGCAGGTCGAACAGACTGGTGGTCCCCGCGCCGTCGAGGCCGACCAGCCACAGACCGGCGTCCTTGGCCCGCAGCAGCGTGGCCGCCAAGCCTCCCACCACGGCGATCGGGAGGTGCTCGACGGCACCGGCAGCGGCCTTGGCCACGGTTGGGGTGACGTGGACGGCTCGGTGCTGGGGAAGCACCGCCCCGGTGGCTCCCGCCCCCACCGCCGAGCGCAGGATCGCCCCCAGGTTCTGGGGGTCGGTGATGCCGTCGAGCACCACGAGGAAGGGGGCGACGCCCCGCTCGGGATCGCCGCGCCACAGGTCGTCGAGGTCGGCCTCGGGCAGGGGATCGGCGTGGGCCAGCACCCCCTGGGGGGCCTCGGAGCGCGCTTCGGCGCGCAGGGCCGACGACGGCACGGTGCGAACCCGTACCCGAGCCTCGCCGGCGAGCTGGAGGATGTCGCCGACGACGTTGCCGGGTTCGACGTCGTCGGCGATCCAGACGTCGCGCACCCGCCGGCGCCCGGCGAGGAACAGCTCACGCACGGCTTGACGCCCCTCGACCTGCTCGCCGCCGAGCGTGCGGGGACCGCTGGTGCGCGACCTCGGCGGCGCTGGGGTGGCGACGGGGAGACGCGCAGAGCCGGAGCCCGGAGGGCGCCTCGCTCCTCGCCCCGGTCGGCGGGCGGCAGGGCCTCCCCGGCCCGGAGGTCGGCGCTGGCGGTCGCCGTCGCCGGTTGGGCCGGCGCGCCCGCCTGGCCTGTCGGCCCGACGGCCGGGTCCTGGCTGCCGGCGGCGCCCAGCGCTCATGACCGCCGGCGCTCGGCGCCGGCTCCCGGCTCGAGCAGGGCCACCGCCCAGCAGGCCAGGCCCTCACCCCGGCCCAAGGCGCCGAGCCCCTCCGTGCGCCGGCCCCGCACCGTCACGTCGGTCTTCGCCGCCGCCGACAGGCGCTCCTGCATGGCGGCGCGGTGGGGAGACAGCCGGGGGCTGTCGAGCACGACGGAGCAGTCGACGTTGGCCGGCTCCCACCCCGAGGCCCGCACCAGGCCGGCCACCCGGGCGAGCAGGGCGACGCTGTCGGCGCCGTGCCATGTGGGATCGGTGTCGGGGAACTGCGAACCGAGGTCGTCGAGCCCCGCGGCGCCGAGGAGGGCCTCGGCAGCGGCGTGGGCCACCACGTCGGCGTCGGAGTGCCCGTCGAGTCCTCGCTCGCCCTCGAAGGCAACCCCCCCGAGCACCAGGATGCGAGCGGGGTCGTCGCTCACGGGATGGACGTCGAAGCCCAAGCCCACGCGGCTCCCCCGCCGCGAGCCGGGCCCGCCGCCCAGGCGGGCGTCGGCCACGGTCAGGTCGCCAGGATCGGTCACCTTGGTGTTGCCCGCCTCCCCCGGCACCACCACCACCCGGCCGCCGGCGGCCTCCACCAGACCGGCGTCGTCGGTGGCGTCGTCGGCACCGGCGTGCGCCCTGCGCAGTGTCGAGGCGACGAAGGCCTGCGGCGTCTGCACCCCCACCAGGCCCGAGCGGTCGAGGGTCTCGACGACCGTCCCGGCGTCGTCCACCCGTTTGACGGTGTCGGCGACGGGAACTGCGGGAACCGCTCCGTCGGCTCCGGCGCGCACGGCGTCGACCACGGCGGTGAACAGCGCCGGCGAGGCGCAGGGCCGGGCGGCGTCGTGGACCACCACCACCTCGGCGCTCGCCGGCACCGCCGCCAAACCGGCCCGAACCGAGGCCGAGCGGGTGGCGCCGCCGGCGACCACGGCGTCGGCGAGGACCTCGGGAACCGACGCCATCGTGGGATGGACCACCACGACCACGCCGTCGCTGGCCGTTCGGGCTGCGTCGAGGGACCAGTCGAGCACCCGGCGCCCGGCCACCATCTCGTACTGCTTGGCCCCACCGAAACGCGAGCCACTGCCGGCGGCCACCACGATGCTCCACACGCTCACGTCAGCGCGGGGGTCAGTTGTAGCGGTCGAGGATGCTGGTCTCGGCCAGGCGGGCCAGTCCCTCCCGGATCGCCCGGGCCCGCGTCTCGCCGACCTCCTTCACGTCGTCGAGGTCGGCGACGGTGGCGGCCATGATCTTCTGCAGGCTGCCGAAGCGCTCGACGATGCCCTCGACCACGGGCTCGGGCAACCGAGGAACCCTCGACAACATGCGGTAGCCCCGGGGCGAGAGGCTCTGGTCGAGGTCGGCGGTGCCCGGGACGTGGAGCATGGAGGCCACCGTCTTGAGGTCGAGGAGGTCGTCGGTGCTCAGGTTGGCCAGGCCTTCGACCGCCTCGTCGAGGTGCCAGCCGGAGCCCTCGTGGAAGTAGTCGCGGACGATCAACCGGCTGTCGTCCTCGACGCCCGCCATGAGCTCCTCGAGCTGCAGGCGTACCAGGCGGCCGTCGACACCGAGCTCGATGATGTGGCGGTTGATCTCGTCGGAGATGCGCCGCACCATCTCGGACCGTTGCAGCACGGTGACCACGTCGCGCAGCGTGACCAGGTCTTCGATCTCGAGGGCCGACAGGGAGGCGGTCACCGCGTCGAGGCGGTTCCTGTAGCGCTCGAGGGTGGAGAGGGCCTGGTTCGCCCGGGCCAGCAGGCGGGGGATGGGCTCGAGCGGGCGCTTCTCGTTGTTGACGTAGACGGCGATCACTGACTGGTCCTCCGACACGGAGATGACCGGCACGGTGATCGACCGGGCCACCCGCTCGGCGGTGCGGTGACGGGTGCCGGTCTCCGACGTCGGGACGTTGGGGTTGGGCACCAGGTGCACGTTGGCCCGGGCGATGCGGCTGGCATCGGCGGCGAGGATGATGGCGCCATCCATCTTGGCCAGCTCGGAGAGCCGCTGAGGACTGTAGGCGGCGTCGAGCAGGAACCCGCCGGAGCAGATGTTGAGCACCTCGGGCCCGTCGCCCACCACCACCAGGGCCCCCATCTCGGCCTGGAGAATGCGGTCGAGGCCTTCACGCAGGGGCTTGCCGGGCGCCACCGAGGCCAGGGCGTCGAGGAGGAGGCTGCTACGACGGGGCGCCACCAACGGGATCCTAACTGGCGGCTCGTGCCCGACCGCTCGTTCTCTGTCGGCTCGACCACGTGGGACGGGGGTCCGGCCGACGAAGGACCCGAGGGTGGGCGTCGGCCGGCCGGTGGTGTCGCTCAGGGACCGGACGTCGCCTCCCGGCCGCCGCCTGCCTGCCCCGGAGGGGACGGGGAGGCGCAGGCGGCGACCAGCGACGTGAACACCACCGGGCCCGCCATCGCGCCGCAAGGGCGATCGAGCGGAACCGGCTGGACCACTTCGCGAGGATAAGCTTGCCTATCGGTTCCTGTCAAGCGCAGTGCGATCTCAGCCCAGCGGTCGCAGGAGGGCAACATTGCCGTTGGGTGGGACCGCC
>JAHWJH010000057.1 GCA_019348555.1 Actinomycetota bacterium
GGCCGTCGCGGGCGTTGGCGCCGAGGGCGAGATGGCTCGTTCGAGGAGGTGGCGGAGCCGGTTCGCATCCGGTCTCTCCTCCGGGGCTTTGGCAAGCAGAGCGGTGATGACGGGGGCAAGGGGTCCAGCTTTCTGCATGGGGCGGGGGTCCTCGTAGACCACAGCCGTGAGGGTGGGGATCGCTTGCCCGCGATCGAAGGGAGGCTCGCCCTCGACCGCGAAGTAAAGGGTCCCGCCCAGCGCCCAGAGGTCGGACTCGGGCCCCGAGGTTTACTTGGTGGCCTGCTGGGCAGCCAAATAAGAAGGCGAACCCAAGATCAGGCCCGTGGCCGTGATCTTCGGGTCCCCCTTCACCGAGGCGATGCCGAAGTCGGCCAGCTTGACGCTGCCGTCGTCGAGCATCATGACGTTGGCGGGCTTGACGTCGCGGTGGACGATGCCGGCGCGGTGGGCGGCTTCGAGGGCGCCGAGGAGGCCGAGCCCGACGGCGGCAGCCCGGGGAGGCGAGAGGGGGCCCTGGCGGGCGACGACCTCGTCGAGGGTCGGTGCGCGGACCAGCTCCATGACCACGTAGAGCCGGTTGCCGTCCTCGACCACGTCGAACACCCGCACCGAGGAGGGGTGATCGATACGAGCGGCCGCCCGGGCCTCGCGCATCACGCGGGAGCGCAGGGCGCTGCGGTCGTCGTCGCTCAGGTGCGGGGGCAGGTCGACGGCCTTGACGGCGACGTCACGCTGCAGCACGGCGTCGTGCGCCTGCCACACCCGCCCCATGCCGCCGGCGCCGAGCGGCTCGATCAACCGGTAGCGGCCACCGACCACCTCTGACGCCAGGTTCCCGGACACGAGCGGAACCTACCCCGCCGGGCCGGATGGTTACGGCCCTCCGTGGTCAGCTCTGCGAGCCGCCGCTGGTGGCGGGAACCAGCCGGTAGCGCTGGGGCCGACGGCGAGCCTCCATGCGCTGCTCGTCGTTCTCCGCCCCCCAGTAGCCCTGCTCACGGTGGCGCCGGGCGTACTCCCGGCACGACAGCAGCACAGGGCACGCCACGCAGATCGAGCGGGCGATCGCCTCGCGATGCTCGCGGGCGTCGGCCTGTTCCCCGTGAGGGGCGAAGAAGTGGGACGTCTGGCCCTTGCACGCTGCGTCTGCCATCCAGTCCTGCTGGACCCAGCGGGGTTGGAGTTTCGAGGCCGCGTCGGGGCTGAGCGGTGACGAGAGGGCGCTTGTGCTTGCGTTCACTTGCTCAGTATCCGCAAGGAACGCCGACTTGTCGCATGAAATCTTCAGATGGCGCCATCGCCTGAGGCGATCAAGCACCTGCCCGGCAGGCGTCGGAGGCCGTCCTGGTTCGCTCGTCGAGCAGCCTCGGGTCGGCGGTGGACGTGTCGAGAGCGAGCAGCTCAGCGGTGGTGAAGCCCCGGACGAACTCAGAGGCGACGCAGCGGGCCACGCCGCGAGGCGCACCGCTCTCCATGGCGTCCAGCGTGAACAACGTGCGGACCACAGGGTAGATCAGGGCGTCCTGCGCCCCGCCACCCTCGGGGCGGGTCGCGTCGGGGCCCGGGTCGCAGGCGGCCAGCTCCACCAGGGCACCCGAGCGGGAGACCGAGGCGGTGGTGGCCGGAACCGCCCGGGCCCAGGCGTCGAGCGCCACGGCCATCTCCTCGGTGTCGGCGGCCGTGTCGCCCCGGAACGCGCTGCGCAGGCACGTCCGGCCCTCCCGCTCGAAGGCGGTGTAGGAACCGCCGCCCCACCCGTCGACGGCGTCGAGCGCCTGGCGGGCGTCGAGGTGCTCGGACAGCACGATGAACCAGATGAGCGCCCCGAATTCCCCCACCTCCAGCTCCCTCTCCCCCGGCCCGAGCGGGGGTGCCATGACCGGCACGGGATCGTCGCCGTCGAGGTAGGTGAAGGGATCGAGGAGCTGCTCCTCGCTCCTGGGGGGTTCCGCCATGGCCTCGTCGATGCGGCGCTGGCCCCCGTCGGCCAGCAGCGCGTCGACCAGGGGCCTCCCGAGGACGTAGGGAGCCGAGAACAACGCCACCAGAGGGCCCGGCACGCCGGTGAGGTCGGTTCGGTCGAACTGCTCGGCGGCCTCGTCGTCGAGAGCGGCCAGGTCGTCGTCGCCGAGTTGGTCGATCCACGCTGTCTCCGTGCGCACGGCGTCACCCTCCACGAGGGCGAGCAGCGCGCCGTTCTGCCCCTCGGTGGCGAGCATGCCGAGTCGGGAGAGGTCGAAGCGCTGGTCCTGCAGGGCATGGGTCAGCTCGTGGACCAGGGTCACCCGCAGCCCGACGGTCAGCTCGGTGCCCCGCACGGTGATCCGCTGCCGCTCCGGGTCGTAGTAGGCGAGGGTGCCCTCGCCCGAGAGCTGGTTGGCCGACTCGAGCAGGTCGAACGACCCCTGCACCAGCCCGATGGCCCGGAGCAGGCGTGCGCCCTGGCCCAGATCGGCGCGGTCCTCGACGGTGAGGTCGCCCTCCTCGGCCGTCACCTGCTCCCGGAACTCCTCCTCAGGAAGGAAATCCACGAACACGGGGTGGTGGAAGGTGAGGTTGCGCTCCCGCTCCACGAACGCCGCCAGGTCGCCGACGCGAGGGTCCCAGGCGTCGGGGTGCGGCGGGCCGGACCGGTCGACCACGGCGGCGACCACCACGCCGGCCACCAGCACGACGACGGTGGCGACGCCCGTGGCGATCGTGGGCCACCGGCGTCCAGGGGCGTCGAGCACGGCCATCGGGCTCCTGTCGAGAGAGGTGGGTGGCGCCGGGTGCGCCCAGTGTCGCCCATGGGGCGACCCCGCAGGCGATGGCCTCGGTACGGTTTCCGGGTGGGCGACGCTGGCGCGGACGGCGTGCGGTCGGCGATGCGACGGGTGGTGGCGGCGCTGCCCGGCGGCGGGGAGGAGCGACCGGGCCAGCTGCAGATGGCCGAGGAGGTGGCGGCGGCCATAGCCGAGCGCCGCCATCTGTTGGTGCAGGCGGGCACCGGCACCGGCAAGTCGCTCGGCTATCTGGTCCCGGTCCTGCTCGCCCGGCGGCCGGTGGTGGTGGCCACCGCCACCAAGGCCCTCCAGGAGCAGCTGGTCGCCAACGACCTTCCCTTCCTGCGCCGGGCCCTCGGCATCGACTTCCGCTGGGCCCTGCTCAAGGGGCGGTCGAACTACCTGTGCCGGGCCGCCCTGGCCGACGCCGTCGCCGGGTCGGACCAAGGGGTCCTGCTCGACGACGGCGCCCTCGGCCGGGAACGGCTGGGCGACGTGGTGGCCTGGGCCACCGAGACGCCGACCGGTGACCGCTCCGACCTTCCCTTCACGGTCGCCTCCGCCGACTGGGCGCGGCTCTCGGTCGGTCCCAGCGAGTGCCCGGGGGCGCAGCGCTGCGCCTACGGCGACGTCTGCTTCGCCGAGGACGCCCGCCACCGGGCGAGCACGGCCGACGTGGTGGTCGTGAACCAGCACCTCTACGGAGCTCACCTGGCCAGCGGGGGGATGGTGCTCCCCGACCACGACGTCGTCGTGGTCGACGAGGCCCACGCCCTGGAGGACATCGCCGCCGCCACGCTGGGAACCACCATCACCCCCGGCCAGCTCCATGCCCTGGCCGGCGCCGTGCGCTCGCTGTTCACGGCCGACCACCCGGCCATCGCCTCCCTCGAGTCGTCCGCTGCGGCGCTCTCGGCCATCCTCCAGGCCCAGGCCGGCCAGCGGGTCGACCCCTCCGGCGGCGAGCTGGCGCTGGCGCTGACCCGCGCCGCCGAGGCGGCCGCTGCCAGCGCCGGGGCGGCCCGGGAGGTCGATCCGGGCGGTGAGGCGGCCACCCGCAAGGAGCGGCTGGTGCAGCTGGCGGCGGCCGTGGTCACCGACCTCCGCTCGACGGCCGAGCTGGGGGACGGCCACGTCGCCTGGGTGGAGGAGCGTCCGGGCATCGCCCTGCGGGTGGCGCCGGTCGACGTGGGCGCCGAGCTCGCCGCCCGCTTGTTCCCGGCGGCCACGGTGGTGCTCACCAGCGCCACGCTGCAGGTGGGAGGCAGCTTCGAGCCGGTGGCGCAGCGCCTGGGCCTCGACCGCGCCGGCGAGACCGGTGAGCCCGACGACGCCGGCGCCACCGCTGCGCCGTGGCGGGGCGTCGACGTGGGCAGTCCCTTCGACTACCCGAACCAGGCCCTGCTGTACTGCGCCGCCCACCTTCCCGACCCCCGGTCGCCCGCCTACGAGCAGGCCATGCTCGAGGAGCTCGAGACGCTGGTGGGCGCCGCCGGGGGGCGGACGCTGGCGCTGTTCACCAGCCGCCGGGCGATGGACGCCGCCGCCGAGCACCTCGCCCCTCTGCCCTACCGGGTGCTGGTGCAAGACGCCCTTCCTCGGGCCCTGCTGCACGAGGCGTTCCTGTCGGAGGAGTCCTCGGTCCTGTTGGCCACCATGAGCTTCTGGCAGGGCTTCGACGCCCCCGGCGTCACGTGCTCGCTGGTGACCGTCGACCGCCTCCCCTTCGGGCGTCCCGACGATCCGCTGGCCACCGCCCGGCGCCAGGCCGCCACCAGGGCCCGGCGCAACGCCTTCGCCGCCGTCGACCTGCCGCGCGCCGCCATCCTGCTCGCCCAGGGGGTCGGGCGGCTCATCCGGTCGGCCGACGACCGGGGGGTGGTCGCCGTGCTCGACCGCCGTCTGGCCACGGCGTCGTACCGATGGGACCTGGTGCGCAGCCTGCCCCCCATGCGCCGGACCCGCGACCCCGCCGAGGCACGCCGGGTGCTGGCGGAGATCTCGGCCGCCCGCACCGCTGCGGCAAGGAGCCGCTGACGAGGCCGGATGCCGGCGGACGGGCGTCCACCATCGGGGCACCGCAACCGGCGATACTGCTCGGGCGATGGGCGGAACCGGGGGCCGAGCGGGGCACGACGGCGCCTTTCGGTCGGTCGTCGGGGCTGCCGCCGCCGCCCTGGGACTGCTGCTGACGCCACTCGCCCTCGGCTCCGACGCCGCGCCGATCGATCCCGGGCCCCAGCCGGGCGAGCTCGTCACCGCCGTGGCCGAGCGCTACCTGGAGGCGTGGGAGCGCGGCGACCTCGCCGCCATGCGACAGCTGATCGTGGCGCCTCCCGCCGACTTCGAAGCTGCGGTCAGCCGCTTCACCCAGGCCCTGCACGTGCGCGCTGCCCGGTTCCGGGCCGGGCCCCCCGAGCTGAGCGGCGGGACGGCCGCCGTGCCCTTCACCGCCAGCCTCGACCTCGGTGGGTTGGGCACCTGGGACTACGAAGGACGCCTGGACCTGGTCTTCGCCGCTCCCGAGGTGATCGCCGTCGACACCGAACCCATGGCGGAGGTCGCCGCCGCCGGACCGCCGCCCGCGGCGGGGCGGCCGCCGCTGCCCGTCATCAAGTCAACCACCCCGCGCTGGGCGGTGGCGTGGCCCCGCCTCGGTGCACCCCGCCCTCCGGCCCGGCACGGCGATCGCCCGCCAGCGCGTGGTGGCCCCCCGTGCGCCTCTGGTCGACGTCGACGACGTGGCCCTCACCGGAGCCCAGGCCCCGCGCCTGGCGGCACTGTCGGCCCAGGTGCTCGGCACGGTGGGGCCGCTCGACGAGGCCGGCGCCGCCGCCCTCGGGCTGTGGTACGAAGCTGGCGACGTGGTCGGGACCTCCGGCCTGCAGGCGGCGACCGAGCCCCGGCTCTTCGGGCGCCCCTGGGGTGCGGTGGAGCTCGTCGACGGCCGCGGGCAGGTGCTCGAGGTGCTCGAGGTCTTCCCCGGCGCAGCGCCCGAGCCGGTGACCACGACCTTCGACGCCGACGTCCAAGCGGCGGCCGAGGCAGCCCTGGCGGGGACGTCCAAGCCCGCCGCCCTGGTGGCCATCGACGCCCCGAGCGGCCAGGTCCGGGCCGTGGCCACCCGGCCCACCACCGGGTTCAACCGGGCGTTCGTCGGCCAGTACCCCCCGGGGTCCACCTTCAAGGTCGTCACCGCCGCTGCGCTCCTCGAGTCCGGCGTGGGACCCGACACCACGATCTCCTGCCCCGCCACCGTGGCGATCTCCGGCTTCCGCTTCTCCAACGCCGGAGGCGAGGCGCTGGGCGACATCCCCTTCGCCACCGCCTTCTACCGCAGCTGCAACACGGCCTTCGTCCAGCTCGCCGACGACCTCGACTCCGACGCCCTCGCCGCCTCCGCCGAGCGCTTCGGCTTCAACGCCGACCTGGAGCTGCCCGTGCCCGCCGACGCCGGCAGCTTCCCGGTGCCGACCAGCCCCGTGGAGCAGGCCGCCGCCGCCATCGGCCAGGGCCGGGTGACGGCGACCCCGCTCCAGATGGCGTCGGTGGCGGCGGCGGTGGCATCGGGCACGTGGCGCTCGCCGCACGTGCTCGTCGAGCGCCAGGCGCCGGTGGAGCGCCCTCTCCCCGAGGCGGCGGTGGCGACGCTGCAGGAGCTGATGCGCCGCGTGGTGGCCGAGGGCACCGGCACCGCCGCCCAGCTGCCCGGCGAGCCCGTTGCCGGCAAGACCGGCACGGCCGAGTACGGCGGCGCCCGGCCGCCGCGCACCCACGCCTGGTTCCTCGGGTTCCGCGGCGACCTGGCCTTCGCCGTGGTCGTGGAGGACGGAGGCTTCGGCGGGGAGGTGGCCGCGCCCATCGCCCGATCGTTCCTCTCCCGCCTGGGCTGAGCGAATGCATACTGGGTCCGTGGTGCTGGCCGGGATCTCCTATGACCCGCTCCTCCGCATCAACCTCGGACCGCTGGAGCTGTCACCCCACGGCATCGGCATCGCCGTGGGCGTTCTGATCGGCGCCCGCCTGGCGTTGCCCGCCGCCGAGCGCCGAGGCATCAGCGCCGAGCAGTTCTACGATGTGCTCACCTGGGCGCTGTTCGGTGCCCTGCTGGGTGCCCGGGTGGCCTACGTGGTCAACCACCTGGGCGACTACCTCGACGATCCACTCGGCATCGTGCGGGTGTGGGAGGGAGGGTTCTCGCTCCTCGGCGGGCTGGCCGGCGCCATCGCCGTCGGGTACCCCAGGCTGCGGCGCGAGGCCACCCCGCTGTGGCGCTACCTCGACGCCGTCGTGCCCGGCATGGCCCTCGGCATCGCCGTCGGGCGTATCGGCGATCTGGTGATCGCCGACCACCTGGGCAAGCCCACCGACTTCGTGCTGGGCTACGTCTGCCCTGAGGTCGACACCGGCTCACCGTGTCTGGCCCCGGTGGGCGAAGCCGTGCACCAGACCGCCCTCTACGACATGGTGGGCGCTGCCGCGGTGTTCGCCCTGCTGGTCTGGCTCGCCCGCCGGCCGCGACCCGAGGCGTTCCTCACGCTGGTGTTCGCCGTGGGCTACGGCGCCGTTCGCTTCGTCGAAGGGTTCTTCCGGGTGGACGTGACCCATGGGACCGGCCTCAACGGCAGCCAGTGGACGGCCCTGGTGGTGATGGCGGCGGCGACCGTCGGGCTGCTCCGCATGCGGGGCGCTCAGGGTGAGGACGCGCCGGCTCCGGCCGCCCCGCCCGACGACGGCGAGGAGGCGGCGGCAGCCGCTCGCAGGTCCAGCGAGTAGCACAGCAGGGGCAGGCCGGTGGGCACCTGGTCGTCCCGGGTGGCGACCCGCACGAAGCCGAGGCGGAGGTAGAGGCGCTGCGCCGCCACCATCGCCGGCATGGTGCCGAGCGTCAGGGCCGAGCGGGCGTCGGCACGGGCTCGGTCGACGCACGCCCGCACCAGGGCGGTGCCCACGCCACGGCCCTGCGCCACCGGGTCGACCACCAGCATCCGCAGCTCTGCTTCCCCGGCGACAGCCACCTGGGCGTAGGCCCCCGGACCGGGCACGTAGGTCACGCCGCCGAGCAGGCGGTCCCCGTCGGCGGCCACCAGCACGTCGCAGCCGGCGGCGAGTCGACCCGCCACGTCGCGAAGCACGGCGGCGTAGTCGACCAGCTCCGAGGCCAGCACCTGGCGGTAGACGGCCACGGTCAGCTCCCCCAGGGCGGCGTGCTCCTGGGCCTCGACCTCGCGTACCTCACTGGCCGCGGGCCCGCCGGGTCCTGCGTCGGACCGCTTTTCCATGCCACCATGCAAGCCGTGCCGGGCCCGAACGAGGACCCCGTCCCGCCGGGATGGGAGACGGGCACGATCGTGGTCCTGCCTTCCCTCTCGTTCCCGGTCTCCGAGCTGACCAAGATCAAGGGGGTCGTGCACTACGAGCAACGGCTCTTGTGCACCCTGTTGCTGCTGGATCGCCCCGACGTGCGGATCGTCTACCTCACCTCCATGCCGGTCGACCCGGCGATCATCGACTACTACCTCGGCTTCCTTGCCGATCCGCCCGCCGGCCGGTCGCGCCTGCAGCTGGTGGCCGTCGGCGAGGACGGCCCCCGACCCCTCACCGACAAGCTGCTCGAGCGGCCGGACGTGGTGGACGCCGTGCGGGCGCTGCTGCCCGGCGACGGCACCGCCGCCGTGCTGCCGTTCAACGTGACGGCTCGCGAATGGGAGCTGGCCAGCGCGCTGGGCGCCCCCATCGACGGACCTCGACCCGACCTGGTGGTCCTGGGCCACAAGACCGGCGCCCGGCGGGCGGCGATGCGGGCGGGGGTGGACGTGGCGTGGGGCGAGGAGGACCTGCGATCCCTCGACGAGATCACCGGCGCGCTGCAACGCCTTCGGCGCAGGCGCCCCGGCGCCACCACCGCGGTGGTGAAGCTGAACAACGGATTCTCCGGCCAGGGCAACGTCCTGATCGACCTGGCCGGCCCCTGTACCGGCACCGTCGACCACTGGCCGACCACCTTCTGCGCCGCCGGCGAGAGTTGGCCGAGCTTCGCCGCCAAGGTGGCTGCCGAGGGTGCGATCGCCGAGGAGGTGGTCGACGACCTGGTGGCCTCGCCCAGCGTGCAGCTGAGGATCGGCCCCGGCGGCGGCCTGCAGGTCGTCTCCACCCACGACCAGGTGCTCGGGGGGCCCGGTGGCCACGTCTACCTCGGGTGCCGGTTTCCGGCCGACGCCTCCTACCGGGCAGCCATCCAGGAGGCGGCGGTGGCGGTCGGTCGGGTGCTGGCCGGCGACGGCGTCGTCGGCCCCTTCGGGATCGACTTCCTGGTCGCCGCCGGCCCGGGCGGGCCGTCGGTCTATCTCAGCGAGATCAACCTGCGCATGGGAGGCACCACCCACCCGTTCTGGATGGCCCGCCTGGCCACCGCCGGCCGCTACGACCAGGCCAGTGGAGAGCTCCTCACCCCCGCCGGCTCACGCTGCTACGTCGCCACCGACAACCTCACCCCCCCGGCGCTGTCCGGCCGCTCGCCGGCGGAGACGGTCGATGCCCTGCGCACCGCCGGCCTCGCCTACGACCGTGCCAGCGCCTCGGGCGTGACCCTCCACCTCCTGGGCGCCGTCCCCACCTTCGGCAAGCTGGGCAGCGTCTGCATCGCCCCCACCCTGGAGGAGGCCGACGCCCTGTTCGCCCGGTTGACGGCCGCCCTGTGACGACCGACGGAGATCACCCCACCACCACCTCGCCCTCCATGCCGTAGGCGAGATGGCCGGGCAGGTGGCAGGCGAAGCGAACGGTCCCGGGTGCCTCGAAGCGCACGACGGTGACCCCCACCTCGCCCGGCGCCACCGACACCTCGCCGGGGACCGGGGGGTGCACGGCTTCGGTACCGGCGACATGCCGGGCGTGCACGTCGTCGTCACCGACCACCAGCTCGTGGGCGATCGGGTCGTCGTTGGTCACGACGAAGCGCACGACGGTGCCGGGACGCACGCGGAGGCGCTCGACGGAGAAGCGGCTGTGGTCGATGCCCACATCGACGCTGACGTGGCCGGGTCCGAGGGCGCGTCCGCCACCCGCCGCCGCCCGCTCGATGGCGGACCCCGTGGCGGCGACGGTGAGCCCGGCCACCACGCCGACCACCGCGGCGGCGACCCACCGCCTCATCCGGCCACCGCCGCAGCCTTCCGACCGGCGGCCACGGCGACCACGGCGGCGGCCAGCGACCCGGCCAGCACGCCGGCGACCAGCGGCCAGCGCACCGGGGCGTCGGGCAGCGACGGCGAACGGGCATCGGGCAGCGCCACCCCGACGTCGGCCAGGGCCGGTTGCGTCCCGGGCCGGGTGGCCATCGCCAGGTCATAGCGCAGCTCGCCGGCGGGAACGGCCAACCGGAGGTAGGTCAGCCACAGCTCGTCGGGCACCCACCCCATGCCGGCGTCGGAGCGCAGGTCGTCGAGCAACGGCTTCGACGCCTCCTCGCTCCGCTCGATCGACAGGCCGGGCCCGCCGGCCAGCAGGCGGGGGCGGTCGTCGGTGAGGACGAACACGTCGGCCTCCACCACCTGGGTCTCGCCCAGGCCGAGGCCGAGGATCCGCAGGGGCACCCACGGCTCGTCGGTGGGGATGGTCACCATGATGGGCGTGCCGTCGCCGGAGGTCTGGCCGAGGGCGCGGGCCCGGGCGGCGTCGAACCGGGCGGCCATGAAGACGGGGCTGCGATCGGCGTAGAAGTCGAGCACCTCAGGCGCGTCGGGGGTCAGGAAGAATCCGTTGTCGAGCGCCCAGCGCCCGACCTCGTCGCCTCCTCCCCGCAGGATGGTGATGTCGAGGGCGTCGACGGTGGCCTCCAGCAGGACCTCCGCCGACGACAGGAGCTCGGCAGCGGCGGCGTCACCGGAGCTCCGGCGGGCAGTCGGCGGCGCCACCTCCCGGGCGAGGCGCTGCAGGGTCCAGTCGCCACCGCGCTCGACGGCGGTGGGGACGTCGGGCAGGGGCACGATGGAACCGACGGCGCCGCCTTCGCCGCTGAACTCGAAGGAGGTGACGTAGCGCTCGACACCGCCGGAGTAGGCGGCGAGCGTGGTGGTGCGCACCAGCTGGATGGAGCCGTTCTCGCCGACGAGACCGCCGCAGGCGGCGGCGACCGGCGCCGCCACGACGGCGCCGGCAGCAGCCAGGACCAACGCGGTGGAGATGCGGCGGCGGCGGGACGGCAAGGACCGGTCCATGAGGGCTCCTCGGGGTGGCGATCGGTGAACGTCCCTTGGACGTCGCCGAGGGCCTCGGAGGTTCCGGCGAGCTCCGGGGACGCCGCCGACGGTGGTCAGATCCGGTCGAGGACCTCGATGCCCAACAGCCCGAGGCCCAGGCGCAGGGTGGCGGCGGTGACCTCGCACAGCGCCAGGCGAGACGAGCGCAGCGGCTCGGGCGAGCGCAGCACCGGGCAGTGCTCGTAGAACTGGTGGTAGGCCTGGGCCAGCTCGAAGAGATGGGTGCAGAGATGGTTGGGAAGGTGGTCCTCGGCGGCCCGGCGCACCACGTCGCCGGTGGCCACCAGGCGCTTGGCCAGCTCCAGCTCCTGGGGCTCGTCGAGCACCACCGCCACCCCGCCGCCGGGAGCACCCTCGGCCCAGCCCGCCTCGCGCAGGATCGAGTGGATGCGTGCGTAGGCGTACTGCAGATACGGAGCGGTGTTGCCCTTGAGGCTCAGCATCCGGTCGAACGACAGCACGTAGTTGCTCTGGCGGTGCTGGCTCAGATCGGCGTACTTGACCGCCCCCACCCCCACCACCCGGGCCACCTCGTCGACGTCGTCGGGCACCGCCTGGGCCCGCTCCTCGGCCCGCTCGACCACGAAGCTGCGGGCCCGGGCCACGGCCTCGTCGAGGAGGTCGACGAGGCGCACGCTGTCGCCCGTGCGGGTCCGCAGGCGGCGCCCACCCTCACCGAGCACCAGGCCGAACGCCACGTGGGTGGCCTCCACCCCCTCGGGAAGCCACCCCGCCATGCGGGCCACGGCGAAGACCATCTCGAAATGCTGTGACTGGCCGGCGTCGACCACGTAGACGAGGCGACCGGCCCCCTGCTCGACCCGGTTGCGCAGCGCCGCCAGGTCGGTGGTGTCGTAGTTGTAGCCCCCATCGGCCTTCTGCACGATGAGCGGCAGCGGTTCCCCCTCGGTGTTGGTGAAGCCGTCGACGAACACGCACTTGGCCCCGTTGTCGACCACCACCAGCCCCGCCGCCTCGAGATCGGCGACGACCTCGCCCAGCATCGGCTGGTAGGTCGACTCACCCCGCACCTCGAGGTGGCGCACGCCGAGCCGGTCGTAGACGGCCTGGTTCTCGGCCATCGACAGCGCCACCAGCCACCTCCAGGTGTCGCGCGCCTCGGCGTCGCCCGACTGGAGGTCGACGACGCGTCGTCGGGCACGGGCACGGAACTCCTCGTCGTCGGCGAAGCGTGCGTTGGCGCGACGGTAGAGGTCCTCCACCTCCGCCAGGCTGGCGGAGCCATCTCGGCCGGGCCTGCCGACCTCGTCGAGCAGGGCGATGAGCATGCCGAACTGCGTGCCCCAGTCACCGACGTGGTTGACCCGCTCCACGTCGTGGCCGAGGAGCTCGACGAGGTTGGCCAGGCAGTCGCCGATGATCGTGGAGCGCAGGTGGCCCACGTGCATGGCCTTGGCCACATTGGGACCGGAGTAGTCGATCACCACCCGGGTCGGCGACGACGAGGGGTCGATCCCCAGGCGGGCGTCGCCCACCAGCTCGGCGATCCGCCCGGCGAGCCAGCCCTGGTCCAGGCGCAGGTTCACGAACCCGGGACGCACCACCTCGGGGGTCGTCGCCACGTCGAGCACGTCGAGGGCCTCGGCGAGGCGCTGGGCGAGCTCGTGGGGCGGCCGGCCCAGGGTGCGGGCCAGGGCCATGGGCACCGGCGAGGTGTAGTCGCCGTGGCGGGGGTCGCTGGTGGGCACCACCAGGGGTTCCGGCGCCTCGACGTCGTTCCCGAAGGCGACGGCCACCGCCGCCCCGACCCTGGCGCGCAAGAGGGTCTGGGGCGAATCGGCCATGGTTCCCACCTTAGAAGGCGGGCCATGGCGGGGCCCGGGGCGCCGGCGCCGGCGCCGGCGCGCTCTGCGGGTCCGGCACTCGTAGGCTCCACGGATGGACGTCGCGGTCACCGGCTCGAGCGGGTTCCTGGGAACGCCGTTGGTGGCGGCCCTGGAGGCGCAGGGACATCGGGTGCGCCGGGTCGTCCGCCATGCGCCCTCGGGGCCCGACCAGCTGCAGTGGGACCCGGTGGCCGGCACCATCGACGCCGATGGCCTGGCCGGCGTCGACGCGGTCGTGCACCTCGCCGGTGAGGGGATCAACGCCAAGCGCTGGACGGCGGCGCAGAAGCGACGGATCCTCGAGAGTCGTACTCGTGGGACCGATCTGATCGCCAAGGCGCTGGCCCGCCTCGATCCTCGTCCCTCGGTGCTGGTCAGCGGCTCGGCCATCGGTTACTACGGCGACCGCGGCGACGAGGTGCTCACCGAGGACAGCCCCCCCGGCGACGACTTCCTGGCCGACGTGTGCGTGGCCTGGGAGGCAGCGGCGCTGCCCGCCGTCCTGGCCGGGATCCGGACCGCCTACGTGCGCACGGGGATCGTGCTCGACCCCAGCGGTGGGGCGCTGGCCAAGATGCTGCCCCTGTTCAGGCTCGGCCTGGGGGGCCGTCTGGGCGGCGATCAGTGGTGGTCGTGGATCTCCCTGGCCGACGAGGTGGGCGCCATCCTGCACCTGCTGCAGACCGATGTCGCCGGTCCGGTCAACCTCACCGCGCCCGAACCCGTCACCAACGCCGAGCTGACGGAGACCCTCGGAGCCGTCCTCGGGCGCCCGACGCTCCTGCCGGTTCCCCGCCTCGGCCCCGAGCTCGTGCTCGGTCGAGAGCTGGCGAAGAGCCTGCTCTACTCCAGCGCCCGGGTCGCCCCCACCCGCCTGGAGGCGAGCGGCTACCGCTTCGCCCACCCCGACCTCGACGGAGCCCTGCGGGCGGTGCTGGTCCGTTAGCCGCCACCGTTGTGGTGGTGGCAACGGCACGTTCGCGCGCCGTTCCGACCGCGAGAACCAGGATGGGAACCGTATACACCCTGGGGGTATTCTGACCTGATGACGACCCAGGGGATCCTCATGACCCGTCTTCGCCGTGCTCCGTTGTTCGCCGTGCTCGGCGTTGCCGCACTGGCTGCCGTCGCCTGCGGGAACAGCGACACCGAGACGGACCCGTCGGCGACGGGACCCTCCTCCACGGCGCCGGCCGAGGCCGACCACAACCAGGCCGACGTCGAGTTCCTCCAGGGCATGATCCCCCACCACGAGCAGGCCGTGGTGATGAGCGACCTGGCGTTGGAGCGCTCGCAGAATCCCAGGGTCCGCACGCTGGCCGAGCAGATCAAGGGTGCCCAGCAGCCGGAGATCGACCACATGAACAGCCTCCTGGCCGGCTGGGGGGTGGAGGCAGCGGGTGGCGGCCACGAAGGCGGCCATGGCGGCGGCGGCGTCCACCCCGGCATGCTGAACGACGACGAGCTGGCTCAGCTCCGAGGCGCCGAGGGCGCCGAGTTCGACCGCCGGTTCATCGAGGGCATGATCGGCCACCACCGCGGTGCCGTCGCCACGTCGCGAGCCGAGCTGGCCGAGGGCCAGGCACCCGAGGCCAAGGAGCTGGCCCAGGAGATCATCGACGCCCAGGAGGCAGAGATCGCCGAGATGGAGCAGATCCTCACCGAGCTCTGAGCCCTC
>JAHWJH010000058.1 GCA_019348555.1 Actinomycetota bacterium
CGAGTTCTTCGGCCTCGACAATGCCGTGGGGTTCACCTCCGTGCTGCGGGGTGAGGCACCACTCTCGGCCGCTCTCCAGCAGGTCAAGGGCGAGCAACTGGCGTTGCTGGCGTCGGGTCCGTCGCCCCCGAACCCCTCCGAGCTGCTGGCCTCCAAGCGGGCCACCGACCTGCTGACCGCACTGCGCCGGGAGTGCGACGTGGTGCTCGTCGACTCACCCCCGGTGCTGCCGGTGACCGACGCCATGGTGCTTTCACGTATGGTCGACGCCACCATCCTGGTCGGCACGGCCGGACAGACCACCCGGCGTGAGTACCAGCGCAGCTTCGAGATGCTCCAGCAGGTCGAGGCCAACCTGGTCGGGACGGTGCTCAACGGGGTGGAGCAGGGCGGGGGCTACGGCTACGGCTACTACCGGGGCGCCGACGACGTCGTGGCCAGCGATGCGGACGCGCCGAGGCAGAACGGCGATGGGACGAAGAAGGGGATGCCCAGCGCCAGCGCGTACGAGCGACGTTGATCGGGGCCCACCAACGACTCAGATCAGCCTCTCGGTTGCCTTCAAGAACGGGGTAGAGAAGGTGCCTAGCCCTGTCCTAAGGGCGAGCCCGGCCGGTCCTTGGTGACGGCCGCGATCTGTCGGGCCCGGTACCACGAGCGAAGGCCCCGAGGGGCGTGCCACGGCACCCACATCAGCCGGTAGAGGTAGCCGGCCACCAACCCCAGTTGGCTCCCGCGGGCGGGAGGGAACCACAGTCGGACGAACGACGGAGTGGGAACCAGCTCCCGCCCCACCAGCGAGGCCTTGGCTCTCAGCCCACGGGCTCGGGCGACCCGGTCGAAGGGGAGGGCCAGCTTGAGAGTGGAGGAAGCCTGGATCACCAGCTCGACCGAGGCTTCTGTGGGGACATCGAGCTCGTCAGCCAAGGCCGCTCCCTCGGGGACGAGGCGCAGACCGACCCCGAAGGCGGGCAGTCCGTCGAGGAGCTCGGCGAGCTCCATGGCGGCTCGCCATTCGGCGATCTCCAAACGGGACAGGGCCCGGGCGAGGTCGTCGAGCGTCTTCTGCCTGCCTGCCTCAGCGTGGAGGACCACATGTAGGGCGAGGGCGGCGGGCGCCAACACCTCAGCCGGGCTCCCTCCCACGAGGGCCGGGGCCGCCAGTGACGAGATGACCTCCCAGCACCGCTCCGGCGGCGCGCCGAGGCGCCCGGTCAGGGTGTGGTGCAGGTCGATGGCGGGTGATCCCGGCCGGTCCCAGGTGGTGGCGTGGTCAGCCTGCTCGCCGGCAACCGCTCCGGCACAGCGCAGCACGTAACCCAGATCGGCGAGCACCTCGCCGGCCAGGGCCACCTGACCGGGTGCCACCAGGAGGTCGACGTCGACGTAGGACCGGGAGCCACCGTCGTCATACAACCAGCGGGCGAAGGAGGCCCCCTTGAGGAGGATGGCCCGCACGCCATGGGTGCGGAAGGCGTCGATCACCTGCGCGGCCGCTTGGTCGACCATCAGGCCCTTGACCGTCGCCAGCATGGCCCGGCTGGTTCCTACGTCGTCCACCCCACCGCAGGCTAACGACTTCCGAAGCTCCTGAGTCGCACGGAACTTGGTAGGTCGAAGCCCGCTTCCGACTCAAGCGGCGGTCGAGGGCCGGTACCATCATCCCGTGACCCAGCCCACCCCTGCCCACGAGAACGACGGAGATGGAGGCCTGGCAGGTAGATCGCTGCGTTTGCGGGAGGATGCGGTGGACTGGCGGGAAGTCGAGGGCGAGGTGGTGGCGCTGGATCGGATCAGTTCGACCTACCTGGCCATCAACGCCGCCGGAGCGGTGCTGTGGCCCGCCCTCGTCAGGGGAACCGGCGAAGACGAGCTCGTCGCCCTCCTGCTCGCCGAGTTCGCCGTTGACGAGGTTCGGGCTCGGGCCGACGTGGAGGCTTTCCTCTCCATGCTGGCCCAGCGCGACCTGCTCGAGCAGTGAGCGGGGTGGGCTTCACCACCCTGCGGGCCCTGTGGTGGGCGGAGAGGACCGCTCGCCAGGTTCGCCGTGACCTCGCCGGTCGTGGCCTCGACGACTTGGTGGTCACGCTTCCTCCCCCGCTGCCCGGGAGCGACCGGCGATGGGTCGCGGCGCTGCTCAGGATTCGTCGGCGGACGTGCCTGGTCCGCTCGGCGGTGCTCCAGGCCTGGGACGCCGCTCACGGGACGCCGCGCGACCTCATCATCGGAGTGACCGCCCCGAGCGAGGGTTTCAAGGCCCATGCCTGGCTGGAAGGTGACGCAGCGAGCGCGTCCCTCGGCTACAGCGAGCTCACCCGGAGGCCGCCGCCGGCCCCACCGCGACCTCCTAGGGACCGAGCTCACCCCGTCGACACCACCCCGTGAGCGGGTGAGAAGGTTCAGGTGGAGACGGTGGCAACCAGGCGCTCGAGGAGCATCGGAAGGTGCTCCCAGTCCGAGGAGCGCTGCACCCGCCACATCGGCAAGCTGACCAACTCGAGCAGCGCCACGGCCGGGGCACCCACCTGGCGCAAGGTGAGGTGGTGGCGGAGGATCTCCAGGCGGTCGGCCAGGGGCGTTCGCTCCACCGAGACCTCATGGCCCGCAGTCAGGACCAGGAAACCGCCGAAGGGGACCTCGGCGGCCACGCCGGGGAGCAGCAGGCGATGGCGTTCCCCCTTGCGCACGACCACCAGGCCTTCCCGGCCGATGCGCTCGGCGGACGGGAGCCGGAGGTCGATGATCCTGGGCCCGGCGAGGGCCATCGGCCCATCGAGCACGAGCAGGTCGTCGGACAACACGTCGTAGCCGGCTTGGGCCAGCCAGGCCACGGTGGTGCTCTTCCCGGCCTCCTTGGACCCCAGTACTCCCCACGCCGCGCCGTGGAGCACCACCACGCTGGCGTGGAAGGACAGCCGGGCGTCCCAGCGAGCGAAGTAGCTGCTGGCCGTGCTCAGGCACGGGTGCGCCACCTGGTGACCGTCAGGGGGATCCGCCTTGCAGAACCGGGCGATCCGACGAGGTCGGTCGAGCACGGCGTGGCCCCCGCTCACCAGCGCGAGCACCGCCTCGTCAACCCCGAAGAAGCTGGCGGGAGGCGGGTCTGACAGTGGCGGGGCCCAGCACAGCTCCACCTCGGGCCATCCCTTCGGAGCCGGTACCAGCACGTGCCTGGCCAGGGCCGCGACTGCGCCGGTGAAGGTGAGCCCGTAGGCTCCCACTGGTACCGTCCCCGATTCCGGACAGGACGGCAGGAGGGGAGGTGGGGAGGTCGAGCTCGGGTCCAAACGCTGTGATCCTAGGGGCGGAGGGCGCCGATCCCCATCTCGGCGTGCGGGTCGCCGAGCTCGAGAAGAGCTTCAGCGGGCACATCGCGCTGCACGGCGTCGATCTTGAGGTGCCCTGGGGCGGCATCGTCGCGCTACTGGGGCCCAACGGCGCGGGCAAGAGCACGTTGCTGCGCATCCTCGGCACAACTGTCCTGCCGGACCGGGGCCGGGCCGAGGTGGCCGGCCACGACGTGGTAGCCGATCCCGGCGCCGCCCGCCGCTGTCTGGGCCTGGTCCTGGGCGAGGAGCGCTCCTGGTACTGGCGCCTGAGCGGGCGTGACAACCTCCAGTTCTTCGCCGCCCTCCATGGCCTGCGACGGTCCGCCGCCCGGTCACGAGCGGCAGAACTGCTGGCCGACGTCGGTCTCACCGAGGCGGCTGACCGGCGCTTCGACCGCTACTCGTCGGGAATGCGAGCCCGGCTCTCGCTGGCGCGCGCCTTGCTGTGCGAACCGCCAGTGCTGCTCCTCGACGAGCCTACCCGCACCCTCGACCCCATGGCCGCGTCGGCCTTTCGGGGCGAGGTGCGCCGCCAAGCCGAGGCCGGGCGCGCCGTCCTCTTCGCCACTCACGACCTCCACGAGGCCGCCGCCGTCGCCTCCAGGGTGGTCGTCATGGCCGGGGGCGGCGTGGTGGCCACCACCGACGACCCCTCCGATGCTGCCGGCCTCGAGGATCTGCTGGTGACGGCCGTCCGCGTTGCTGCTGGCGCAGGGGAAGACCGATGAAGGCCGTCCCCATTCCGGCCCCCATGGTGGCGGCGGAGCGCCTGCCGGTGAGACTGTGGCTGGCCGCCTTCGTCCGCCGGGACTGGAGGATCGCTCGCTCTTACCGGCTCCAGTTCCTGCTCGAGGTCTGCGCCGTCCCGCTCACCCTCGGGATGTTCTACTTCCTCAGCCGCCTGATCGACGGTGGCCGCCTTCCCTCCGACGTCGACCTGAGCCAGGGATACTTCGCTTTCGCCGCCGTCGGCCTCGCCGTGCTCAGGATGGCCCAGACCTCGCTCAACTCCTTCTCCACGCGGTTGCGAAGCGAGCAGACCACGGGAACCTTCGAGACCCTCCTGTCATCGCCGGTCTCCCCCACGGTGGTGGTCTTGGGCAGCGCTGCGTTCGACCTGCTACGAGCCACCGTAGGGGGCTTGGCCACCCTGGTGGTGGCCATGCTCTTCGGACTTCGCCTCGAGCTCGGGCTGGGCACGGTCGTGAGCATCCTCGTCGGTCTCCCGGCCCTGATCGCCACCTTCGCCACCGCCGGAGTGGTGGTGGCGTCCTGCGCCGTGGTCTTCAAGCAGGTCACCGCCCTCCTGGGGATGGTCACCGCCGTCCTCGCCCTCTTGGCCGGCGTGTACTTCCCGGTGGAGATCCTGCCCGGTCCGCTCCGGGCGCTGGCCAACGTGCTGCCCTTCACCTGGGGCGTCGACGTGCTGCGGGCCGGCTTGCTGCGAGGCGAGGTGGCCGAGGGACGCCTTGGCCTGCTGGTGGGCTTCGCCGTGGTGGCGATGCCACTGGCGCTGTGGCTGTTCCGGCATGCCGTCGACTACGCCCGCCGGCACGGGACCCTCACCCAGTTCTGATGAGGGAGGACTTCGACGCAAAGAACGCGGAGGTGAGCGTCGCCGCTGTGAGCAGACCTTCTTGGCTCACAAGTCTCGAGCTGGCGTCGGGCATTCCATTGGGCGAGCAGCCCGATGCCGCCCCTCTCGCCCCCGCCGAAGCGACGCTGGGGGCGCGCCTTGCCTTGGAGGAGGCAACTCGCCGCTGCCTCGTCCGCGGGCGGTGCGTCATCGGGTTCTCGGGAGGTCGGGACTCCTCCGCCCTGCTGGCGGTCGCCGTCCACGTAGCCCGCCGGGAAGGCCTGCCCCTGCCCGTCCCCGCCACGCTTCGGTACCGGGATGTGCCCAAAGCGGAGGAATCGGCCTGGCAGGAGCTCGTGATCCGCCACCTGGCCCTCGATGACTGGGTCCGCCTCGAGGTGGACGACGAGCACGATTTCCTCGGCCCCGTCGCTCAACCGGTCCTGCGCCGGCACGGGGTGCTGTGGCCGCCGTACTTCCACAGCTACCAGCCGCTGATGGCACTCGCGGCCGGGGGCGTTTTCGTAACGGGCACCGGCGGAGACAACCTCTTCGCCGGCTGGCGCTGGGGCCGCCTCGAGCCCGTGCGCCGGCGTGCCGTCCGTCCCGGGATGGGGGACCTGGGCCGACTGGCCCTGATCGCCAGTCCACCGCTCGTGCGCCGGGTGGCCGCCCGCCGGCATCCCCTGCCCTGTACCTGGCTCACGCCGGGTGCCCTGCGGGAGGTAAAGGCTCGCTGGTTCGCCCACTATGCGGCGGAACCCGTGCGCTGGGACGACCGGGTGGGGTGGCTGGTGAGACAGCGCGGCCTTGCTCTTGCGGTTTCGACCCTCGACGTCCTGGGACACGACTGCGGGGCCACCGTGGCCAATCCCCTTCTCGACCGCCAATTCCTGGCCACTCTCGCTCGCCGGGGCGGACGGGCGGGCTGCGGCGACCGGACAGCGGTCATGCGGGCACTTTTCGCTGACGTGCTCCCCTTCGAGGTCCTCTCCCGGACGACCAAGGCCCAGTTCGGGCCGTGCCTGTGGCGAGGCGCCAGCCAACGCTTCGCCGCGGCCTGGGACGGCAGCGGGACCGACCCCGCGCTGGTGGACGCCCGCCGGCTCGGGGCTGAGTGGGCCAAGCCATTCCCGGCGCCGGCGAGCATGTCCCTACTGCAGCAGGCCTGGCTGGCCGGCCAGCCGAGGGTTGCCGAAGGCGGGAGGGGGTACAGGGTCGTTGACAGCCATCATGACGGGGCCTAACCTTCCGCAAGGGTTCAAGGCGGACCCCAATCCCCCAAAGAGAGGACATGCGCATGCGTAAGTACGAGGCGCCGACGGTCAGCGTGATCGGTTCGGTCGAAGAGTTGACCTTGGAAACCACGGTCGCCGCCGTCGACAATGAGGATGGCGGCAACAGCTAACGCAGTCCTGGGTTTCGGGTCGCCATTGCGTCCGCCGCCGCATGCTGGGCGTGCCCCGAGAGTGAGGATGAAGTAGTACCGCAACGGCGGCCCGAGAGGGTCGTCGTTCGGGTTTTGGGCCGCGGCGGGCCATGCCCGCCGGTCAGGTTCCCCACCTCGCTCCTAGGTCTGGGCGCACCCGAGACCCGCCCTGTCTCGAGCGACACGACTGGCAGGGGTCTCGGCGGGATGGTGACACTGGTTCCCTGCGGCGCACTGTCTAGCCTCTGAGGGAGATGGTGTGTGAGAAGGAACAGCTAGACGAGGCAGAGCCCGGGAAGTCGTCAGCCACGTCTACGGGTCCAGACCGTCTCTCACCCCAGGAGCGGCTGGAGGCGAGTCCTGCGGGTCAATGGGTGGTGCGTGCCTTCTTGGCCGTGACCGTCACCGCCCTCATCGTCTTCAACTTCCCTGGCTCTGGGATCAGGTCCCTGGCCCTCCCCTTCGTGGAGCGCTACATCAACGCCACGGGGCTCACGCAGGGCTGGAACGTGTTCGCTCCTGACCCTCCTGGCTTCACTTCGGAGGTCGTGGCCCGTATCGAGTACCTCGACGGGACTTCCGTTCGCTGGCAGCCGCCCCGTGGAGGCGACCTCGTGGGCGAGTATCGGACCTACCACTGGGCCGTCGGCTCCGGTCGTCTCCAGGGCGAGGGGTGGCGGTCGCTGCGCGAGCCCTTCGCCCGTTGGCTGGCCAGGATCCACAGTGAGGGCGGACGACGACCGGTGCGGGTGGAGCTCATCAGCCGGATCCGCCCCAACCTGCCGCCGGGAACTGACGCCCCCTCACCCCCCTGGAAGGAGTCCACGGTGTTCACCTTGGACCTCCGAAGTGATGGCGGTCGGTGAAGCAGCTCCTGGCCAGCTGGGACGACTTCTGGTTGACCCCCGAGCCGACCTCGACCCTGGCGGTGGTGCGGGTGGCCTATGGGGCAGTGCTGCTGGCCTGGGCCGCCGGGCTGGGCCCCGACCTCTCACCCTTCTTCTCGACCTCGGGCATCCTCTCCGACCACCCCGACACCCGATGGGCCTGGTCGTTGCTCCACGTGGTGGAATCGGATGCCTTCGTCACCATCGTCTACTGGCTTCTCGTCGCTTCGGCCGTTGGTCTGGTCCTCGGTTTCCACACCCGCCTGGCCGCGGTGGTGGCCTGGGTTTGCGCCGTCTCGCTGTATCGGCGCAACCCAGCGTTCTTTCAGGCCGGCGACCAGGCACTGCGGGTGTTCAGCTTCTACTTCATGCTCGCCCCCGCCGGTGCCGCCCTGTCGCTGGACCGCTGGCGACGGGCGCGAGATCGCTTCTGGGAGTTCCCGAACCGGCCGCCCTGGGCGCTTCGCCTCATGCAGGTCCAGCTCAGCATGATCTACCTCTTCACCGTGTGGATCAAGGTCCGGGGGGAGACTTGGAACAACGGCACGGCGTTCTCCTACTCGGTGCGCGTCGGCGAACTGGTTCGACTGGAGCTCCCTGCGTGGATGACCACTTCGGTGGTCGTCTCCAACGTGGCCACCTACTCGACACTGGCTATCGAGTTCGCTATGGCCGTCCTCGTCTGGAACCGGCGGGCCCGGCCGTGGGTCTTGACCGCCGGCGTCCTCCTGCACGTGTTCATCGAGGTGACCCTCCGGGTGGGCTTCTTCAGCCTCACGATGTTCCTCTTCTATCTGGCCTGGCTCGATCCGTACAAGGTGCGCTCGTGGCTGCTCGCCCTAGCCCGACGTCGTCGCCTGGTCCCTCTCGGAGCCGCCGACGGGTGACTTCCCCGCGGGTCCAAGGGCGCTGACCAAATCTGGTGCAGCACCTAGGTGCGAGCCGGCAGCGAGGGGGTGGACCGGGCCGGAGTGGGCATTCGGTGCTCACTGTGGGTCTCGGTCGGCTGAGGACGGCCCACGCCGGAGAGCGCCCACAGCAACAGGCCGGGGAAGTTGCTGAAGGCGACTGCGGTGGCGCTGGTGGCCAGCAGCATCGTCACAAAGGCGTACTCCGATGGACGCGACCGGCGCACCAGCCAGGCGAGCACCCACGTCATGAGTACGGCGCCGACCAGGCCGAGCTCGCCCAGAACGACCTGGTAGCCGTTGTCGATCGGGTCACCGCCTCCCACTCGACTGGCCGACGAGAGCTCCCCCACCCCGAGTCCGAGGGGAGAGACGATGGTGCCAGTCTTGGCCAAGGAGTCGATGCGGGTGCGGTAGCTGCGGTCGTCTTCCAGGTTCGAGAGCGTGTCGATGCGTTCGACTACGACCTCCCCTAGCGGCAAGATGAGGACGACGGCCACGACAAAGGCGGACAGGGGGAGGATTTCCCGAGCCGGCCGTCCCCGTGCGGCGAGCGACCCGACCAGCAGGCTGGCGATCAGCGAGAGCCACACGCTGCGAATCTGGGTCAACAAGAGGAAGCAACTCGAGGAGGCCAGTGCAACTGCCCGGAACAGCGACGAGCGCCAGATCAGCTCCTTTCGAAAGACCACGATGAGGATCACAACCGCGCTGAGCATGGCTGCCGTGCCGGTAGCGGGAAGGGTGCTGAACGGGCGAAAGTTTGTGGTACCGGGCTGCCCGGCGCTCTTGAGGTCGGCCCCCATCAACCATTCCACGTCCCAGGGGAAGGGAAGGAAGTACTGCACGATGCCGTAGATGGCGGCGATCGAGCCGCAGACGACCGTCGCTCGGGCAAAGGTCGAGAGGCCAGAAGGGATGCGGGCGATCCCGAAGGCGGCGAGAAGGGGCACCGCCAGATCCAGCCACCCAGCCAGGCCGGCCAGGGGCACGTCGAAGGAGAAGGCGGCCCGAACGGTGATCCAGACCAGCAGCAGGGCGGCGCCGACCGGCTTCGTGGCGCGAACTCCATGGGCGGCCAGAGGAAGGGCCACGAGGAACGGGAGGATGGCGGCGAGGTCGGTGGTGGGATCGACGGCTGGTAGCAGTCTCCTGACCCCAGCCGAGAAGACGAAGGTTCCGACCGCCAGGACGATCGAGAGCGACGGCTTGACGCAAGCCATCCCTACCACCACCGCAGCGACGAGGAAGAGTGCGATGTCTCGCCACGGGAAGGTTGCCGCGATGGTGGGGAGCACCACGCCCAGGCCGACGGCCACGGTCACGGCAGCGACCGAGAGGAAGCGAGGCGCTCGGAGCAGGCTGGAAGTTGTCATCCGGTGGCCACGGAGCGGAAGAGCGCCACGTACCGCTCGGGTCGGCCGAGCTCAGCCACCTCCAAGGCTCTGGCCAGAGCCCGTCCCACTTGTGACACGAGAGCAGCCTCCGACGAAACCAGGTGGACCAGGGCATCTCCGAAATGCTGGGGCTCGACGACGGTACAGCATCCCGTCCCTGCGGTGAGGTACTCGATACCGGGGTTGGCGGTGGCCACCACGGCGGTCCCGGCGGCCATGGCCTCCCACGCAGGAATCCGAACCGCTCGTAGGTGGAGGGCGCCAGCAGGACCCACGCCTCGCCGATGAGGGCCTGCACGTCGTCGTCCACGTCGGGGGAGACGTGGAACTCCACACACGGGTGGTACCGCAATCGGTCGCGCGCTGGGCCCGCCATGGCGAAGCGCAGATCCGGAAGGATCTGGCGGGCTTGAGCGGCGGCCTTGAGGGGCGAGGCAGCCCCGCTTTCGGGTCTCGAAGGCCCTGACAAAGACGCCCAAGGGCTCCGAAGCCTTCGAAGGGTGGCCGATGGCCGGCCAGGAAAACCGGTGGTATGAGGTGGTCGCACCTGAATGCGTCGACACTGTCGGGGCCGATCCCGACCGCTGACCGGTAGTGGCGTCGAAAGGCCGCCTCGAGACCAGCCAGGACGTAGTGGTTTGCGCGCCGCAGGGGCCTACTGGTCCTGGCTTCGGCCACGTGCGTCCGTGGTACGTGCGGACGATGGGCAGCTTCCAGCTCGGGTCGAGGGCAAGGGGCCAGTCGTCCTGGTGGGCGTGGACGACGTCGGGAGTCAGGGCCCGGACTGCGTCAGCAGCGCGGAAGGGCGCCCGGTAGAAACGGTCGAAGCGCTGGGTATGCGAGGCGGCTACGGGAACCAACTTGACACCGCGCACGGGCACGGGCTCGGGTCCGGTGACCACGGCGAGCTCGACATGGTCGGCCAGCCGGGCGCACAGCCGTCGCGCGTAACGGCCCTCACCGCCGGCTTCCCGACCGAGCGACGGCCATTCGAGCGCGATCACAGCCACCCGTAACCTCCCCGACTCGATCACGCCGTCATGGCGCGCACGCCGACGACGAGGGAGGCCGACGCCATGACGAGGAGTCTAGGGAGCTGGCCGGCTCTATTCTGAGCCAACCCATGACCGAAACGGTGGCGCTGGCCCACGACTACCTGACCCAGCGAGGCGGCGCGGAACGGGTGGTCCTCAGCATGCTCGCCGCCTTCCCTGCTGCCCCTGTCCACACCTCGTTGTACGCCCCCGAGCGGACGTTCCCGGAGTTCTCCACCGAGGACGTCCGGACGCTCGCGCTGAACCGGTTTCCGTTCCTGCGTGAGGACCATCGCAGGGCCCTCCCCCTCTTGGCGCCGTCGTTCGAACGACTGCGCATCGACGCAGACCTCGTGGTGTGCAGCTCAAGCGGCTGGGCGCACGGACTGCAGACCGATGGGGTCAAGATCGTCTACTGCCACACTCCCGCTCGTTGGCTCTATCAGGGCGACCACTACCTAGGTACATCGTCCAAGTACACGCGCACGACCTTGAGGGTTCTCACTCCCTGGCTGAAGGACTGGGACCGGCGTTCGGCGCGATCGGCGCAGCGGTATCTGGCCAACTCGACAGTCGTGCGAGACCGCATCGCCGATACGTACGATATTGAAGCCACAGTTGTCCCGCCGCCACAGACCGTCGATGTCGACGGTGAACAGGAGCCGGTCGAGGGCGTTGAGCCCGGCTTCTTTCTCTGCGTCTCGCGGCTGCTTCCCTACAAACACGTCGACGTTGTGATGTCAGCGGTGGCGGCCAGCAGTGGACAGCGTCTGATCGTGGTCGGCAGCGGCCCAGAGCGACCCCGCCTCGAGGCGCTCATGGCTCCAGGGATCCGCTTGCTGGGTAGCGTCGCTGAGGCCCAGCTCCGCTGGTTGTACGCCAGTTGCCGCGGCGTGGTCAGCGCCGCCTACGAGGACTACGGCCTGACCCCCCTCGAGGCCGCGGCGTTCGGCAAACCCACAGCCGCCCTGCGCTGGGGGGGTTTTCTCGACACGCTGGTGGAAGGTGACACCGGGGTATTCTTCGACGAGCCCGAGGTTCCGAGGGTGGCCCAAGCCCTCGAGGCGCTCGACAGCCACCGGTGGGACGCCTCCGTCCTGCGCGCCCACGCCGAGCGCTTCGCCGAGCACCACTTCGTCGAACGCCTGCGGTCGATCGTCAGCGAGGAGCTGGCCAGGGCCTGAGGGTGAGGGCGGAGGCCCACCTGGAACAAGTACACGAGTCCCTGCTCGAGAACATGCCCGTCATGATCAGTCCCCTACGAGAACACCCAGCACGTGCCGGTAGAGCATGAGCACCTGTTCACCGATGAGCTCAGGGGCGAAGTCCAGGGCACGCTTGCGTGCGGCTACGCCCAAGGCACGGCGGCGGGACGGATCGCTGGCGAGCTCGCGCAGAGCCTGTGCCAGGGCGTCGGGGTCGGAGGGAGGTACCAGGAGGCCGTCGCTGCCGTCGGTGATCACTTCGGCCGGTCCCCCTGCGTGCGACGCCACCACCGGCAATCCGGCGGCCATGCCCTCCACTACTACTTGGCCGAACGGCTCAGGCACCACGGACGCGTGGACCAGCACGTCGAGCGATCTGAGGACGACGCCGACGTCGGAGAGAAAGCCCGTGAACTGCACCCTGGTATCGAGGCCGAGGCGTGTCACCTGGGCGTGCAGGTCGTCCTCGTAGGGAGCGTCACCGAACATGGCCGCACCTACGATGACCGCCTCGGCACCGCCCTCGGGAAAGGCTCGGGCAAATGCCTCGAGAAAGACGTGCTGGCCTTTCCACGGCGCTAGTCGGCCCACCATGCCCACCCGCAATACAGCGTCTTCCTCTTCCGGCTTCGCCAAACCCGACCGCCCTGGAGGCATGAGAACCGGGTAGGCGATGACTTGGGCGACCAGGCCCGGGCGGTCCACGGTGGCAAGCGTCGAGTGGGAGTTGGCGATGACCGACGCCGGAAGGTGAGTGGCCAAGGCGCGCACCAACGTCACCGCCGGTCGAGGGAGGTAGTCATCGGACACGCGGTCATGGAGATGCCACACCGCCGGAACGCCGGCCAGGCGGGCCGCGATCGAGCCGTAGATACCCGCCTTCAAGGAATTGGTGTGCACGAGATCGGGTCGCAGGCAGCGCAGACGGCGGGTCAGGCGGCCGACGTAGACGGCCGTGTGGAGGGCGCTGGCTGCGGGGAAGTGGGCGAGGCGCACCCGGTTCCGCCGAAGTCCTCGTGCCGCTTCGGCCATGGGTAGCACCTCTGTGGCAACGCCGTCCTCCTCGAGCCGGGCCACCAAGGGACCGTCCTCGGCCAGAATCACTCGTGCCTCGACTGCGTGCTCCAGCGCCGGCAGCAGGCGGGCCAGCGCCAACTCGCCTCCGGAGAGCTCGGCGCAATGGTCGAGGTAGACCACTCGCAGCTTTGGAGACCGTCTGTCGGGCCCGGCACCCTCATTCGATCTTCCCGACCCTCCACGCCCATGCGTCGCTTGCGAACGCTTTTGCCTGTCGTCGCCGGGCGAGGTCACATGCAAACCATAGGAGGACGTGATTGGCTCTGTGCCAGGTGGCAGCCTTGTTTGGTGTGCAGCACAGCCCGGCAGCGAGGCGTGCCGACTGGCGATGGGGCACACCTATGTAGGCGTCGGACGCTGCCAGTTTTGCGAGCAGTAGACCGAGCACAGCCGCGGGGAGCAGGACCTCGGCCGTCAAGTCGGTCGGAGATGGTGACCCAGCGAGTTCCCTCGTGGTGGAGGCGGCGTCATGATCGGGAAGCCTCCCCGTCAATGGGAAGTGACCGGCGTGCGGCGGATGCTGCGCGATGAGCCCTACCCTTCACCGCGGTATGGCGGCGCCAGGTTAATGGAGGAACGGGTGGGGCGATGACCTCACGACTGCAACCCACGGCGCCGACCGTCGACCAGCACCAGAGCCGAGCTGACGTCGCCGAACGGCCGACCTGGGAGCACCGCTACGTCCTCGGCCTGGTCGTCGTCGACGCGGTGGCGGTGGCGCTCGCCAGCGGGATCGCCTACGTGTTGCGGTTCGGCTTCACCGGGACCGAGGAGGTGCCGGTGACCTCGCTTCCCTATGCCCTCGTCGCGGTGTTGGCGGTCCCGCTGTGGTTGGCCATCACCGTCTTGAGCGGCGGCTACGAGCGACGCGTGGTGGGCATCGGAGCCGAGGAGTACCGGCGAGTCCTCACTGTCGCCCTGCGCTTCGTCGCGCTGGTGGCGATCCTGTTCTACGGGGCGCGGGTCGACGTCGCCCGCGGCTTCGTGGGGACGGCCATCCCGCTGGCCACCGCCTTCACCCTGCTGGGCCGCTTCCGGGCCCGCAAGTGGTTGCATTCCCGGCGAGAGCACGGCCACGCGCTGCGCCGGGTGCTGGCGGTGGGCACGATCGAGGCGGCCAGCGACCTCACCCGCCACCTCCGCCGAGCCGTGCACGCGGGTTTCACGGTGGTGGGCGCCTGCATCCCCGGCCCGGTCGAGGTGCTCCGGGTGGACGAGGTGGACGTGCCCGTCCTGGGCTCTCCGGACGACGTCATGGCCGCGCTCAAGGCGAGCCAGGCCGACGTGCTGGCCGTGGCCGGCGAGGGAGCCCTTCCCCCCGGACGCCTGCGGACCCTCGCCTGGGAGCTGGAAGGCAGTGGCATCGACCTCATCGTGGCCCCCTCGGTCACCGACGTGGCCGGGCCTCGCATCGCCATCCGGCCCGTCGCCGGCCTGCCCCTGTTGCACGTGGAGGAGCCCCGACTGAGCGGGGGGGCACGGCTGTTCAAGGCCTGCTCCGATCTCCTGCTGGCGGGGATCGCTCTG
>JAHWJH010000059.1 GCA_019348555.1 Actinomycetota bacterium
TGTCGAGCGACGCCAGCTTCGAGCCGATGGAGAACCGCGCCTTGGCGTCCCCCCCGAAGGACGCCACGGCGTCGACGGTCACGGTGTTGCTGCCGGGCACGAAGTTGAAGCCGACCTGGCGGCGAGCGGTGACCCGCACGGCGTCGGCCAAGGCGGGGTCCAGCACGGGGACGAAGGCAGGATCGAGGGTGGCGTCGAAGGTGCCCAGCTCCGCCATCAGGCTGTTGCCGGCCGCGGCGAAGTCGAAGTCGTTGCGGTCGGCGCTGTTCTCGGCCAACAGCTGGGCGTCGGTCTGGTTGAACGAGGGCAGGGCGGCCAGGGCCTGGGCGGCGTCGCCGGCGGCGAGGTCGACCACCACCTGCAGGTCGCGCTTGCGCCAGATGACCGAGCCCACGTCGATGGCCAGGGCGGCGGACAGGATCCCGATGACAAGGCCGAGGGCGGCGAAGATCAGCACGGCGCCGCGCTCGCCGCTGGCCCGGCGGGCGACAGGTGACCCGAGGTCGGTCATGGCCCGGGGACGATCTGGCCGGTGGCGGTGGCCGTCAGGGTGTTCGGCAGCAAGAGCCCGAGGCCGGGCAGCGGCGGGATGATGGCTGCGCCGGGCTCGCCGTAGCGGTAGACGTAGGTGACGGTGATGCAGTCGCCGCCGCCGGTCGTGCAGCCGGCGATGGCGGCCTCGATGTCGCTGAAGCCCGGCTTCCCCAGCCCGTCGGTGGTGTCGAGGGCGATGTTCTGCGCCTCGGCGATCTTCTCGGCGTCGGTCCCGGGGAAGACGATGGCGGCGCGCACCGCCTCGCCCGTGGCCTGGCCCATGCTCTGGCGAAGGGCCATGGTCATGCCGAAGGCGACGATGCCGTAGAGCAGCACGCAGAGCATGACCACCACGAGCGAGAACTCGACCAGCGCCACCCCCCGCTCGTCGTCCAGGCGACGTTCCCCCCGAGGCGCCCGCACGGCAGTGCCTCCGCTGCGCTTCCGTACCGTGGTCATCGGCCCCTCGTCGGTCCGGTCGGCAGGCGGTCCTGCCGGCTTCCAGGACCACTATCGGGACGGCGGTGATGGGCCTTGAGCAGCAATCGGAAGGCTCGGCTACGGTGTGGAACACCACGAAATACCCGTCGAACCAGGAGGCTCCCATGACCACCCCCCAGAGCGAGTGGCGCCCGCCTCGCCAGCACCTCCGACCGCAGGGGCCCCTCAACGGCCTGGCGGTGGCGTCGACGGTGCTGAGCGCCCTGTGGCTGTGGTGGGCCGGCTCCATCCTCGGCCTGGTCCTCGGCTATGTCGCCAAGCGTCAGATCGACCAGCGGGGCGAGTCGGGCCGGGGCTTCGCCCTGGCCGGGATCATCCTCGGGTGGGTCGGCATCGGGTTCCTGGTGCTGGCGGTCGCAGGCATCTGGGTCGTCACCAACCCGAAGATGAGCTTCGAGTAGCCGCCCGGTCAGTACGTGGTCGAGGCCTGGACCTCGGCGAACACGGTGTCGAGCCCGGTCAACGACGCGGCGTGGCGCAACAGGGCGCCGACGTCGCCGCGCACCTGGAGGCGACCGGTGGTGAACGCGTCCTGGGCGCTGGTCGCCCCGGTGGCCACGCCCACCGCCGTGTCCCAGTCGGTGCAGAAGGTGACGTCGGCGGCGGGGTCCTTGCCCGCCCGGATCTCGGTCCGGCCCCGGTCGAAGGCCACCACGTAGCCGACCTCGCCGCCCGGGGTGCCGGTGACGATCTGTTGGATCACCAGCTGCACCTGGGCGGTGGCCTTCGCCAGCTCGCCGCTGGCGGCCGCCGCCTGCGCTGCTGCGTCGATCCACTCGGCGCTCAGGAAGCGGGGCACTGCCGCATCCTCGCAGCCAGCGCCGCCCGCCGCCTGCTCGCTACCCTGCCGCCGTGGCCGCTCGTGGTGCTGCCGACGAGGGCCGCCACCCCCCGCCCGGCGGCGTTGCCGACTGGGAGGAGTCGTGGGACTTCACCTTCCACACTGACGACGCCCGGCTCGGCGGTTACCTGCGGATCACCCTGCGCCCCGATGCCGGCGTGGCGTGGTGCTGGGCGGCGCTGGTGGGGCGGAGGCGGCCGTTGCTGAGCGTGGTCGACCAGGAGGTGGCCCCTCCCAGCGGCCGCGGCCTCGACCTGCGGGCCGAGGGCTTGTGGGCCGTCGCCGAGCTGGAGACGCCGATGGAGCACTGGACGGTCGGCCTGGAGGCATTCGGCGTCGAGCTCGACGACCCCTCCGAGGCATGGCGTTCGTGCCGTGGGGATCGCAGCGCCCTGGGCTTCGACCTCGAGTGGGAGACCACCGGCCCGGCGGCGGTGCTCGCTCCCGGGCAGGGCTACCACCTGCCGTGCGAGGTGCACGGAGAGGTGCTGGTCGAGGACCAGACGATTCCGGTCGACGGCTGGGGTGCTCGCAGCCACGCCTGGGGAGCGGGCGACCGGTGGGATCGACCGTGGTGCTCGACCAGCGGCCGCTTCGACGACGCCACCACCTGGCACGCCCAGGCCAACGGCGCGTTCGGTGACGGTGGTCCCGGCGCCCTGCCCCGTCCGACCACCGTCGGCGTCGGTCCCGGCCTCGAGGTGAGCCTGCGGCCCGTCCACCACGCCCCCGTGCGCATCGACGGCCCGGGCGGGCGGACGTCGCAGCTCGCCCGGTCGCTGTGCGTGGCCACCGCCGGCGACGGCCGAACCGGCCTGGGCTGGACCGACTGGAACCGTCCCGTCGGCCTCACACGACCACCGGGCTGACCCCGCCGTCCAGGACCGACGCCTGATCCTCCCAGGCCCGAGCCAGCCGGCGGACCCCCTCCACCAGCACCTCGGGGTCCTGGGTGAAGGTGATCCGGAGGTGGTCGGCGCATCCTTCGTCGGCACAGAACTGGGGGCCGGGGACCACCCTGACCCCGTGGCGGAGGGCCGACGCCGCCAGCGCCCGGGCGTCGCCGGGGATTTGCACCCACAACGCCACGCCGCCCGCAGGCCGGTCCCAACGCCACGACGGCTCGAGGTCGGCGAGGGCGGTCTCGAGCACGCGAAGCCGATGGGGGAGCTGGGCCTGGCGCTCGGCGCGGGCCTCCTCGACGTGGTGGAAGAGGCGCTCGGACCACGCCTGCTCCAGGAGGGGGCTGCCGAGGTCGGCGATCGTCTTGAGCCGGCGCAGGCGGGTGATCACCGGCTCGGCGGCCCGCACCCAGCCGATGCGCAGCCCGCCCCAGAACAGCTTGCTCATCGACCCGATGGTGATGACCGGGGCGTCGGGGTCGAAGGCGGCCACCGGAGGCGGGACGTCGCCGTGGCCGTGGTCGAGGTCGGTGAGCGCCGTGTCGTCGACGACGGGGATCTGGCCGCCGGCGGCCACCGCCGCCAGGCGCTCCCGTCGAGCGGCGGTCAGCACCGATCCCATCGGGTTGTGATGGGTGGCGACCAGGTAGACGAGGTGTGGGGCGCTGCGGCGTACCAGGCGTTCGAGCACGTCGACCCGTGCGCCGCCGCCGTCGACCGGCATCGACAACAGCCGCGCTCCGCACGCCCGGAAGACGTCGAGGGCCCCGGGGAAGGTCGGTTGGTCGACGACCACGGGGTCACCGGGACGGAGGTAGAGCGACGCCACCAGGCTGATGGCTTGCTGGGCGCCGGACGTCACCAGCACCTGGTCGGCGTTGGTGGACAGGCCCTGGGCGCAGTAGCGCTCGGCGATGGCGCTCCGCAACTGCTCGGAGCCAGAGGGCAGGTAGCCCGTGGACCTGCACGCCGAGCGCACCTCGTCGGCACCGGGAAGGGCGCCGACCACGCAGCGCGCAGCGGGGAGGATGGCCGTCGCCAGGTCGAGCGTGCCGGGCTGGCCGGGTTCCAACGCGGCGAACAGCTGGTTGCGGGCCAGGGCGCCGACGACGGCGTCGTCGCCCCGACGTGGCCCGCCCGGCGGCGCCACGTAGGTCCCGCTGCCCTGGCGTGCGGCGAGGACCCCCTCGTCCTTGAGGGCGGCGTAGGCGGCCGCCACCGTGGTGCGGCTGACCCGGAGGGCTTCGGCCAGCGCCCGCTCGGGTGGCAGGCGGGTGCCGGGCGCGACGCGGCCTTGGTCGGCGAGCGCCCGCAAGCCGCTGGACAGCAGCCGGTGCAGCGGCCCATCGCCCACGGGCCAATTCCCCAGAAGCGCTCGCACGTCGGCGCCGTCGAGGGCCAGTTGTGCAGGATTGGCTATCGACATCGGCGCCATGGTGGCTCAGGCTGGACCGGCCGGTCCACTCTGGCCGGCAATTGGACCCTTGGAGGCTGACGTGCTGGACGTGTTCTGCCCGGGTCACGGCTGCGTGGTGCTCCTGGCAGCCGACGGCATCGAGGCCCTCCGCCACGTCTCCGGGGGCATCGAGGTGTCCTGGCGCTGCTCGTGCGGCGACCGGGGGTTGCTGCGCCTGGGGCGACAGCGCCTCCACATCGTGGAAGCCGGTCCGTCAGCCGAGCGGCAGGGGAGGGTTGAAGGGCGCCAGCAGGACCGAGAGGGTCTCGCCGTCGAGCACACCGCTCTGGGGTAGCCGGGCCCGGGCCTGGTAGGCACGCAGGGCGTCGGCGGTGAGGTCGTCCCAGGTCCCACTGGCGGAGACGGGGTGGCCCAGCTTGGTGAGCTGCACCTGCAGGGCCCGTACCTGGTCGCTGCCCAGCTCCGCCGGGCCCTTGGCCTCCCAGCGGAACTCCGGTGCGGCCTCGATGGTGTCCCAGATGGCGTCGCTGGCGTGCTGCCACGACCAGAACGAGGCACCGGCCGCGCCCACCTGGCGGGCGGCGGCGAGGAAGCGCTCGATCTCCTCGGGCGGCGGCGGGCCGGGGCGGCCGCCCTCCGGTGCCCCGTCGTAGGCCTGCCCGATGGGGATCACCGGCTTGCCGAACTGCGACAGGAAGCCCACGTCGTTGGTCACGTCGCTGTCGGGCTGGCGGTTGAGCCAGTAGGTCATCGGGGCCACGGCGTCATAGGGCGGGATGATGGCGGCGTAGGGATAGTCGCTCTGGCGCTTGGGCGAGGGGCGCGGCACCACCGCCACCAACGGGTAGGTGGGGCCGACGGCGGCCCGGAGGCGCTCGCCGAAGGCCGCCGCCCCGTCGGCGGTCAGGTTGGTGCCCTCGGAGGGCGTCTCGATGTCGGCGGCGAAGCCGTCGATGCGGTCGCCGCTCGGCGTGGTGTAGGAGATGGCCGCCAGCGAGCGGGCCACGTCGGCGTCGACGTCGTCGAGGTAGGGGAAGTCCCAGCCGTAGACCCGGATGCCGGCGGCGTGTGCCTTGGGCAGCAGCTCGTCCATGTAGCCCTGGGCGTAGAAGCCCTGGCGTGAGGACCCGGTGCGCACGTACACGTGGGTGAGGCCGACCTTGCGGGCCCGGGCCACCAGCGCGTCGACGCTGCCTCCCTCGATCTCCTCGGGCACGTACAGCCACATCCCTTTGCCGAGAGGCAGGGCGCCGGAGTCGTTCGGCACCACGGGGTCGGGAACGATCGCCGCCTGGGTGATGGCGCCCACCCGGCTGAGTCGCAGACCGTCGAGGGCGTCGCCGGGAACCGGGGCGGCCGGCTCGTTGGTCGTCCCCGGTCCTGTGCGGCCCGGCGTCTCCACGCGGTACAAGCGATGCTCGCCGTCGTCGCCCGCCGGCGGAGGAGGTGGCCCCTCCTTGTCGTCGGGCTCCCCGTCGCTGCCCTGGGTGGGGCCAGGGGGAAACAGCGCCACCGGGTCCCCCACGTCGAGCACCGCCGCCACGCCGCCGCGCTCGAGGACGGCGGTCCGGCTTCCCGCCACCTCGGTCAGGGCAACCAGGCCCAGGGTCGACAGGGTGGCCGAAGCCATCACGATCCCCGCCGCCGCCAGCGCCCGGTTGGTCCTCGCCAGCGACGCCACCAACGGGGACTCCCCGGGCAGCGCCACGTCCGTGGTTCCCATCGCCCCGGCTGTCGCCAGGCGCGCCCAGGACGGGCAGGTTCGTGCCATCGCCAACTCCGCCTTTCCCTACCATCCAGTGGTCCGTGAGTGACGGAGAGTGGGAAAAACGGCGGTTCGTCGCTCGGTCGGGATTGTGGCAGGGCTGAGCCGCCCTGTCAGCCAAAACCGAAACTTTCTTCCCCGAACGCTGACCGTCAAACGCGTTCTGAGAAGATTGTCCGCTTCACCTCCTGGATCGCCTCGGTGACCTTGATGCCGCGGGGGCAGGCATTGGTGCAGTTGAACGCCGTGCGGCACCGCCACACGCCGGAACGGTCGCCCAGCACCTCGAGGCGCTCGGGCGTGCCCCGGTCACGGGAGTCGTAGATGAAGCGGTGGGCCTGGACGATGGCGGCGGGCCCGACGTAGCTGCCGTTGCTCCAGAACACCGGGCACGACGTGGTGCAGGCGGCGCACAGGATGCACTTGGTGGTGTCGTCGAAGCGCTCCCGCTCCTCGGGGCTCTGGCGGCGCTCGGTGTAGCCGGGGTCGTCATCGGCCACCAGCCACGGCAGCACCGAGCGGTACTGGGCGAAGAACGGTTGCATGTCGACCACCAGGTCCTTGACCACGGGCAGCCCGCGGATGGCCTCGACGGTGATGTCGGTGCCGGCGGTACGCAGCAGCACCTGACAGGCGAGGCCGTTGGCCCCGTTGATCACCATGGCGTCGGAGCCGCACACCCCGTGGGCGCAGGATCGCCGAAAGGTGAGCGACCCGTCCTGGTACCACTTGGCCTGGTGGAGCACGTCGAGCACCCGGTCGGTGGGCTCCATGCCCTCGACGCTGAACACCTGCCAGCGCGGCTTGCGGTCGACCTCGGGGTCGTAGCGCTTCACCCGGAGGGTGACGGTCAGCGTTTCGGGGGGCACCGGGCCAATTCTGCCGGATGGGGAACCGAGCGCAGCGAGCTTCCTGCCGGCCGGAGGACGGGCCGCCGTTGGCGGCACCGAGCCTTGTCGGTCAGTACTTGCGCTCCATGGGCTGGTAGAGCCCGCCGTCGACCGGCTTGTACGACAACCGCACCGACCCGTCGGGGTGCCGGGAAGCGAGCGTGTGGCGCATCCAGGTGGCGTCGTCGCGGGTGGGGTGGTCGTCGCGGAAGTGGGCGCCCCGGCTCTCGGTGCGGGCACGGGCCGACACCACCAGGGCCTCGGCCAGGTCGAGCAGGTAGCCGAGCTCGAGTCCCTCGGTGAGGTCGTAGTTGAACACCGCTCCCTTGTCGTCGATGGCCACGTCGCCGTACCGTCCGCGGAGCTCGTGGAGGTGGCCGCGGGCCTTGGCCAGGCTCTCCTCGGTGCGGAACACCGACGCCTCCAGCATCATCTGCTCCTGCAGCTGCTGGCGGACGACGGCGACCCGTTCGCCTCCCGGCGAGGCCAACAGGGCCTCGATCCGGCGCCGTACCTCGCCTTGGGCGTCGGGCGGCAGCTCGGGAGGCGGGGCCTCGGAGACGAAGTCGGCCATGGCCCGGCCGCCTCGGCGCCCGAAGACCACGATGTCGAGCAGGGAGTTCGTTCCGAGGCGGTTGGCGCCGTGCACCGAGACGCAGGCGCACTCGCCGGCAGCATAGAGGCCGGGGATGGTGGTGCCGGCGGCGTCGATCACCACCTCGGCGTCGATGTTGGTGGGGATCCCCCCCATGGCGTAGTGGGCGGTGGGTTGGATCGGGATCAGGTCCGACTTGGGCTCCAGGCCCTGGTAGGTGCGCACGAAGTCGGCGATGTCGGGGAGCTTGGCGTCGATCTGCTCGGGCGGGAGGTGGGTGAGGTCGAGGTGGAGGAAGTCCCGGTCCGGGCCCAGCCCCCGGCCTTCCCGGATCTCGGTGAGCATCGCCCTGGACACCATGTCGCGCGGCGCCAGGTCCTTCACCGTCGGGGCGTAGCGCTCCATGAACCGCTCGCCGTCGGTGTTGCGCAACACGCCCCCCTCGCCCCGGGCGGCCTCGGACAGCAGGATCCCGAGCTTGTAGATGCCGGTGGGGTGGAACTGGAAGAACTCCATGTCCTGCAGCGGGATGCCCCGCCGGAACAGCAGCCCCGGGCCGTCGCCGGTGAGGGCGTGGGCGTTGGAGGTGACCTTGAACATCTTGCCGAAGCCACCGGTGGCGAAGAGGAGGCCCTTGGTGGCGAAGACGTGGAGGTCGCCGGTGGCCAGCTCGTAGGCCACCACGCCGGCCACCCGGCCGTCGGTGAGCACCACGTCGAGGGCCATGAGCTCGTCGAAGAAGGTGACACCCCGCTTCACGCACTGCTGGTAGAGCGTCTGGAGGATCATGTGGCCGGTGCGGTCGGCGGAGTAGCAGGCCCGGCGCACCGGTGCCTCGCCGTGGTTGCGGGTATGGCCGCCGAAGCGGCGCTGGTCGATGCGGCCGTCGGCGGTCCGGTTGAAGGGCAGCCCGTAGTGCTCCAGCTCGATGACGGCGTCGACGGCCTCGGCGCACATGATGCGGGCGGCGGCCTGGTCGACCAGGTAGTCGCCGCCCTTGACGGTGTCGAAGGTGTGCCATTCGGCGGAGTCCTGCTCGACGTTGGCCAGCGCCGCGCACATCCCCCCCTGGGCGGCCCCGGTGTGGGAGCGGGTGGGGTGGAGCTTGCTCAGCACCGCCGCCCGGCAGGTCCCGGCCACCTCGATGGCGGCCCGAAGCCCCGCGCCGCCGGCGCCGACGATGACGGCGTCGTAGCGATGGTGGTGCACCTGCACCGCCCCAGTGTTCCATCCACGCGGCGGTGGAGGCGGCTCGGACGGTCCGGCCGGGCGGACGGACCTGCTCGTCGGTCGAACGGTGGGGGCAGGTCTGGCCTCGCCGAGTACGGCAGGCCGCAGCCGCCGGGTCGGTCAGCCGGTGACGATCGACTCGTAGCGGTTGGTGGCGTGGATGTCGCCGGCGGTGAGGCTCAGCTCGAGGACCACGGGTCCGGGGTCGGGAGGGGCCTCCCACGACAGGGTGGCGACCCGGACGCAGTCGTCGGCGGGGACCTCGCCACCGAAGCGCCAGCGGTGCTCGCCTCCGGTCCACGACAGGCGCGCCGCCAGCTCGACGTCCGACAAGGTGGACCGCAGGTCGCTCACCACGTGCACGTCGAGGGCCACGCAGGCGCCTGGCCGGAGCCGGGCGGGGGGTCGCTCGGCCACGACGATCACCGGGCGGCAGGCCTCGACCAGCGCCGAGAAGGCCGCCTTGGGCACGCGACGGTGGTCGAGCAGCGCCCAGGTCACACCGGGGTGGCCGTCGCCGAAGGCGAACACGCAGAACCCGCCGGTGGGTCGGTACTTGAGCCGGCGCAGGGTCTCGACGTGGTGCTTGACCACGGTGGCCTGGTAGGCCTGGGTGGCGTCGCGCCAGGCGTCGAAGGTGGCGTGGTCGCCGGGGGGCACGTAGCGATCGAAGCGGGCCTTCTGCAGGTTGTGGGAACGGCCGAGCCGGGCCCAGTCGAGCTCGGGCCAGCGTTCGGGCTCGCAGAACCCTGCGTCGTCGGGCACGGCCTGGGCCCCGAACTCGCTGACGAAGCGGGCCAGTCGGGGCATGGCCCGCAGCGCCGCCGGCAGCGAGCGCTCGTCGCCGTAGTACCACCCGAAGTAGAGGTGGGTGTCGGTGCCGCCCGAACCGGGCCGGGGGAGGGCGCCGGAGTGCGGGATCACCCGGCGGGTGCGGTCGGCCGCCTCGAGGGTCTGGGTCAGCGCCCGATCGAGCACCGAGCGGTTCCAGTTCGGCAGCTCCTGCTTGGCGGCGAAGCGCAGGAGCTGGCGCGCCGTGCCGGCCCCGCCCGTCACCCCGCCGAGGTCGACGTCGACGGCCACCGACTCGTTGTGGGCGCACCACAGGGCGATGGAGGGGTGGTGCCCGAGCAGGTCGACGGCAGCCCGGGCTTGGATGACGGCCTTGCCCCGCACCGTGTGGGCGTAGCCCCACTGCAGGGGCAGGTCCTGCCACACCAGCACGCCCTGCTCGTCGGCGGCCTCGTAGAGCTCCGGTCGGCTGATGTGAGCGTGCAGGCGCAGCAGGTCGAGGCCGGCCTCCCGGGCAAGGGTGACGTCTCGCCGCAGCTCGTCGGGTGTCGCTTCGCCCAGGGCCATGCGCGTCGGGCCCTGGTTCGCCCCCTTCAGGAAGAGCCGCTCGCCGTTGACCGAAAGCGTCCAGTCGTCCCAGCGCAGCGTCCGCAGGCCGATCCGGCGCTCGACGGCGTGACTCGCACGGCCGTCGACGTCGACCTCCACCCGAAGGGTCTGCATCGGTTGGGCACCGAGGGCGTGGGGCCACCACAGCTCGGGCTGTGCCACGACGAGGGTCCAGTCGAGGAAGTTGGGGCCCTCGGCCAGGGTGTGCTCGCCCACCTCGACGAGCTCACCCAGCGACGTGCGCAGGTGCACCGAACGGATCGTGTCGCTGTCGAGCTCGGCCCGGAGGGTCACCGTCGCCTCCCGGGCATCAGCCCTGGTGCACAGCACCCGCAGGTTTCGCACCCGCACCGGGCCGGTGTGCTCGAAGCGAAGCGAGCGCCAGATGCCCCCGGGGTTCCAGTCGGGGTCCAGGGAGTTCCAGTGCTGGAACACCCCGGTGAGGTTGCGCTTGGCGGCGAGGTCCGACTCCGGCGAGCACGCCACCTCGACGCCGATCAGGTGCTCGCTGGCGGCGCGGGCGCAGTCGGTGACCTCGAAGGTGTGGGGGACGAAGTAGCCCTCGGTGTCGCCCAGGTAGCGACCGTCGAGCCACACGTCGCCCTGGTAGAAGATCCCGTCGACGACGAGCCAGGTCCGGTCGTCGCCGTCGGGGCGGTCCAGCTCCACCCGGCGCCGGTACAGGAGCGGACCGTGGGAGTCGGCGAAGGCGGCATGCGAGCGCCAGTGGCCGGGGACGGCCAGCTCCTCCCAGCTGTCGTCGTCGAGCTCGGCGGTGGGGAAGGCCAGCCGCAGCTCGGGATCCGACGGCGCCACCCGCCAGGTGCCGCTCAGGTCGACCGCCTCGGGCCGCGTCATCGCCGGACGCTACCCCGTCCGCTGCCCGAGACGCCGGACGGACCGGCGCTACCGTGGGAGCGGTGCCGCCACCGCCCGCCGCCACCCTCGCCCAGCTGCGGACCTCGGGCTGGAGGCCGTCGTCGGTCAAGGACGAGCTGCGCCGCAACGCCATGGCCCGCATCGAAGCCGGCCGACCGCTGTTCGACGGCCTGCTGGGCTACGACGAGACCGTGCTGCCGCAGCTGGAGAACGCTCTGCTGGCCGGCCACGACGTCATCTTCCTGGGCGAGCGGGGCCAGGGGAAGACCCGCATGATCCGCAACCTGGTCGGCCTGCTCGACGAGTGGCTCCCCATCGTCGCCGGCTCGGAGATCAACGACGACCCCTTCGCCCCGGTGTCTCGCCACGCCCGCGACCTGCTGGCGCGCCACGGCGACGACACCCCCATCGAGTGGGTGCACCGCGACCGTCGCTTCGGCGAGAAGCTGGCCACACCCGACACCTCCATCGCCGACCTCATCGGCGAGGTCGACCCCATCAAGGTGGCCGAGGGCCGGTACCTCGCCGACGAGTCGACGCTGCACTTCGGTCTGGTGCCCCGCACCAACCGTGGCATCTTCGCCATCAACGAGCTGCCCGACCTGGCCGAGCGCATCCAGGTCGGCCTGCTCAACGTGCTGGAGGAGCGCGATGTGCAGGTGCGGGGCTACAAGGTCCGCCTTCCCCTCGACGTGGTGCTCGTGGCCTCGGCCAACCCCGAGGACTACACCAACCGCGGCCGGATCATCACCCCGCTCAAGGACCGCTTCGGCGCCCAGATCCGCACCCACTACCCCCTCGACGTGGGCACCGAGATGGCCATCGCCGACCAGGAGGCCCGACCACCGGCCCTCGACGGCCGCCGTCCCGTCACCGTGCCCGACGAGCTTGCGGAGGTGGTGGCCACGGTGTCGCACCTGGCCCGCTCCAGCCCTCACGTCAATCAGCGCTCGGGAGTCTCGGTGCGCCTCACCGTGGCCAACCGGGAGACGATGGTGGCCAACGCCACCCGCCGGGCGCTGCGACTCGGCGAGGACGAGGTGGTCCCCCGGGTGAGCGACCTCGACGCCCTCGTCGCCTCCACCGCCGGCAAGATCGAGATCGAGACGCTCGACGAGGGCCGCGACGAGGCGGTGGTGGCCGGGCTGTTCTCCGCCGCCGTGCTGAGCGTGTTCCGCCGGCGGGTGCCGGCCGACACCATCGCCGGGCTGGTGGCCGCCTTCGACGACGGCCGGGTGGTCCACACCGGCGACGAGCTGCCGTCGTCGGGCTACGTCGAGCTGGTGGCGTCGCTGCCGGAGCTGCGGGCCGGGGTGACCGCCCTGGCCGGTGCCCTCGACAGCCCGGCGGCGGTGGCATCGGCCGTCGAGTTCCTCCTCGAGGGGCTCCACCTGTCGAAGCGCCTCAACAAGGACGTCGCCACCGACGGCCGCGCCGTCTACCGCTCGCGGCGGTGAGCCCTCGGGCCCGCTACTCCCGCTGGGACGGCACCCAGACCGGCTTCGACCTCGACGCCGAGACGGTCCTGGCCGAGCTGGCCGACGATCTGGTGCACCACGGCGACGCCAACGCCGCCCTGCGCCGTCTGCTCCAGTCGGGTTTCCGCGACCGGAACGGCCAGGAGGTGCAGGGCCTGCGGGAGCTGCTCGAGCGCCTGCGGCAGCGTCGCCGGGAGCGCCTGGACCACCACGACCTCGGGGGCGTCTACGCCGACATCGCCGAGCGCCTGCGGGAGGTCCTCGACCTCGAGCGCGCCGGCATCGACGCCTTGGAGGAGGCCGCCCGGGCCTCGGGTGACCAGCGCCGCCACGACGTGGTGGCCGAGGCCGCTGCCGAGCGCAGGCTGCAGCTCGACCTCCTTCCCCCCGACCTGGCCGGCCAGGTGCGGCAGCTGTCGGACTACGACTTCGCCTCGCCCGAGGCCCGGGAGCGCTTCGAGGGCCTGGTCGAGGAGCTGCGCCGCCAGATCGCCCAGTCATGGTTCGACCAGATGGCCGGGGCCATGGGCAACGTCTCGCCGGAGGAGCTGGCCCGCACCAAGGACATGCTCGCCGAGCTGAACACCATGCTCGAGCAGCGGGCCCGCGGCGAGGAGCCCGACTTCGCCGGGTTCATGTCCCGCTTCGGCGACTTCTTCCCGGAGAACCCCAAGGACCTCGACGAGCTGCTCGAGCTGATGGCTCGGCGCATGGCCGCCACCCAGGCCATGCTCAACTCGATGACGCCCGAGCAGCGGGCGCAGCTCCAGGCCCTGTCCGACCAGCTGCTGGCCGACATCGACCTGCGCTGGCAGATGGACCAGCTCGGCGCCAACCTGCGCCAGGCCTTCCCCGACGCCGGTTGGGAGCGCGAGTACGACTTCGGCGGCACCGACCCGCTCAGCTGGGGGGAGGCGGCCGAGGTGCTCGGCGAGCTGGGCGACCTCGAAGCGCTCGAGCAGCTGATGCGCAACGCCGCCACGCCCGGTGCGCTGGCCGAGGTCGACGTGGACCGCGCCCGCACGCTCCTGGGCGACGACGCCGCAACCAGCCTCGAACGACTCGCCGAGGTGGCGGAGATGCTGGCCGAAGCCGGGTACTTCGAGCAGCGGGAAGGCCGCCTGCAGCTCACCCCCCGGGCCATCCGCGCCATCGGCACCCACGCCCTGCGCCAGTTGTTCGAGCGCCTGTCGCGCGATGCCCTCGGCCGCCACGGCGTGGCCCGGCTGGGTCTCGGCCACGAGCGGTCGTACGAGTCGAAGCCCTACGAGTTCGGCGATCCGTTCAACCTCGACATCCATCGCACCGTGCGCAACGCGCTGCAGCGGGGCGGCGGCGGCACCCCGGTGCGGCTGCAGGCCGACGACTTCGAGGTCGAGCAGACCGAGGCAGCCACCCGGGCCGCCACCGTCGTGATGCTCGACGTATCGCTGTCGATGGCCATGCGCGACAACTTCCTGGCCGCCAAGAAGGTGGCCATGGCGCTGCACGCGCTGATCTCCAGCCAGTTCCCCCGCGACTTCCTCGGCATGGTGAGCTTCGGCCGGCTGGCCCGAGAGCTCGACGTGAGCAGGAGCGGGGTGTTCGCCCACTTTGGTTCCAAGCAGCGCCTACAGCAGGAGACGATCGCGGCCGCTCGCGAGGTCTTCCAGCATGAGGTCCTCGAGCCGGCCCTGGCCGCGCCCGAGGGGCTCACACAACTCGAGCACCTCTGCGAGGCGTTCCTGTCCTACGTCGAGCGAGGGGTGTTTCCCGGCGGTTGCTTCTTCGCCCA
>JAHWJH010000005.1 GCA_019348555.1 Actinomycetota bacterium
AGACCGCGGCCTCCACGGTGACCGGCACGAGGTCGGTCTCGGAGCGGCCGGTGCCGCCGAACTTGGTGGGTTCGTCGGTGAACCTGACCACCACGGTGACGGTGCAACTCCCCACCGGCTGGTTCGCCGGGATGGCGAGGATGACCTCGTCGGGCTTGGCAGCCGTCGAGTTCACCGCGGGCGAGCCGCAACCGCTGGCGGTGATCGACTTGATGGTTCCCCGCTCCACGGGGGTGGACGTCACGGTGAGGGTTCCACCGGCCTTGACCGGGTTGGGCTCCACGTCCTGCCCGGCGACGGGAGGCCGCCCGTCGGGGTTCGACTCCACCAACCGGTCGAGCGAGCGGGCGATGAACGAGCCCATCTGGTCGCGCCGGACATCGCCGTTGGGGCCGTAGAGATTGCCGGTGGCGGCCTTGCTCACGCCCTGGGCCAGGCCCGCCTTGGCCACGGCGTTGATGCTCCCCTGGTGGGGGCTCGTGCCGTCGTCGACGAAGTAGTCCTCGGTGGAGGCGGCGGCGGGGATGGGTAGTCCCGCTACCCGGTTGGCCTCCAGCAGGAAGGTGGCCATCTGGGCGCGGGACACCGTCTCCCGCGGGTCGTAGCAGGCGGCGCCCGCGGCATTGGTGCCCGAGCCCTTGACCACTCCCGCGGCGGCCAGGCGCTGGATGTTGGCGTAGTGCACGTTGCTGGAGGTCAGGTCGCACGGGAAGGGGTTGGTGGTGCCAGCCGGCTTCAGACCGTCGGTGGTCGATGCGGTCCTGTCGGCGACGTAGTCGATCATCTGGGCGATGAAGGTGGCCATCTGGTCGCGCTGGACCGAGCCGATGGGGTCGTAGCTCGTCGCCGTCTTCCCTGAGGTGACCTTGTACCAGGCGACGCAGTCGATGGCGAACTCGTGCGGGTTGTTGATGGGGACGTCGGTGAAGCCGTCCTCGGGCACCTGGGTGGTGGCGGAAGCGCCCCCCGTGCCGGGGAACACCGGGCAGGCGCTCTTGTCCGGCGGCTCACCGATGTTGCGTGCCGGCGGCGGGTCGAGCGCCCAGGCGGGGCTGGCCAGCGGGATGACGCCAAGGGCGAGCGCCCCGGCGAGGACGCTCCCCAGACGGCGAGCCCGCGTTCGGGAGGGAGGCGTGTGGGTCATGGGGTCGTCCCTTTCATGGCGTGGGAGGACCGAGCGGAGGCAGGGTCCAGTGCCGAGTCTGGCATCGCTGCCCCCGGCAGGGCAATCACCGGCAGCCGCGCCGGCGTCAGGTGACGTTGACCGTCCTGATGTCGGTGGCGGTGCGCAGGCCCCCGGTGACATCGGCCCTCATGGTGGTCTTGACCCTGAGCTCGCAAGGCCCGGGCGGCTGGCCGGGGACCGTGGCCTTGAACTCCAACACGTTGACCCCGGGAGGCGGCTCTGGCGGGGGCGCGGCAGGGTCGGTGGGAGCAGGGGGAGGTGGGGGGACCGGAGCGCTGGTGACCTGGGGAGGTGCGATGCCGCATCCCGACACGGCGACCGACTCGATGGTGCCGTTGGCGCTGCGGACCGTGCCGGTGAACTCGACGCCCGCCTTGACGTCGGCGGGCACAGAGACGTCGGCGTCTGGCGGAGGCTTGACCTGGGTGAAGGCCATCATCCGCTCGAGGGCACGGGCCAGGAAGGCGGCCATCTGGTCGCGGCGCACGTCGCCCCGGGGGTTGTAGGTGGTGGCGGTGGAGCCGCCGGCGATGCCGGCGCCGGCGACGGCGTTGATGTTGTCGTGGTGGCTGCTGGCCCCGTCGTCGGTGAAGAAGTCGACGGTGGCGGCGGGGATGGCCTCGCCCACCACCGAGGAGGCGTTCTTCAGGAAGGTGGCCATCTGGTCGCGCTTGACCGGGCCGTTGGGGTCGAAGCAGTTCCCGCTGGCGTTCGAGCCCGAGCCGGTGACGATCATCCTGTCGGCCAGACGCTGGATGCTGGCGTAGTGGGTGTCGGTGGGCGCCACGTCGCACGGGAAGGCGTTGACGGTGAAGGTGGCAGGGTCACGGAGGCCGTCGGGCATACCTGCCGTCGGCGTCGGCGTGCGCTTGGCCACGTAGTCGATCAGGTTGGCGATGAACGTGGCCATCTGGGCCCGGGTGACGTTGCGATCGGGGCCGAACTGCTTGCCGCCGGTGCCGGCGGCGATCTTGTACCAGGCCACGCAGTCGATGGCGAACTCGTGGATGTTGGCCGGGTTGGTCGGCGTCCCGAAGCCGTTCACGTCGGTGAAGCCGTCCTCGGGCACCACCGTGGTGTCGTCGGAGACCTCCGGGGTGCCCTGGGTGGCGACCGGGCAGGCGGTCTTCTTGAAGTCCTGCAGCACCACGGCCGCCGACGCCGGCGCCGACAGCGGGAGCAGGCCGAGGGCAAGGACGGCAGCCAGGGCACCCCCGAGGCGCCGGACGCGCGCCCCGGGCGAGAACAGCTGGGTCATGGAAGCGGTCCCTTCGAGGAGCGGAGACATGGGCCCTGGACGAGCGTCCGGGGATTCAAGCACCGTTGCAACGATGGGGCAAGGAAACGAGCGCCCTTATGCGCCGAAACCGAGAGCGCGTGCCAGGAACGTGGCCATCTGCGCCCGGAGCACAGGCTCGGCCGGACAGTAGCGGTCGGCCGCGCAGCCGGTGGTGATGCCGGCCTTGGCCACGGAGCCGATGCCGGCGGCGTGCACGGAGGAGCCGGCGTCGGTGAAGCCGCCGGCGTCGCCGGGTGGGAGGGTGAACGCCTTGGCCAGGAAGGTGGCCATCTGGCCCCGGGTCACGGGGTCTTCGGGGCAGAACCGGCGCTCGCCGCATCCGGTGGTGATGCCCTTGTCGGCGATGGCGGCGATGGCGCCGCGGTGCACCGACCCGCCGGTGTCGTCGAAGCTGCCGCTGCCACCGACGGGGAGCCCGAGGGCCTTGGCCAGGAAGGTGGCCATCTGCCCCCGCGTCACCGTGTCGTTGGGGCAGTACCGCTCGGCAGCCCCGCCGCAGCCCGAGGTGACGCCCTTGCCGGCGATGGCCCAGATGTTGTACTCGTGCAGCGAGCCGTCGTCGTCGGCGAAGGGCGGGAAGCCGATGGAGCGGATCTGCTGCGAGCGCAGCTCTCCGAGCAGCGCCAGCTTGAGGTTGGCGCCGGCACTGGGCTTGGGCCCACCGGTGTAGCGGCGCCTCACGGGGTTGCCGGCGCCGTCGACCCCGGAGATCTCCAGCTCGCGGGGGGTGCCCCCGGCGGTGCGGTCACCGACGATCCGCACGCCGGTGAGCGTGGCCAGCTCGGGCGCCACCACGTCGGCGAAGCGCCGGTTGTCGAGGGTGGCGCTCCAGGAGGCGAACGGGTTCTTCACCGCCGGGTCGAGCGACCACGGGTCGTCCACGCTGGCCAGATACGAGAACGGGGTGGAGAACGCCCAGCTGTCCTGGCTGTTCTCGGTGCGCCCCCCGTGCGACGAGGAGTAGACGGTCTGGGCCAGCGCTCCCCTGGAGGTCACGACCACGCCGGCGGTGCCGTCGACGGCCCCCACCCACGCCCGGCCGAAGGTGGGCTCACCCTCCTTGGACCACCCCGAGTAGAGCTGGTCGAGCGGCGTCGCTCCCAGGTGGCAGCCACAGGGCTGAGCCCCGGCGTCGACGGTGGCCACCCGCCGGGTGGCGTAGGTGCGCCCGGCGACGGCCTGGGCCCGGAGCGCCTCGCCGTGCCAGCCCGACGGCATCTCGGCCAGCCCCCGCAGGTAGCGCTCGAGGGGCACCACCAGCACCGCCCGCAGGCGGTTGCCTCCCATGTCGGAGACCTCGAGGCGGCCCCACTGGTACGTGGCCGCCCGCTTGCCGGCCGTGGCGAGCGCCGCCTCGGAGGCGCCCCGGTCGGCGGCGGCGAGCAACTGGGGCAGGCGCAACAGGGTGGGGTTGGCCTCGACGTGCTCGAAGTGGACCGTCACCGGCCCGGGGCCCTCGCCCTTGGTGGCGCCGTTCTCGTCGACCAGCACGAAGCCGGGCCCGCCCCGGCGCACGGCGTAGTCGAACGGGCCACCGGAGCCGCCCCAGGGGACGTCGACGGCGCCGGCGCCGAGGTCGACCGACACCGGCCGGGAAGGGGCGGCGCCGTTGCGGCTGGAGGTGCGCACCAGGATCGCCTCCTGGTCGACCAGCATGCCCACCCTGATCTCGCCCGGGACCCGGGCATCGGCGCCCACGTCGACCCCGGGGTAGTAGCTCCGCAGGATGTCGTGGTGCCCGCGCCCGGCCAGGGCCTGGGCGAAGGCGCCGTACTGGCTCATCCCGACGCTGTGGCCCCATCCCCCGCCCCGCACCACCACCGGCGGGCCGGGCCCGGCGGGAACGGCGCCGGCGGCGGGGACGGCCGCCAAGCCCGTCGCTGCCTGGACCAGAGCCGCCACCACGGCAAGGGTGACGAGCCGCATCCGCCGGCGCGGCCGTGCGGGTCGACGTGGGGACGCAACGGGCACCAAGGTCGACAGGGTAGATGCGACCACGGCGCCGGGGGTGGACGCCGGTAACCTCGCCGCCTCGTGGAGCGCCGCCCGGTCGTGATCGCCGGGGTGCTCGCCGGCCTCGTCTTCTCCGCCACCTTCATCGCCCGCAGCGCCTTCGATCTGCTCGGCCGGCGGGCCTTCTCGCTGTTCGACGACGCCATGATCGGCATGATCTACGGCCGCAACCTGGCCCGGGGCGACGGCCTGGTGTGGAACGCCGGCCAGCCGGCGGTGGAGGGGATCACCAACCCGCTGTGGACGGTGGTGATGGCGGGGGTGCACCTGGTGGTGCCCGACGACCGCTCGACCTCGCTGGCGGTGATGGCCATCGGGGCGGTGCTCCTCGCCCTCGGGGCGCTGCTGGCCGGGCGCATCGCCGCCGAGCTGGTGCCCGCCGGACCGGTGGCCCCCGCCGTGGCCACGTGGACGGCGGCGCTGCTGTACCCACTGGCGTTCTGGACGCTGCGGGGCATGGAGACCGGCCTCGCCGCCGTGCTGGTGCTGGCCGCCGCCCTGCTGACCCTCCGCCTCGCCGACGCCGACCCGGCCCGCCGGGCCCGGCTCTCGGGGTTGCTCGCCGTGGTGGTCGTGGCCGGGGTGTGGACCCGCCTCGACGTGGCCGTGGCCACGGTGGTGTGCGGACTGTGGCTGGCCGCCGCCGGTGGGGAGCACCGCCGCCACGCCGTCGTCGTCGTGGTCGCCGCCCTGGCGGTGGCCGTGGTCAGCCAGGAGCTGTTCCGACTCGCCTACTACGGCGAGCTGGTGCCCAACACCTTCACCCAGAAGATCGGCGGGGTGGCGCTGGGCACCCGCCTGGAGCGTGGCGTCGCCGGGCTGGGCCTCCAGGTCTCGACCAGCCTGGCGCCGCTCGTGCTGCTGGCCGTCGCCGGCCTGCGGCGGCCGATGCTGCGCAAGGCGAGCCTGCTCGGGGGACTGTTCGTCGCCTACGCCGCCTATAGCGTCTCCACCGGAGGCGACGCCTGGGAGTGGATGGGCTACACCAACCGGTTCCTGGTGCTGGGCGCCGTGGCCCTCGTACCCGTCGCCGGCGCCGGAGTGGCCACCGTCGCCCGGCTCGGGGCCCGCAGCGCCGGGGCCCTGGTGGCGGCCGCCGTCGTCCTCGGCGCCGTGGCCGTGGCCGACCCCTTCCCCGAAGCGCTGCTCCAGCGCGACGTCGCCACCGCCGTGCGGGCGGTGGCTCCGTTCACCGTCGCCGGTTTGCTGCTGGTGGCGGCTGTGCTGCTGGGCCGGCGCCGGCTGGGCCCGGCGGTCGCCGGCGCCTTCGGGACCGTCGCCCTGCTGGCCGCCGCCTCGGGGCCGGGGCTGGCCTACTGGGCCACGCACAACGCCGCCAGCGTCAACACCGACGCCGCCATGTCGCGCTACGGCGTGCTGCTCGGCGAGCTCACCGAACCGGGAACGTCGCTGGCCGTGGTGTGGGCCGGCGCCCCCATCTACTTCGCCGACCGCCCCGGCGTCGACGTCCTCGGCAAGAGCGACCGCCGCATCGCCGAGCTCGAGCCCCGCCCCGTCACCTTCCACCCGGGCCACATGAAGTGGGACTACGCCATCAGCGTCCTCGCGGACCGCCCCGACGTGATCGCCCGGCTGTGGCGCGACGTCGAGCCGGTGCTGCCGGCCCTGCGCGACGCCGGCTACGTGAGCGCCACCCCCACCGGCGAGTTGCGCCGGCTGTGGCTCGACGCCCGCAGCCCCCGCATCCTGGTGCGCACCGGGGCCGCCGGCGTGCGCTGGGACCGCCTGGCGGTGGAGGGCCTGTGACGACGCGGGGCCGGCCACGCCCCGCTCGACGCCGTGGGTGAGCCGCGGGTGCTCGTGGCCGCGTGGGTGGGCTCGACCAACCTCGGCGACGAGCTGGTGTTCCGGGGCCTGCGCCGGCAGCTGCAGGAGCTGGGGGCGGTGGTGACGGCGGTGTCGGTCGACCCGGCGGCCACCAGGGCGACCCACGGCGTGGCCACCGTCGCTGCCGGCGACGTGGCCGGCCTGGTGCGCGCCGCCCGCCGGGCCGACCTGGTCGTGTTCGGGGGCGGCGGCCTGGTGCAGGACCAGACCAGCCCCTGGAACACCCCCTACCACCTGTCCCGGGTGTGGGCGGCGAGGGCCGGGCGTACGCCGGTGGCGGCCATCGGCCTCGGTGCCGGTCCCCTCGACACCCGCCTGGCCACGGCGCTGACCCGGATCACGCTTGCCCCCCTGCGAGGCATCACCACCCGGGACGCGACGTCGGCGGAGGTGCTGGAGGGCCTGGGGATCAACGGCGTCACGGTGGCGGCCGACCTGGCCCTGTCGCTGCCCGTCCCCGACGTGGTGGTCGACGACCACCTCGTCGTGGCCCTGCGGCCGTGGCGGCGACGCCGGCGGCGCCTGCCCGTCGCCGTGGCGCGCGGCGGCCCCGCTGCCCCGGCGTGGTTCGTGGCCGGGGCGGCATCGGCCCTCGACGCCGCATCGGTGGCCACCGGGCTCGAGGTGCGCTTCGTGGCGCTCCAGGGCGACCGTGACGGACCGCTGCACGACCAGGTGGCCGGCCGCATGCGCACGCCGGTCACGACGTGCCGGCCCGACGTCGACGGCGTGGTCGACGAGGTGGCCCGGGGCCGGGTGGTCGTGGCCATGCGCTACCACGCCCTGGTGGCCGCCGTGCTCGGCGCCCGACCGGGCGTGGCCATCGGCTACTCCCCCAAGGTGGCGTCGCTGGTCGCCGACGTGGGCACGGGTGCCGTCGCCCTCGACTGGAGCCCGGATGGGCTGTCCCGCCTGGCCGGCGCCGTGGAGCGGGCAGCGGCGGGCGGGGACTGCGCCACCGAGGCGGTGGCCGAGACCCGCGCCCGGCTGCGGCGGCGGGAGCGGGCCAACCGCGCGGCCCTGGCCCGGGCTCTCTCCGTCCCGGCGTAGCCCGGCGCCGCGTCAGGCCGGGTCGGGGCCCCGGGCTGTCAGCAGCCGCCAGCCGGCCGGAGACGTGGTGCGGTAGTCGTACATCGAGAACCCGAGGGCGCCGGTCTCCTCGACGGCGCGGACGAAGCCTTCGTAGTCGTCGACGGTGGACGTGTCGGCGACACCGCCGACAGGGTGGACGAGTGCCGACGGATCACCCAGGCTGTCGAGCAGGTGGCGGATGCCCGCCTCGGTGTAGCGGTAGCCATCGCCGTAGCTCGACTCCGCCGCGATCTCGGTCCAGTAGGCCATCGGCAGCCACACGTCGAAGCTCGGTGCCAGCTCCTTCCAGGGGAAGTCCGGCCAGAAGTCGGGCCGGATCTCCTCGAACAGCACGGGGGGGTAGACGATGGCGCCGAGGGGGCGCCCGCGCGCCTCCTCACGGAAGCGCCTGGACAGCTCCAGCATGCGCCGGTTCCGCTCGGCATGGTCGGGCACGTCGCGGCGGTACTCGATGTCGACGGCGATGCCGTCGAAGCGGTGGCCGTCGACGTCGAGATCGCGGATCCTCCGCAGGTTGGCCAGGTCGGCCTCCACGTCGGCGAACTTGGGCAGGTACCACCCCACCACGTGCATCCCCCGCTCGTGGGCCCGCTTCAGGAACGTGGCGACGAGCGCCGGGTCGACGATGCCCTCGGGCGATCGGTCGTCGAGCCGGGCGGCCTGGAGGAACAGGGTGCCCACCCCTCGCGCCGCCATGGCGTCGATGTCGTCGGGCACCAACAGCGGCCCTTCCCGCGGGCGGTGGTACGCGGGGGCGTAGTCGAAGGCGTCCATCCAGGCGCCCAGGCCGCGGTAGGCCGACACGTCAGGGCCCGCCGGCGGCGGCGTGCTCGTCGTGGTGGACGACGACGGCACGGGCGCGACCGCTTCGAAGCCGCGGTCGAGGAACCATCGGGATGGTGAGGGAACAGCGGAGGCCGGAGCGATCGTCGGCTCCGGACCGGCGGCGCTGCCGTGCCGGTTCACCGCGCTGGTCACGCCGGCGCACAGCACGACGGCGACGAGGCCGAAGAGCATCGCGGTGCCCCGCCGGTGGTCCATCGCCTCACGGTAACGGGGGCGGTCCGGCGCAGCAGGGCGCGGTGCCTAGCCGAGCTCGGCCACCAGCACGTCGAGGATGTCGGCGGAGGGGCTGCAGGCCGGAAGCGAAGGGCTCCGGCGGTAGGGCCCGGGATCGGCGAGGAAGGCCCGCTCCACGGCGGGGTCGTGGCCGGAGACCACCACGTTGGCCCCCACGCCGTCGGAGCGCTCGCTGCGCCGGCGCCACACCAGGGTCGGCACGCCGAGCAGGGCGCACTCCTCCTGGATGCTGCCGCCGTCGGTGACCACCAACGGTGCGGCGCGCAGCATGGCCACGAAGTCGTGGTGGGGCACCAGCGACGACAGCTCGACGCCGGCCGAGCGCAGCCGTTGCTCGTGGCCCCCCCGGCGGAGCGCCTCCCACGTGGGCCCGTGCACCACGAAGCGCACCGGCACTCGGGCGACGAGCTCGACCACGGCGTCGACCAGGCGCTGCACCACCGGACGCTGGTACAGGTTCTCCACCCGGTGCATGGTGACCACCGCCGGTCCCGTGCCGGGGAGGCCGTCGTCGCCGTTTCCGTCGCCTCCCGGGGCCGAGCGCACGGCGTCGACCGACGTGTTGGCCGAGCCCGCCACCACCCGGCCCCGCACCCCCATGGCGGCCAGGTTGGCCACGGCCTGGGCGTCGGGGGCGAAGAGCAGGTCGGCCCGGCGCATGACGGCCAGACGGATCAGCTCCTCGGGGAAGGGGTGCAGCAGGTGGTGCGACCGCAGCCCCGCCTCCAGGTGGGCCACCCGCAGTCCGGCCCGGGAGGCCATGAGGGTGGCCAGCGCCGTGGTGGGGGTGTCGCCGTGCACCACGCAGATGCCGCCGGAGCCCCCGAACACCTCCCGGCGCAGGCGCGCCGGCGAGCCCAGGCGCAGGGCCAGTCGTGCCGCCCAGGCCAGCGCCTGAGGGAGCGACTCCACATCGGCGTCGCCGCCGAGCACGTGGTCGGGCGTGCGCACGCCGAGCTCCGCCCGCAAGCCGGCGGTGAGGCGGGCGTGCTGGCCCGAGTCGATCAACCGGTAGTCGACGCCACGACCGTCCATCAGCCGCAGCAGCGGGGCGGTCTTGATGTACTGGGCCTTGGTGCCGAGGAACACCTGCAGGCGCTCGTCGGTGGCGGACGTCACGGTCGCCGGAGTCTACGGGTGCCCACCCGGGCCACCCGCCCGGAGCGGTGGCCCGATGAGGCCCGGTGCGGTTGTAACCTTTCGCCCGATCGCCATGCCCACCAGTGACCCCACCGCGGCCGAGCTCGACGTCAGCGTCGTCCTGCCGGTCTACAACGAGCAGGGACACCTCTGCGACGAGATCGACCGCATCCGAGCCGGTCTCGACGCCTCGCCCTACAGCTACGAGATCGTGGTGGTCGACGACGGGTCGTCCGACGGGTCGTCGGAGTTGCTCGGCCAGATCGATGGGATCCGCCTGCTGCGCTTCGCCCAGAACCGGGGGACGGGGTCGGCCCGCAAGGCGGGGACCCGGGCGGCCCGGGGCCGGGTGGTCGTGTGGACCGACGCGGACATGACCTATCCCAACGGCGACATCGCCCTGCTGGTCAAAGAGCTCGACGGCGCCGACCAGGTGGTGGGGGCCCGCACCTCCGAGCAGGGCACCGCCAAGGCCCTGCGGGTGCCGGCCAAGTGGCTCATCCGGGCCCTGGCCAGCTACCTGACCAAGACGCCCATCCCCGACCTGAACTCGGGCTTCCGGGCCTTCCGGCGCAACGTGGCCCTGCAGTACCTGCACCTCCTGCCACCGGGGTTCTCGTGCGTCACGACCATCACCATGGCCTTCCTGGCCAACGGCTACTCGGTGCGCTACGTGCCGATCGACTACCGGGCTCGGGCCGGCACCTCGAAGTTCCACTGGTGGCTCGACACCAAGCGCTACCTGGCCCAGATCGTGCGCCTGGTGCTCTCGTACAACCCGCTGCGGGTGTTCCTGCCCCTGGCCGGGGCGCTCTTCGGCCTCGGCCTGCTCAAGCTGGGCTACGACGCCGTCGACAAGGACTTCAGGCTGGCCACCAACACCCTGCTGATCTTCTTCGCTGCCTTCCAGCTCTTCGTGCTCGGTCTCCTGGCCGATCTGGTGGTGCGGGTGAGCAAGCCCGCCCACGAAGTGGAGCCCGCTTCACTCTGAACCCCCCGAACCCCCCGAACCCCCCGGACCCCCCCGACCGGAGCGTCGCCGATGCCCTCCTCCCGACCCGACAGCCGCCCGCGCCGGCGCCCCTGCTGGGGCTCGCCGGTGCTGGCCGTGGTCGTCGTCGCCGTGGTCGCCGCCCTGGTGGAGGCTCCCACCCCACCGACGCCCCTGACGCCGTCCACGGTGGCCTCCTCCGGCTCGGCGGCCACCGAGAGCCAACCGCTGGATGCCGACATCGGGCGCCAGGTGGCCGAGGGCATCGACGTCGCCGCCCAGAGGGTCGACGTGGCCCCCTTCGACGTGGTGGGGGTGAGCTGGGCCCCGGGGACGAGAGCGCCGGCACGGGTGCGGGTGCGCAAGGCCGGGACGTGGAGCGACTGGCACGAGCTCGAGACCGAAGGCGGCGACGCTCCCGACCCTGGTTCCCCCGAGGGCACCGTCGCCCGGGTGGTGAGCGCACCGGTGTGGGTCGACGGCGCCGACGGCTACGAGGTCGACGTGCCCGAGGGGGTGGGCGACGTGGCCGTGCACCTGGTGCGTGACCGGCCCGCCGCGGCGCCCGGCGAGGTGACGCTGGCGGCGTCGCCCCGCACCGCCTCGAAGGCGCCCGCCATCACGTCGCGGGCGTCGTGGTCAGCGCGCACGCCCACGTCGGCCCCGACCGTCGCTCCGACGCTGAAGATGGCCTTCGTGCACCACACCGTCAGCACCAACGACTACACCGCCGCCGACGTGCCCGGCATGCTGCGCGGCATCCAGGCGTACCACATGGACGTCAACGGCTGGGACGACATGGGCTACAACTTCCTCGTCGACCGCTTCGGCGGCATCTGGGAGGGCCGGGCGGGCGGCACGACCCGCAACGTGGTGGGCGCCCACGCCGTCGGGTTCAACACCTCGTCGGTGGGCGTGGCCGTGCTCGGAGAGTTCACCACGGCCACGCCCACGTCGGCCTCGATCGGCGCCGTGGGCCGGCTGCTGGGGTGGCGGCTGAAGCTGGCCGGCGTCAACCCCGAGGGCCGCGCCTCCATGCCCGTCGCCGGCGGGACGAGGAGCTTCGCCGCCGTCTCCGGCCACCGCGACGCCGACGCCACCGCCTGCCCCGGCACCGAGCTCTACGCGCGGCTGTCCACGATCCGCGACCTGGCCGCCGGGGAGTCTGGCCCCGCTGCCAACCGGCCCATCGACACCGCCGTGGCGTGCCCGTCGGGACGGGTGCCCGAAGGGGGCTTCGTCGATGTGGGCTCGTCCAACGTCCACCACCGGGCCGTCGACTGCCTGGCGTGGTACGGGGTCACCGCCGGCGGGCCCGACGGCATGCCGCCCGATCGCTACGGGCCCGAGCTGCGGGTGCGGCGGGGGCAGATGGCGACGTTCATCGTCCGGACGCTCGAGCGCGTCGACCCCGCGCTGGTCGGCGTGGCCGAGGGCGAGTTCGCCTGCCCGTCCGATCCGGCGCTGGCGCTGCCTGTCGACCATCCCCACGCCGATGCCGTGCGTCGCCTCGCCCGGGCCGGGGTCGTCTCGGGCGGCGTGGGCGGGGCGCCGGCCGACTGCTTCGGACCCGAGGTCGAGGTGCGCCGCGACCAGATGGCGTCGTTCCTGCACGCCGCCCTGGAGCTGGCCACCGGCCAGCGCATCAGCTCCGACACCGACGCCTTCGACGACGACAAGGGGAGCCCGCACGAGCCCGCCATCGACGCCCTGTCGGGCCGGCGGGTGGTGGCCGGCACCGGGTTCCGCACCTACGCCCCGTCGTCGCCGGTCAGGCGTGACCAGATGGCCTCCTTCCTGGCCCGCCAGCTCGGTGCCCTGGTCGACGCCGGCCTGGCCTCACCTCCACCCTGAGCCGCCCCTGCCCCAGCGGGCGGCGGCGTCAGCGGCGGCGGGCCTCGGCCACGGCCACGGCCAGCCCGTCACGCACGAGGATGAGCAGCCGGAAGCCGGCGACGACCACCACCAGCTCGGCCACGCCGGCTCCGACTTCCTGGGTGGCGGCTCCGGCGCCGAGGAGGGCGGCCAGGGCCACTTCGAACACGCCGAGGCCCTGAGGGGCGAACACGGCGAGCATGCCGAGCACCCTGGTCACCAGGAACGCCCCGGCCACGCCCAGCACCCCGGGCAGGACGGCGGTCACGGCCGGGAACGCTCGGACGTAGGCCACGAACATCGCCGCCGAGCTGATCCAGAACAGGGCCAACCACCCCACGAGCCCGGCGAAGGCAGCCCAGCCGAGGCGGGGCCCGCCTCCCCCCCACCGCCGGCCCACGGCGTCGAGGGCCCGGTTGACCACCGGTGGCGAGCACGTCACCGCAGCCGCTCCCAGCCCGACCAGAGCCAACCACCCCACCCCCGGCGGGAGGCCGCTGCTGACCAGCAGCAGCGCCGAGCCGAGCAGAAAGCCCACGACCACGCTGAGGCCGATCTCCAGCACCGACACCGCCGCCAGCGCCCGAGTGGACACCCCGTGGCGGCGCAGCAGGGCGCCACGGCCGACGGCGTACCACACGCTGCCGGGCAGGTAGCGGGCCAGCAGCGACCGGGCGGTGGCATCGAGCACCACTGGGAACGGCGCAGGGTCACCCAACGAGCGCAGCGCCAGGACCCATAGCCCCGAGCCGAGGCCCAGCTGCACGAAGCCGAGGGCGAGGGCGAGGGCCAGCGGGGCGAACCGGGCGCCGTCGAGGAGCGGGGCGACGCTGTGGCGCTGGTCCCACGCCAGCCAGCCGAGGGCGACGGCCACGCCTCCCAGGTAGGCGACGCGCACCACGGTGCGGAGGGTGCCGGACGTGTCGGGAAGGAGATGCCGGCGCCGGCCGGCGCCGGTCACCGCAGCGAGGCGGTGGCGCCTCGCCGCTCTTCGCCCCAGCACCGGAGGAGCTCGCGCGCCACCCAACCGGCGACGCCGATGGTGACCACGCCGACGACGAAGACGGCGACCGGGGGCCAGGGCGAGAACGCCAGCATCGAGCGCAGACCTTCGAGCGACGCCCCTCCGATCCAGTACCGGCCCATGATCGCCCCGATGGCGAGCACCTGCATGGCCACCGCGCCGGCGAACGCCAGCAGTGGCAGCGCCGGCGTGCGCCGGCTGGTGACCTGGTCGAAGCCCACCGCCGCCACCATCACCAGCCCGACCAGGGCGGGGAACAGGTAGCGGCCCTGCGACACGAACGGGGTGCCCGTCTTGAGGTAGGCCCGGTAGGAGTTGACCGCCACCACCACCAGCAGGGCGGCGGCCGGGAACAGGAAGTAGGCGAGCCTGGCCCGCACGGCGCCGACCCGGCCGCGCACGAACGCCACCGTCACCCCGCCTGCCACCACCAGGGTGGCGACGGCGACGGCGACACCCGACAGCGCCACCTCGAACCACCCGAAGTTGCCCCAGAAGCTGCCGAAGAGCCGGTCGGCGAAGCTGGAGAGGAAGAACCCGGCGTCGGGCGTCACGGTCTCGGTGGCGGCGTCGCGCAGGCGCAGGCCGGGCTGCAGGCTGCCGTGCACGACCACGTTGCGGACCCACCACCAGCCTCCGATGACCGTGCCGAGTCCCGCCACCCACGCCAGCCTCCCCGCCCGTACGTCGCGCCGGTCCCGGGCCCCCGGCGACAGCAGATAGGCCCCCAGGATCCACGGGGCCAGGACCAGGGCGAAGGCCTTGGTGAGCAGGGCCAGGCCGATGACGATCCCGGTCAGGATCGCCGTCCGCCGGGAGAGATCGCCGGTCACGATCCGGGCGGCGAGGAGGAACAGCACCGCCGAGAGCACCACCAGCAGGGCGTCGTTGGTGACGACCGAGCCGATGTGGGTGAGCTGGGGAATGGCCACCATCAGCACGGCGGCGGTGAGCGACGTGCGGATCGGGCACCCGAGGCGCCGGGCGGTGGCCCACGCCAGCGCCGGCAGGCCTGCCACCAGAGCGACGTCGAGGAGGCGGAGGAGTCCGACGGTGCGGTCGAACGACCACGGCCAGCCGGGGAAGGCAGCGTCGGCGAGGCTGAGCAGCGCCGCGCTCACGCCGTAGTACAGCGGCGGGTGCTGGGGCATCTGGTTGGCCGCCTCGCTGGGCCGGTCGGGACCGGTCTCCTCGAAGCTGGGCCGGGCGTCGGGGGGAACGGCGTCGGCGGTGCCCACCGGGCGGCCACCGGCGTCGTAGGCGGGGGAGGTGTCGCGGGCGGCGAAGATGGGCGCCGACACGAACAGCTCGTCGTAGTCGGGGTAGGCGCCGGTGCGGGCCAGGTGACGGGCGAGGTCGACGTGAGCGTACTCGTCGGGTGCCCGGAAGATCGGGACGATCACGCTGTAGCAGAGCAACAGCAGCACGTGCAGGGCGGTGATCGCCCACATCGCCCGGGGCACCGGCGGGCGCCGCTGCGACCGCGTCGGGGCGGCGGGGGCGAGAGGCCGGGTGGGTGCCGGCGCCAGCTCGGCGGCGGTCTCCTCGGGCCCAGACGGAGCGGGGGCGACGGCAACCTGCTCCACCGGCGGCACCTTACCGCCACCCCTCCGGCCCGACGCCCTCGCGGCGGGGGCGGGGCGGGGGCCTACTCGACCAGCACCTCGCTGCTGCGGGGCCTGCGGTAGTGGACGACCAGCTCGGCGAGCAGGCCGAGCGACATGAGCTGCACGCCGACCACCACCAGCAACACGCCGATGAGCAGGGCGGGGCGCTGACCCACGGCGTTGCCGGCCAGCTTGGACACGCCCATCCACGCCAGCAGCACGGCGCCGAGCGTCCCGCTGAGCAGCCCGATCCCGCCGAAGAGGTGGAAGGGCCGGGCGGTGTAGGTGGTGAGGAACTTGACCGTCAACAGGTCGAGGAACCCCCGCCAGAACCGGGACCGGTCGAACTTCGAGGTGCCGTGGAGCCGGGCGTGATGGGCGACGTCGACCTCGGCGACGGTGAAGCCGGCCCAGGCGGCCAGCACCGGCACGTAGCGGTGCAGCTCGCCGTAGAGCTCGACGGCGTCGGCGACGCTCCGGGTCATGGCCTTGAGCCCGCTGTTGAAGTCGCGCCCGGCCACGCCCGTCACCCCGGCGGTGACCCGGTTGTAGAGCTTGGAGGTGTTGCGCTTGACCATCCGGTCGTGGCGTACCACCCGGCGCCCGGTCACCAGGTCGGCCCCCGCCGCCAAGGCGTCGAGCAGGGCGGGGATCTCTGCGGGATCGTCCTGGCCGTCGGCGTCCATGAGCACGACCACCTCGCCGTCGGTGTGGTCGAATCCGGCCTGGAGCGCGGTCGACTTGCCACAGTTGCGCCGGAGCCGCAGCGAGCGCACGCCGGGGTGTGCGTCGGACAGACGGCGCAGGAGCGAGCGGGTCTCGTCGGTGCTGCCGTCGTCGACCACCACCACCTCGAAGGTGGTGCCCACGCCTTCCAGCACGGCCACGGTCCGGGGGACGATCTCCGCCAGGTTGGGGGCCTCGTCGTAGGCAGGCATGATCACCGAGATGTGGGTGCCCATTGCCACCTCTGTCGTCGCTGCCCCGCCCGGGGGCCGAGGTTAGTGCGCTGAGCTCCGAAGCGACCGGCCGCACCGTCGCCGTGCACGTGGGCCAGTTGCTCCAGCCGGTGCCCGGCGGCATCGGCCGCTACGTCGTCCAGCTGGTGGCGGCCCTGCCCGGAGCCGGCGTGACGCCGGTGAGCTTCGCCACCGGTGCCCGTCCCCCCGGCGTCGACGGCGTCTACGTCGATCTCGGGCGACCGGCGGGGCCGGCGCGCTACGAGGCCTGGCACCGGCTGCGCCGCCCGGTGGTGCGGGTGCCCGGCCAGGTCCTCCACGCCCCCAGCCTGGCGGTGCCCCCACCGGGGCGCCGGCCGCTGGTGGTGACCGTGCACGACCTGGTGTTCCTCCACCACCCCGAGCTGCTGACCCCCCGAGGGGCGTCGTTCCACCGTCGCGGCCTCGACGTGGCGCGGCGGGAGGCGGCCGCGGTGGTGGTGCCGAGCGACTTCGGCCGCCATGAGCTGGTCCACGCCGGGTTCGACGCCGAGCGCGTGCACGTGGCCCCCCACGGTGTGACCCACTTCGGCCCGGCCATCGATCCCGCGGCCGGGGCGGCGCTGCTGGCTCGGCGTGGCGTGCGGCCGCCGTTCGTGCTGTTCGTCGGCACCATCGAGCCCCGCAAGGGCGTGCCCGAGCTGTTGGCGGCCCACGCCGCCCTTCGCGTCGCCCACCCCGACCTCGGCCTGGTGCTGGCCGGCCCCCGGGGATGGGGCCCGGCGCCTCCGCTGGCCGCCCCCGGGGTGGTGGCACTCGGCGGCGTCGATGACGTCACCCTCGAGGCGCTGTACGGTGCCGCGGTGGTCCTCGCCCTACCCAGTCACTACGAGGGCTTCGGGCTTCCCGTGGTGGAGGCCATGGCCAGGGGATGCCCGGTGGTGGTGTCCGACGCTGCCTGCCTGCCGGAGCTCGTCGGCGACGCCGGCGTGGTGGTCCCTTCAGGCGACGCCGACGCTCTCGCCGGCGCCCTGGAGCGCCTCGTCGGCGACGACGACCTGCGCTCGACGCACGCCGCCGCCGGCCGGACCCGGGCGGTGGCGTTCACCTGGCCTGCCAGCGCCGCCGCCCACGCCGGCGCCTACGCCGCCGCCGTCGAGGCCTATCGATGACCGAGCGGACCCACGCCACCGTCGACGTGTCGTCGGTCCCGGCGCAGCCGGCCGGGGCAGGGATCTACGTGCTGCGCCTGGTCGAGGCCATGGCCGCCGGGGGCGAGGTCGACCTCGACCTGGTGGCGGCGGTGGGCGACGCTCGACGCTGGGAGGCCGTCGCTCCCGCAGCGGCGGTCCATGCCGTCGCCCCCGGCCGCCGGCCGGCCCGGCTGGTGTGGGAGCAGACCCAGGCCCCCGCGCTGGCCGAGCGACTCGGCGGGCTGTGGCACGGCCCTCACTACACGATGCCCCTGCGGGCCGACGGGCCGGTGGTGGTGACGTTCCACGACCTCACCTTCTTCGACCATCCCGAGTGGCACGAGCGGGCCAAGGTCGGGTACTTCCGGCGGATGATGCGGGCCAGCGCCCAGCGGGCCGACGTGTTGGTGTGCGTCAGCGAGTACACCGCCGCCCGCCTCCACGTCGTCCTCGAACCACGGGCTCCGGTCGTGGTCATCCCCCACGGTGTCGACCACCGTCACTTCGGGACCGAGGACGACCACGACGAGCAACGCCTCACCGCCCTCGGCGTGCGCATGCCCTTCGCCGTGTTCGCCGGGACGCTCGAGCCCCGCAAGAACGTGCCGGCGCTGATCCGCGCCGTGGCCCGGCTCGCGCCGGACTTCCCCGACCTCCAGCTGGTGCTGGCCGGGCATCGCGGATGGGGCGGGCGAGAGGTCGACGCCGCCGTGGCCTCCAGCGGGCTCGGCGCACGGGTGGTCCAGCTCGGCTACGTCGACGACGCCACCCTTCCCGCCCTCTACCGCAGGGCGGCGGCGGTGGCCTACCCCTCGCTCGAGGAGGGCTTCGGCCTCCCGGCGCTGGAGGCGATGGCCTGCGGTGCGGCGGTGGTGACCACCAGCGGGTCGGCCATGGAGGAGATCGTCGACGACGCCGCCGTGCTCGTACCCCCCAACGACGAGGAGAAGCTCACCGAGGCGCTGGAGTCGTTGCTCGCCGGTGGGCCCGAGGTGACCAGGCGCCGGGAAGCCGGGCCGGTGGTGGCCGCCCCCCACACGTGGGCGCGCTGCGCCGAGCGCCAGGTGGCGGTGTACCGCCAGGCCATCGCCGGCGCGGGGTGAGCCGACGCAGGTGATCACCGTGCTCGCCGGGGGCGTGGGCGCCGCCCGCTACCTGGCCGGGCTGGTGCAGGTCGTCGACCCGGCGGCGGTCACGGCCGTGGTGAACACCGCCGACGACGTGTGGCTCCACGGCCTGCGGGTCTGCCCCGACCTCGACACCGTGACCTACACGCTGGCTGGCGCGGTGGACCCCGACCAGGGCTGGGGTCTGGCCGGTGAGACGTGGTCGGCGATGACTGCCCTGGCCCGCTACGAGCGCCGGGCTCCCGAGGGTTCGCCGGCGGGGTCGACCTGGTTCCGCCTGGGTGACCACGACCTCGCCACCCACCTCTACCGCACCGCCCGTCTCGCCGAAGGTGCCGACCTGGCCGAGGTCACCGCCGAGGTGAGCGCGGCGTGGGACGTGCGCTGCCGGCTGGTGCCCATGACCACCGACGTGGTGTCGACCCGGCTCACGCCTGCCGACGGGAGCCCCGAGCTCGGCTTCCAGGAGTACTTCGTGCGGTACCGCCACGCCGTGGCGGTGTCGGCCGTGCGTTTCGCCGGTGTCGAGCACGCCCGCCCCGCCGCCGGCGTCCTCGACGCCATCGCCACGGCCGACCGGGTGGTGGTGGCGCCGTCGAACCCGATCCTGTCGATCGCGCCGATCGTGGCCGTGCCCGGGATCGGCGAGGCGCTGGCCGAGCGACGGGCCGACGTGGTGGCCGTCTCGCCCATCGTGGCCGGCGCCGCGCTGCGGGGACCGGCCGACCGGCTCCTGGCCGAGCTGGGCCACGAGCCGTCGGTGGTGGGGGTGGCGCGCCTCTACGCCCCCTGGGTGGCCACGCTGGTGATCGACGACGCCGACGCCGGGCGGGCGGGCGAGGTGGAGGCCGCAGGCGTGCGCTGCGTGGTCGGTCCCACGGTGATGCACGGCCCGGCCGAGGCGGCGGCGCTGGCCGCGCTCACGCTCGCCGGGTCGTGAGGCGCCTCGAGGTCCTCGCTGTCGAGGGCATGGGCGAGGTGGCGCCGGGCGACGTGCTGGCGGCGTCGATCGTCGACGCCGTCGGCCGGGAGGGGCCGGCGCTGGCCGACGGCGACGTGGTCGTGGTCACCCAGAAGGTGGTGTCGAAGGCGGAGGGGCGCCTGGTCGAGCTCGACCCCCACGATGCCCACGCCCGGCGGCACCTGGTGGAGGAGCAGTCGCTCCGGGTGCTGCGCGTGCGCGACGAGCTGCTCATCACCGAGACCCCGCACGGCTTCGTGTGCGCCAACGCCGGGATCGACCTGTCGAACGTGGCCTCCGGCCGGGCGGCCCTGCTGCCGCTCGACGCCGACCGCTCGGCCCGGCGCATCCGCGACGGCCTGCGGGCCCGCCTCGGCATCGAGGTGGGGGTGGTGGTGTCGGACACCTTCGGGCGCCCGTGGCGACGTGGGTCGACCGACGTGGCCATCGGCTGCGCCGGGGTGGCGGCGGTGGTCGACCTGCGGGGCACCCCCGACGGCCTCGGCCGACCGCTGCAGGTGACGGAGGTCGCCGTCGCCGACGAGCTGGCCTCGGCCGCCGAGCTGGTCATGGGCAAGGCGTCGGGCGTGCCGGTGGCGGTGGTGCGAGGCGTCGACCCCGCCTGGCTGCGCCCTTCCTCTGTGGCCGCCGAGGTCGTCCGGCCTCCGGGCGAGAACCTGTTCTGGTGAGTTTCGTCGCCGAACCGGAGGTTCGGCGACGAGTGGTTCGTGCTCCGGCCGGCCGGCAGAGCCGGCCGACCTGCGCGCTGAACACCCCTTCGGGCTCGCTTCGCTCGCCCGGACCGCCAGCCAGGGCGGCGCCTCCGGCGCCGGGGTTGGCCGGCGGAAAGAACAAAACCTCGGGGTTGGCCGGTGGCGAAGGAAAAACGGCTACGTGTCGGCGAAGTAGCGGAGGACGGCCGCCGTGCCCTCTTCGAGAGTGGTCCAGGGAGCCCAGCCGAGGTGGATGCGGGCCCGGGCGGGATCGAGGGCCGAGCGGGCCAGCTCACCGGGGCGGGCGGGGGCATGGACGGGGGCGGCGTCGGGGCGTCCGGCGGCGGCGGCCATCACCTCGTAGAGGTGCAGGACCGAGGTCTCGACGGCGGTGCCGATGTTGCACAGCACCCCGCTGCCGCGGTCGGCGGCGCGCACGAAGGCGTCGACCACATCGTCGACGTAGACGAAGTCGCGGGTCTGCAGGCCGTCGCCGAAGACCGTGCACGGCTCCCCGGCGAGGAGGCGGCCGGCGAAGATGGCCACCACGCCGGCCTCGCCGTGGGGGTCCTGGCGGGGGCCGTAGACGTTGGCCAGGGCCAGGGCGGTGAACTCGAGGCCGTGCAGGGACCGGTAGGCCACCAGGTAGTCGCCCACCGCCTTCTTGGCCACGCCGTAGGGCGACAGTGGCTGCTGGGGGTGCGCCTCGGTGACGGGCAGGTCGGTGGGATCGGGATCGCCGTAGATGGTGCCGCCGCTCGACGCGAACACGACCTTGCGCGCTCCCGCGGCCCGGGCGCCCTCCAACACGTTGAGGCTGCCGACCACGTTGACCTGGGCGTCGAACGCCGGGCGGGCCACCGATACCCGCACGTCGGCCTGAGCGGCGAGGTGGAACACCACCTCGGGCTTGCTGCGCTCGATGACCTTGACCACCTCGGGCGAGACGATGTCGAGCTGGTGCACCCGCAGCTCGTGGGCGCGCTCGGAGCGGGCGTCGGCCAGATTGGCCAGCGACCCACTCGAGAGGTCGTCGACCACGTCGACGGCGTGGCCCTCGGCGAGCAGCCGATCCACCAGGGTGGAGCCGATGAAACCGGCCCCGCCGGTGACGAGGGTCCTCACGCCTCTAGGTCGCCCACGTATCGGGCGTGGGCAGGACCGCCCCGTCGAGCGAGGTGCCACCCGCCACCTCGGTGTCGTTGCCGATCACCGAGAGCCCGGTGACGGTGGCGGCATCGCCGACGACCGCCGAGGCACCGATCACCGATCGCCGGACGGTGGCGCCGTTGCCGATCACCGCTCGCGAGAACACGATCGAGTCCTCGACGCGGGCGTTGCGCCCGATGCGACATCCGGGGCCCAGGGCCGAGCGCGTCACGGTGGCCGAGGTCGCCACCATGGCGCTCGGAGCGACGGCAACGGTGGGATCGCCGACGGCGCGGTCGAGCAGGTCGAGGGTGGCCTGGACGTAGCGCTCCGGCGTGCCGACGTCGATCCACCATCCCTTGGCCACCGTGGCGTGGAGCACACCGTCGGCCACCATGGAGGGGAAGGTCTCCCGTTCGATGTTGACCCGCCGGCCGTCGGGGATGCGCTCGAGGACCTCGGGTTCGAGGACGTAGTAGCCGGCGTTGATGGCCGAGCCGGGAGCGTGGCCCGCGGGCGGCTTCTCGACGAACGCCGAGACCCGGCCCTCGGCATCGGTGCTGACCACGCCGTAGGCGGAAGGGTCCTCGACGCCGACGAGCTGGATGCTGGCCTGGGCGGCCGACCGTTGGGCGGCGGCGTCGTGGAACGTGACCAGGTCCGACAGGTCGATGTCGCTGAGCACGTCGCCGTTGACCACCACGAAGCGCTCGTCGATGCCGGCGTTGGTGGCAGCGAAGCGTATGGCCCCGGCGGTGTCGAGCGGCTCCGGTTCCACGGCGTAGACCAGGCGCACGCCGGCGCAGGTGGCATCGGGGTAGGCCCTCGAGAAGGCATCCGGCCGGTAGCCCAGCGACAGCACGACCTCCTCGACGCCGTGCTCGGCGAGATGCGCCAACACGTGCTCGATCATCGGCTTGCCGGCCACCGGCAGCATCTGCTTGGGGGTCCGCAGGGTGAGCGGACGCAGGCGCGTGCCGAGCCCACCGACCAGGACGACGGCTCTCATACGTCGGCGGGCGTGGTGCCGGCGGAGGGCGGCTTGGGGATGTCGGCGCCCTCGGGAGCGAAGGCGATGGTGACCAGGCTGCCGTCGCTCGGGGCGTAGTCGCCGAAGTCGCCGTCCAGCAGGAAACCCGTCTGCTCGGCGTTGGAGCCCCACACCTTGACCTGGACCACGCCCGGCTCGCCACCGCAGTCGTCGCCGTTGGCCAGGGCCTGGCCGCCGGGCAGCACCAGCCGCTCGTCGGTGATCTCCATGCCGACGGTGTCGGCGAACGCGGCGAGGTTGGCCCCGTCGCCGGTGTAGCGGGTGCCGAAGGGATGGATGTGCATCAGGCCGTCGCCGTGGGAGTGGATGCCGCTGACGTCCTGCTTGGCGTCGTTGGGGTTGGGCTGGAAATCCCCGCACACGTAGATGCCCACCGCTGCGTGCCAGTGGTCGCCCAGCACCGGAGGGTCGGCCGCTGCCCTCTCGCCCCCGCGGGAGACGAAGATCAACACCGCCCCCAGCGCGACGACCGCCGCCATGGCCAGCGGCCACGCCAAGCTGGAGCGCGACGAGCTCTGCCGCCCGGCGGCACGCGCCGCCCGTGCGACCTTCTTGTTGGATGAGGCCCGTCCCATAGCGCGGGTCACCCTACCGGTCCGGCGTGGAGCGGCGGAGGTCGACCGCTTTGCTACGGGGCGGCGTGAGGGCGTCCCCGAGCGGCCCGCTGGGCCCAGGCCAGCCCCGTGCGCAGCACGAGGGCGACGGCCATCACCGGCAACAAGAGGCGCTGCCGTCCGGCGCTGGTCTTGGCCGCGTAGCGCAGCAGCGAGCGATGGTGGGCGGCGATCATGCGGTAGGGGGTCTGGTCGGTCGAGCGACCGATGGCGTGCACCACCACCGCCGCCGGCTGGTAGCCCGTCCTCCATCCTGCCCCGCGCAGGCGCCAGCACAGATCGACGTCCTCCAGGTACATGAAGAAGCGCTCGTCGAAGCCGCCGACGGCGTCCCACGCCTGGCGCCGGACGAGGAAGTGGGTGCCTGCGACCCAGTCGACGTCGGCGGCCACGGCGTGATCCCAGTCGAGCATGCGGTAGCGGCGGCTGAACGGGTTCGCCGGCCACACGAAGTGCAAGAAGGCGTGCCCGGCGGCGTCGGCCAGGTCGGGGAAGGTGCGCACCGAGGGGTAGAGGGCGCCGTCGGGAGTCTGCACCCGGGGTCCCACGACAGCCAGGCCGGGGTCGTTCTCCAGGGCGTCGACCAGCGCGGCGGTCGCACCCGGCTCCACCACGACGTCGGGGTTCATCACCGCCACGTAGGGGGTGGAGGTGCGGGCCACGCCCACGTTGGCGGCGCTGCCAAAGCCGAGGTTGCGGGACAGGGCGACCACCTCCACGCCCGGCCGTCCCCGTGCGGCGTCGGCGGAACCGTCGACCGAGGCGTTGTCGACGACGACGATGTGGTCGATGCCCTCCCGGCGCAGGCTCTCGACGCAGGTCAGAAGCAGGTCGCGGACGTTGTAGCTGACGACCACCGCGGCCACCGGGCAGCCGCTGGCGGGAACGTGGTGGTCGGCTCCGCTCACGCTCCGCCCGAGGCGGCCAACCACGCTGCCGTGCGGGCGAGGCCTTCGACCAGGTCGACCTTCGGCTCCCAGCCCAGGAGGTTGCGGGCGAGGGTGATGTCGGGGCGGCGCTGGGTGGGGTCGTCCTCCGGCAGTGGCTCGAACACCACCGGCGACGACGATCCGGTGACCTCGCACACGAGCTCGGCGAGCTGGGCCACGGTGTGCTCGACCGGGTTGCCGATGTTGATGGGCCCGACGTGGTCGCCGTCGAGCAGCGTCAGCAGCCCGGCCACCTGGTCGTCGACGTAGCAGAAGCTGCGGGTCTGGCTGCCGTCGCCGTAGCAGGTGAGTGGCGTGCCCCGGAGCGCCTGGACCAGCAGCGTCGACACCACCCGCCCGTCGTCGGCCCTCAGGCGGGGGCCGTAGGTGTTGAAGATGCGGGCGATGCGGACCTGGACCCCGTGGGCCCGGTGGTACGCCATGGTCATGGCCTCGGCGAAGCGCTTGGCCTCGTCGTAGACGCCCCTCGGGCCGACGGGGTTGACGTGGCCCCAGTAGGTCTCGGGCTGGGGGTGCACCTGGGGGTCGCCGTAGACCTCGCTGGTCGACGCCAGGAGGTACCGGGCGCCCTTGTCCTTGGCCAGACCGAGGGTGTTGTGGGTGCCGAGGCTTCCCACCTTGAGGGTCTGGATGGGCAGGTCGAGATAGTCCTTCGGCGACGCCGGGCTGGCGAAGTGCAACACGGCGTGCACCGGGCCCGGCACCCACACGTAGGTGCTCACGTCGTGGCGCACGAACGTGAAGCCGTCGGTGCCGAAGAGCTGCTCGATGTTGCCGAGGCGACCGGTCGAGAGGTTGTCGATGGCGACCACCTCCTCGCCCCGCTCCAACAGGGCCTCGCACAGATGGGATCCGAGGAACCCGGCGCCTCCGGTGACCACCACCCGCCGACCCGCCATCAGTCGCGGCCCACGCCCACGTAGGTGAAGCCCTGCCGGCGGAGGAGGGCAGCGTCGAGGAGGTTGCGGGTGTCGACGATGCGGGCACCGGCCATGAGGCCGGCGACCTTGTCGAAGTCGAGCCAGCGGAACTCGTCCCACTCGGTGAGCACGATCAGCACGTCGGCGCCTTCGCACACGGCGTAGGGGTCGGTGGAGGTGGCAATGCCGTCGAGGTGGGCGCCGCGCGGGGTCACCGCCTCGGCCACCGCCGGGTCGTAGGCACGCACGTCGGCGCCTCGTGCCTGCAGGCGGCGGATGACCTGGATGGCCGGCGAGTCGCGCAGATCGTCGGTGCGGGCCTTGAACGTGAGGCCCCACGCCGCCACCCGGCAGCCGTCGAAGAGATCGCCCAGCACCCGCTCGACCTTGTCGGCCATGCGCTCGTACTGCTCGTCGTTGACGGTGATGACGCCCTTGAGGAGGCCGAAGTCGTAACCGGCGTCCTCGGCGATGCGCACCATGGCCCGCGTGTCCTTGGGGAAGCAGCTCCCACCCCAACCTGGTCCCGGCTTGAGGAACTCGAAGCCGATGCGCCGGTCGTGGCCCATGCCGAGCACGACCTCGCGCACGTCGGCTCCCACCGCCTCGCACACGTTGGCGAGGGCGTTCACGAAGCTCACCTTGGTGGCGAGGAAGGCGTTCGAGGCGTACTTGATGGTCTCGGCCGAAGCCGGGTCGGTGATCACCAGAGGCGCCCGGAGCCGCTCGAACAGCTCGGCCACCCGCATGGCGACTGCCTGGTCGTCGCTGCCGATCACGATGCGGTCGGGGTGGAGGCAGTCGTGCACCGCCGAGCCCTCGCGCAGGAACTCGGGGTTGGACACGACGAACACGTCGTCGCGCCCCAGGGCCTCCTCCACCACCCGGGTGGAGCCCACCGGAACCGTCGACTTGTTGATCACGATGCACTCGGGGTGCAGGAGTGGGCCGATCTCCGTTGCGGCGTCGCGCACGTAGGTCAGATCCGCCGAGCCGTCGTCGCCCTGGGGAGTGGGAACGCACAGGAACACGAACTCCGCCTCCTCCACCGCCGAGCGAGCTCCGAGCACGAACGACAGCCGGCCGCCGTCGAGGCCCTCGCGGACCAACTCCTCGAGCCCGGCCTCGAGGATGGGCAGCTCGCCCCGGTTGAGACGTTCCACCTTGTCGGGCACCACGTCGGCGCAGGTCACGACGTGGCCGAGGTGGGCGAGATAGGCACCGGTGGTCAGGCCGACGTAACCGGTGCCGACGACGGCGATGGTCGAGTTCACGCCGTGAAGCCTAGGAGGCCGGTGCGCAACGGCCGAACCCGGCCGGCCGCCCTGAGGCGCGGCGCAGCGCCCAGCGCGCATCGCGCCGCCACCGGCGCTGTGTGCCCTCGCTCGATAGGCGCATACCACCGGCACGGACCCGACCCGAGCGGTAGCATCCTGGCCCTGTTGGCGCCGAGGCTAGGCGCCCCACGAACGGAAGGTGCCGGGATGAAACCGCGTTCGATCGTGGCCATGGTCGCGCTGTCACTGGTGGCGGGAGCCTGTGCGGGGGGTGGCGACGGTACCGACGCCGGCGCCCCCGGCGGCACCACCGACCAGACGGTCGACACGGCGCAGCCGGTCCAGGGCGGCACGTTGGTGGCGGCGATCGACGCCGACCCCGGCCAGCTCAACCCGGCCATCACGACCAGCGGCGCCGTGCACACCGCGTCGGAGCTCATGTTCAACGGCCTCGTCGACCTGGGCCCGAACCTCGAGCCCCTTCCGGCGCTGGCGGAGTCGTGGCAGATCGAGGACGGCGGTGCCGTCTACCGCTTCACCCTGCGCGACGGTGTGACCTGGCACGACGGGGAACCGTTCACCTCGGCCGACGTCAAGTACTCCTTCGAGGAGGTGCTGGTCAAGTTCCACTCCCGCACCAAGGCGTCGGTGGGCGCGGCCCTGGCATCCATCGAGGTGCCGGACGACCGAACCGTGGTGTTCCGCTTCGACCAGCCCTACGCCCCGTTCCTCCAACAGCTCGACGTCACCGAGGCCCCCATGCTCCCCGAGCACCTCTACGCCGGCACCGACCCTCAACAGAACCCGGCCAACGCCGCCCCGGTGGGGACCGGACCGTTCCGGTTCGTCTCCTACGCACCAGGCCAGGAGGTCGTCCTCGCCGCCAACGACGACTACTTCCGCCCCGAACTGCCCTATCTCGACGAGGTCATCCTCCGGGTCATCCCCGAGCGCGCCAACCAGATCATCGCCCTGGAGGAAGGAGAGGTCGACTGGATCTTCAATGTCCCCGGACCCGACCTGCCACGCCTGGAGGCGAGCGGGAACGTCGAGTTCCTGGAGACCGCCGTCAACCCTGGCGGCTCCAACTGCATCATGACGTCCAGCTTCAACCTCGACCGGCCCATCTTCCAGGTCCCCGAGGTCCGCCAGGCCGTCGCCTCTGCGCTCGACCGCCAGCAGTTCCTCGAGCGCGTCGAGTTCGGCCAGGGTGCGGTGGCCGGGGCGCCCATCCACCGAGGCATCCCCGTCGCCCGGGCGGAGGGGATCCGGCTGCCCGACCACGACCCCGAGCTCGCCGCATCCCTGCTCGACCGGGCCGGGTGGGTCCGGGAGGGCAGTGCGACCAGGACGGCGCAGGGTGTTCCCGGCGTCGCCGACGGGACTCCCCTGGCCTTCGACTTCCTCAGCTTCCCCACCTTCGCGCAGTACGGCGAGCTCTTCCGCTCGCAGCTCGCCGAGGTCGGCATCGACGTCACCCTCGAGACGCTGGAGCCTCCGGTGTTCGCCGAGACGGTCTTCACCCGCCGTGACTTCGACACCAACGTGATCTCCTACTGCAACGGCACCGACCCGGCCGTGGGGGTCCGGCGCATGTTCACCTCCGCCAACATCGGACCGGTCCCGTTCTCCAACTCGTCGGCCTACCGCAACCCCGAGGTCGACCGCCTCTTCGACCAGGCCATCACCACCATCGACCCCGAGGAGCGGCGGGCGGTCTACCAGCGCATCCAGGAGATCGTCGTCGAGGACCTGCCCTACGTCTGGCTGGTGGAGACCGTCTCCACCCGCGCCTACCGGAGTGACTGCCAGGGCTTCGGCGTGTCCGGCCACTTCGCCGAGACGGCGTTCTGTGACCGGTGACCCCGGGCTACGTCGGCCGGCGCCTCCTGCAGGTGGTGCCGACGGCGGGGGCGATCCTCGTCATCGGGTTCCTGCTCATCCACCTCGCTCCCGGCGATCCCGTGGTGGCCCTCGCCGGACAGAACGGCGACGCTGAGTACTACGCCTTCATGCGGGAGAAGTTCGGGCTCGACGAGCCCCTTCCCCAGCAGCTCGCCACCTACGTCTCCCGGGTGGTGCGAGCCGACCTGGGGGTCTCCTACCTGCAGGGTCGTCCCGTGGCGGCGATCATCGCCGAGCGGGTCCCGGCGACGCTGCTGCTGAGCGTCTCGGCGCTGGTCCTGTCGAGCCTGGGGGGGATCGCGCTCGGAGCGCTGGCGGCGTCGAGGCCCCACGGGGTACGCGACGGGGTCGCCACCGCCGCCACCCTGGCGGTGTACGCGGCACCGGTGTTCTGGGTCGGCCAGCTCGCCATCCTCACCCTCGCCGCCGGGTTGGGGTGGTTCCCGGTCCAGGGAATGACCAGTGCCCGTAGCGATGCCACCGGGATGGCCGCCGCCCTCGACGTCGCCCACCACCTCGTGCTCCCCGCGCTGGTGCTGGCGTCCCAGGAGGTGGCGGCGGTGTTCCGCCTGACGCGTGTCGGCCTCCTCGACGAGCTGGCCAGCGACCACGTCCGCACTGCCCGCGGCAAGGGGCTCACCGAGCGACGGGTGCTGGTCAAACACGCCCTGCGCCGTCCACTCGTCCCGGTGGTCACCGTCATCGGTGGCCGAGCCGGGCATCTGCTGTCGGGCGCGATCGTGACCGAGATCGTCTTCGGCTGGCCCGGCCTCGGCCGGTTGCTGCTGGGCTCGCTGCAGGCCCGCGACACCCCCGTCGTGCTCGGGATCTTCCTGCTCGTCGCCCTGCTGGTCGTGGTGGCCAACGTGGGCACCGACCTCGTCTACCGGTGGCTCGACCCACGCGTCCGCTTCGCGTGACCGTCGACGGGCCGCTCGCCCCTCCCCATCGGTCTCCGCCGCCGTCCGACCTGGTCCCGGCCGCCCGCGACGTCGTCTCCACCGGCCTGGAGGGCTCGCTCGGCGTGGCCCACCAGCGGGTCCTGCGCCGGCTCGTGCGGCGGCCCGTCGGCGTCGTGGGCCTGGTGCTGACCGGCGTCTTCGTGGTCACGGGAGTGGTGGGGCCGGCCATGGTCCCTCATGACCCCTTCGCCGTGGTGGGCCCGTCGCTCTCCGCCCCCTCGCTGGCCCATCCCATGGGAACCGACGCCCTGGGTCGAGACCTGCTCAGCGGTGTCGTCGTCGGCGCCCGGACCTCCTTGGTGGTCGCCGTGGTGGTCGGCGCGGTGGTGATGGCCATCGGGTTGGTCGTCGGCACCCTGTCGAGCTGGTGGGGCGGCTGGGCCGACGACGTGCTCATGCGCCTGACCGAGCTGTTCCAGGTACTGCCCCGGTTCTTCCTCGCCGTGGTGGTCGTCGCCATCTTCGGATCCAGCGTTCCGCTGCTCATCGTCGTGCTCGGGCTCACGTCGTGGCCCCTGTTGGCGCGCGTGCTGCGCGCCGAGGTGCTGGTTCTCAAGCACCGGGAGTTCGTCGACGCCGCCAGGGTGGCCGGTGCCTCGCCGGCGCGGCTCGTCCTCCGGGAGATCCTGCCCAACGCCCTGCCGGCGGTGTCGGCCTTCCTCGGGTTGGTCCTCGCCCAGGTGCTGCTCATCGAGGCGAGCCTGGGCTTCATCGGGCTGGGCGATCCCAACGTGGTCAGCTGGGGCTACCTGGCCAGCCAGTCGCAGCGCTTCCTGCGGGTGGCCTGGTGGATGTCGCTGTTCCCCGGCCTGGCCATCGCCACCGCCGTGCTCGGCCTCAACCTGGTCAGCGACGCTCTGAGCGATCTGCTGGGAACGTCGAGATGACCACCGCAGCGGGGGCCGCCCTGTCGATCCGCCACCTCTCTGTTCGCTTCCCTGCCCCCGGTGGAGCGGTGGTGGCCGTCGACGACGTGAGCTTCGACGTGGGGCCGGGCGAGACCGTCGGCGTGGTGGGCGAGTCGGGCTGCGGCAAGACCGTCACGGCGCTGGCGGTGCTGGGGCTGCTGCCCACGCCGCCGGGTGAGGTGACGGGCGGACAGGTGCTGGTCGGCGGGCGGGACCTGCTGACCATCGGTGCCCGGGAGCTGCGCCGGCTCCGGGGCAAGGAGGTCGCCATGGTCTTCCAGGACCCCATGACGGCGCTGCACCCGGCCTATCCGGTGCTCGACCAGGTGGTCGAGGCCGTGTGGGCACACGAGCCCGAGCTCGGCCCCGTCGCCGCCCGGGCACGGGCCGTGGAAGCGCTCGACCTGGTCGGTGTGCCCGACGCCTCCCGGCGCGCACGGGCGTACCCCCACGAGTGGTCGGGGGGTATGCGCCAGCGGGCCATGATCGCCATGGCCGTGCTCCACCGGCCACGGGTGTTGATCGCCGACGAGCCGACCACGGCCCTCGACGTCACCGTCCAGGCCCAGGTGCTCGAGCTGCTCCGGGGAATCCAACGAGAGCACCACATCGCCATCGTGGTGATCAGTCACGACCTCGGCGTCATCGCCGAGATGGCCGACCGCGTCGTCGTGATGTACGCCGGCAGGATCGTCGAGGCGGCCGAGGTGTCGGAGCTCTTCGCCCAGCCACGCCACCCCTACACCGCCGGGCTGCTGGCCAGCCTGCCCCGCCTCGACGTGGCGCGGGAGCGACTCGTGCCCATCGTCGGCTCCCCGCCGAACCTGGCGGCCAAGCCGCCGGGCTGCGCCTTCCATCCCCGATGCCCACTGCGCGCCGGGCGCCATCGCTGCGTGGACGATGTTCCGGAGCTGCGCCCGGTCGACGGGGCCGAGCGGGTCACCGCCTGCCACTACGCCGGCGAGCTGGCCGGCAGCACTCGCCTCGAGGCCGAGGTCGACGTCCCGTCGTGACCGCCGCGGAGCCTCTTCTGAGGCTCGTGGACGTGGTGACCTGGTACCCGGGCGGCACCGGCGGCCCCCCCGTGCGCGCCGTCGACGGGGTGAGCCTCTCCGTGCACGCCGGAGAGGCGCTCGGCCTGGTCGGCGAGTCGGGGTGCGGGAAGACCACCCTGGCTCGCACCGCCGTGCGCCTCATCGACCCCACCTCCGGCCGGATCTTCTTCAAGGGCGAGGACATCACCGACCTGCGGGGCCGCCGGCTGGTGCACGTGCGCCGCAACCTGCAGATGGTGTTCCAGGACCCCTTCGCCTCGCTCAACCCCCGGATGACCGCCGGCGAGATCGTGGCCCAGCCCCTGCGTGCCCATCGCCGCTACCGGACGTCCGGCGGGCCCCGCAGGATCGCCGAGCTGTTCGAGCTGGTGGGCCTCGACCCCGACCATGCTCGACGCTTTCCCCACGAGTTCTCGGGAGGTCAACGCCAGCGCATCGGCATAGCGCGTGCGTTGGCGTTGGCGCCCCAGGTGATCGTGCTCGACGAACCGGTGTCGTCGCTCGACGTGTCGATCCGAGCGCAGATCCTCAACCTCCTGGCCGACCTGCGCGACGAGCTCGGCGTGGCCTACCTCTTCATCGCCCACGACCTGTCGATCGTGCGCCACCTGTGCAACCGGGTGGCGGTGATGTACCTGGGCAAGATCGTGGAGACCGGGGATCGCGACGCCATCTACGGTCGAGCCACCCACCCCTACACCCAGTCGCTGCTGTCGGCGGTGCCGGTGCCCGACCCCGCGCGCCAGCGGCGTCGGCCCCGCATCGTGCTGAGCGGGGAGGCACCCGACGCCGCCCATCCGCCCTCGGGCTGCCGCTTCCGTACCCGGTGCTGGAAGGCCCGGGATGTCTGCGCCGAGCAGGAGCCGGCCCTCGTCGACCGCTTCGGCCACGGCCATCCCAGCGCCTGCCACTTCGCCGCCGTGGCCCCTGCCCTCTCGTCCGTTGTCGACGAAGGAAACGGCGGTCGGGAAGCCGACGGCTAGGGTCGCGTGCTACCCGACAACCAGGAGGCGGTCATGTACGACGATGTCACGGTGGTCACCGGTGGCGGAGGGTTCATCGGTGGACACCTCGTCGCGCATCTGCTCGACCAGGGGCGGCGGGTCAGGGCAGTCGACCGCAAGCCGCTGTCCGAGTGGTACCAGGTCCATGCCGACGTCGACAACCGATCGCTCGATCTGCGCGAGCGGGAGGCGTGCGAGACGACCGTCGAAGGCGCCAGCACCATCTACAACCTTGCCGCCGACATGGGGGGCATGGGGTTCATCGAGAACAACAAGGCGCTCTGCATGCTCTCGGTGTTGATCAACACCAATCTCTTGATCGCCGCGCAGCAGGCGGGGGTCGGCCGCTACTTCTTCTCTTCCTCTGCCTGTGTCTACGCCGCCGACAAGCAGGTCTCCATCGACCTGACGGCGCTGAAGGAGGAGGACGCCTACCCGGCGATGGCCGAGGACGGCTACGGGTGGGAAAAGCTCTTCAGCGAACGGATGTGTCGCCACTTCCTCGAGGACTTCGGGCTGACCACCCGCGTCGCCCGCTACCACAACGTCTACGGGGAGCACGGAACCTTCGAAGGCGGACGGGAGAAGGCGCCGGCGGCGATCTGCCGCAAGATCATCGAGGCCCAGTTGGCCGGCCATCGCCAGATCGACGTCTGGGGCGACGGTGAGCAGACCCGGAGCTTCATGTACATCTCCGACTGCATCGAAGGCACCTCCAAGATCATGGAGAGCGACATCACCGAGCCGATCAATCTCGGCAGCTCGGAGCTGGTCTCCATCAATCAGCTGGTCGACATCGTCGAGGAGATCGCCGGCGTCCGGGTGAAGCGCAACTACCTCCTCGACGCTCCCGTCGGCGTTCGAGGACGCAACAGCGACAACACCCTGATCCGGAAGTACCTCGACTGGGAGCCGTCGGTGTCCCTCAAGGACGGCCTCGAGCGGACGTATCGCTGGATCTACGACGAGATGCAGAGCAAGATGAGCACCGCCCACTAGACGAGGTGAAGGCCCCCCTCCTCAGGGCGCCGGAATCGGCGCCGTCGACCTCGGTCGAGTCGTCTGAGCCAGCGCCACTCGAGCACCACGCCGAGCCGTCGCGCACCGAGGCTCTGATGGTGCTCGCTCGTCGACATTGGGGCGCGCTGGCGGTCGTCACCTCGTTCGTGGTGTCGCGCCTGGCCCTGGCCAACATCGCCCGGCTCCGGTTCGACAATCGGCCACTCAACGACGCAGCGCAGCTGCTCGACCGGGGACAGCTGCGCGACAACCTCGTCGAGAGTCTCCTCAACCTCCATGCCCAGCCTCCGCTGTTCAACCTGTTCGTGGGGTTGGGCCTGCGAGCGCCCAGTGAGCTGGAGACGCCGCTCTTCCATGCGTTCTATCTCGCCGTGGGCCTCGGGATCGCACTGTGTCTGTACGCCGTCCTGCGACGAGCGGGCGTGGCGACCTCGTGGGCCGTGGTGTGCACCGTGCTGTTCTCCTGGAGCCCGGGCGTGTTCCTGTACGAGAGCTGGCTCCACTACGACCATCTCGTCGTACTTCTGCTCGTGCTCAGCGTGGTGGCACTGCAGCGATACGCAGCCGAGCGCCGTCCCTCCCACGCAGCGCTCTTCGCGTGCGCCCTGGGGGCGGTCGTGCTCACTCGCAGCCTGTTCCATCTGGCGTGGTTGCTCGCCGCCGTGGCGCTCCTGGTCGTCATGGCAACGGGCGACCGGCGCCGGGTCCTGGCCGCCGTCAGCATCCCGGTCCTCATCGTGGTCGGGTTCCACTTCCAGCGGCTGGCGGCGTTCGGCACGTTCGCCCTGAGCAGCAGCCTGGGTGGGAGCCTGGCCAGGATCACCGTCTTCCAGCTTCCTGAAGCGCTCCGGGAGACGATGGTCGACGAGGGTCGTCTCTCGGCGGTCTCGCTGGTAGAGCCGTTCAGCCCGTTGGCCAGCTACGACGGCCTCGTGCCGGTACCGCCGAGGACGGGCGTGCCGGTGCTCGATGAGCCAGAGAAGGCCACCTACGAGAACCCGCCGACGAACGAAGTGTTCGACATGAACCACAACAGCCTGGCGTACCTGGCGATCTCACAGAGCTACCTCCACGACGCCGTGCAGGTCATTCGAACTCACCCGGGTGTGTACGTCGGCGGAGTCAAGACCGCCATCGAGCTGTTCTTCCGACCGACCAGCGACTTCTTCACGCTGGCCGAGAACCGCGCCCGGGTCGCCCCGATCGAACAGCTCTACAACAAGGCTCTCCTCGGGGTGGTGGCCGGAGGTCGCGGCGAGGCGGTCATCCCCGGCAGCGAGGACAACTATCGCCTCGGGCCGGCGCGCACGGCATGGACGGTGGTGGCCTCGTACGTCCTGGCCGTCGCCGGCGGCGCCGTCTTCTTGCTGCGATCGCTGATCCGTCGACCCTCCGCAGCGCAGCGGGGCGTGGTCGTCGTCGTCGGCTTCCTCTGGTTCACGACCGTCTACGTCTTCCTCGTGAGCAACCTCATCGAGGTCGGCGAGAACAATCGTTTCCGGCTCTACTCAGACCCCTTGGTGCTGATGTTGCTGGCCACGTTGATCATGGAGTGGCGCCGAGGGAGAGCTCGGCGGCTCGCTCTGCACGATGACGGTCCGGAAGCAGGTGACGGCGCGACGAGCGCCAACGGCGCTGAGGTCGGCGCCGCCCGGGTCAGTTCCGAAGGAAGGACGTCGCCGGCGCCAGGCGGTTCGTCACCAGAGTCCGGATGTAGCGAGCCTGTGTCGACAGAGAGTTCTGCGACTCCCCGTCCGGCCGAGGGGTCCAGAACGTCGGGATCTCCACCACCTCCACACCAAGGCGCAGCGGCTTCAGCACCGTCTCGAGCAGGAACTCGTGACGGGTCCCCTCCCACTTGATCGATCGGACGAGCGAGGTCGGGAACAAGCGGAACCCGAACGTGGCGTCGGTCAGCGGGGTCCGGTACAACAGCGAGGTCAGGCGCTGGAAGACCCAGTTTGCGACGACGCGCACGCGGCCGTAGCCGGAGAACCCCCCGCCCCGGGCCCAGCGGGAAGCCGTGACCACCACGCCAGGGCGCTCTTTGGCGATCTCGAGAAATGCAGGGACCAGGTTCGGGTCGGTCTCGAGGTCCGTGGCCATCATGATCACATGGCTGGCCGTCGCCAGATCGAAGGCCTCCCGCATCGCACCGCCGAGGAAGGGCAGGCGTTGATGGTGGATCTGCACCCGATCGCCGAACCAGGAGCGGAGGTCCTCGCATCGCTCCATGCTCTCCGGGGTGGTCTTGTCGCAGACAACCACGAGCACCTGCTCGATGTCGGCGTCGCTGGTCTTCTTGAGGATGTCGGCGGTCTCGGCGATCGAGTCGGTCTCGGTGACCGCCGGCAGGATCACCGTCACACCGGAAAACGTCGACGTCTCGGGCACCGGCATGGTTGGAGCTCCCATCTGGGACGTCGGTAAGGCACCCAGCGGCACCGGGCGACAGCGTAGCCCGCATTCGCCTCGGGGCTCGGATGTGTCAGACGGGCGAGCCACCGACCGAGCGGTCCCCAGACGCTACCGTCGGCCTCCTGGAACAGTCGGAACGAGCCCCCGAGGTGGCCTCCGAACCCGAGCAGGCGCATGCTCGGGAGCGCCCACGAGGCCCCATGGGCGGGGCGTACCGCCGGGGAGCCCTCGTCGTGGGTGCCGCCTTCGCGCTGTCGAGGCTGGCTGCGATCAGGGCCGGTGTGAGGTTCGACGCCGGCCCTCTCCAGGCCGGCTTTCAGGTCCTGGAGCTGAGCGAGCTACGGGACGACCTGGTGCGGAGCCTCGCCAATCTCCATGCGCAACCGCCCCTCTTCAACCTGTTCATCGGGCTGGTGTTGCGCGCGCCTCAGGGCTGGGAGGAGCCGTTGCTGCGGGTCGTCTACCTGGCCATGGGCCTGGCGCTGGCCCTGGCCGCCTACTCGATCCTGGTACGCCTCGGCGTAGCGGTTCCCGTGGCCGTCGCCGGCACCCTCGTCATCGCCCTGAGCCCGGCCAGCATCCTGTTCGAGAACTGGGCGCACTACGACTACCCCGTCACGCTGTTGTTGTGCCTGTCGGTGCTGGCGCTCCTTCGCTACGAGGACGGTCATCGTCGGCGAGATGTCGTCGTGGTGCTCGGCCTGCTGGGGGTCCTCGTGCTGACGAGGAGCACCTTCCAGCTCATCTGGTACCTGGCGTGGGCGGGGGTGCTCCTTCTCCATCGCCGGCACGCCGATTGGAAGCCCATCGCAGTGGTCGCGGCCGTTCCCTTGGTTGCGATCGTCGCCGTCTACGCCAACACGCTGCGAGTGGCCGGCACCTTCACGTCGAGCACCTCGCTCGGCGCCAGCTTGGCCAAGATCACGACGTTCCAGCTGCCCGAGCACGAGCGACAGGCGATGGTGGCGAGCGGCGAGCTGTCACCGCTGGCCCTGGTTCCCCCGTACTCACCGGTTGCCGCCTACGCCGAGGTCGTCCCAGCGGCTCCGGTGACAGGGGTTCCCGTGCTCGACGACGAGTTGAAGACGTTCCCCGACGGGGCGTACTGGATCAACTTCAACAACCTCAAGTACGCGGCGGTGTCGAACGCCTACCTCGACGATGCCCTGCACACGCTTCGAAGTCGACCGGACGCCTACGTCCAGGGCCTGTCGACCGCCTTCGAGATCTTCTTCCGTCCTCCGAGCGACTTCTTCACCCTGGAGCACAACCGCAAGCAGATCGCCGGATACAACTCCTTCTACAACCGCGTCTTCCAGGGAGTGGTGGCCAGCGGCGAGCCGGTCTCCGGCTTCCCCGACGTCGCCCAGCAGTATCGTCAGGGACCGGCACGCACGGCGTGGGCCTGGGTGGCCCTCTACGCGATCGCCGTGCTCGGTGGAGCTGCGGAGCTGTGGTTCGGACGGCGGGCGCCGCGCTTTCGGCCGTCCCAAGTGGTCCTCGGTTTCCTGTGGTCGAGCGTCGCCTACACGATGGCGGTGAGCAACCTCGTCGAGGTGGGGGAGAACGATCGCTTCCGGCTCTACTCCGATCCCCTCGTGGTCTTTCTCGTGGCCGGTCTCGCCGTCACCTGGCTGCAGAGGCGCAGGGAGGCGACAGGCAGGCCGGCACCGCCCTGAGACCGCAGCATCCACGGCGAGGACCCGGCCGGTCCCCGAGGAGCCGTCATCCCGTCGTGGCGCCCGTCTTCCTGAGCACGTGCGCTCCGACCGGACCGGCGTCGACCGGGTGCTCGAGCAGCTCGACGACCTCCAGCTGGGGATGCTCCAACAGCAACCGTTGGCCCTCGAGGCAGCGGGTGATCTCCAGTCGGATGTACTCGGGGAGCCCGCCCAGGCTCGACTCGTCGACCAGCGGGCACGACACCATGACGTGGGCGCCGGCGGCGAGCTGGTCGAGCATGGGCTCGAGGGTGCTGGCGGGCTGGCTGGCGCGAAGGCGCTCCACCGCGTCACGCCAGTCGGCCGCCAGTGGGTCGGCGACAGGCCCGGTGGTCGTGGCATAGCGCAGGCCCGCCGGCAGGTAGTGGGCCAAAAGCGGCACGGCGCCGATGGGGGCGAACACCAGGTCACCGCCGTCGAGCATCGGCGTCGCCTGCTCGGCCAGGGCCTTGGCGTCGCTCTTGACGTCGGGGCGCACGACGTTGATCGGCCCCGAGAGCAGGGCGACGACTCCCAGCGTGGCCACGGCGACGTGTCCGGCGCGGGCCAGGCCGACTCCGAGGACCACCAGCGTCGGCGCCAGGACCACGCCGAGGTAGCGGAGATGCCACTGGGAGCTGGATCGGGACGTGGCGAAGCCGGCGCCAAGGGTGACCGCAGCGATGACCACCGCCACCGCCACGAGCGAGGCGGGCCGGCTCCACGGTGGTCGCAGCACCGCGACCAGGGCGGTTCCTGCCCCGAGGGCCAGAGCCACAGCGGCGAACGGACCGCCGATCAGCCCCACCAGGTCGTCACGCACCAGTTGCACCGACGGCGGCAGCGCCCATCCGATGGCGCTGTGTGCCCGCTGGAACAGCAGCGTCGGAACCCAGGGAGCGAAGAGCAGGCCGACGGCACCGAAGGCGAGTGCGGCGTCGACGAGCACCTGGCGTCGGTCAGGGCGCAGCGCCAGACAGACCAGGACCCCGGCACCGGCTCCGAGCGCCAGCAGCAGGCCCCAGTAGTGCGTGTACACGGCAAGGGTCAGCAGGACGGCGAAGGCCGGCAGGAACCGGCGGTGGCGGAGCACGAAGGCGTGGAGGAAGGTGGCGGTGACGAGCACGGACAGCAGCGCCACCAGGGAGTACATGCGGGTCTCGTTGGCGTAGGTGGCGAGGAACGGGTTGACCGCGGCCAACAGCGCGCACATCCACCCCGTTCGCCGGTCGAAGAGGCTCCATCCCGCCCACAGGGCGGCGGGGACCACGGCCAGGGCGAACAGCAGCGACAAGGTGTGGGTGGACGCCTCTGAGGTCCCGAAGGCCAGGATCCAGCCACGGAGCAGGACGTGGTAGAGCGGCGGTGATGTGTCCTGAGCCAACAGCTCCGGCATCGCCGTCAGCGGGTGTGAGGAGATGCCCAGGGACAGTGCCTCGTCGATCCAGTACCACGTGTCCCGGGCACGACCCCACAACAGCGTGAGGACGACCAAAAGGCCGGCGAGCGAAGCTCCGTCTTCCCGCCATCGCCAGGGCTGGCGACCGTCCTCGGCGCCGGGAGGGACCGCTCGACGCTGGTCGTCGGATCCGGGCCCCTCCTCCGGGCGCACAGGAGCGTCAGCCCGCCGAGCTTCCGGGTCCGTCGGACTCCTTCACGTAGAGGTCGCCGTCGAACGGCGTGTGGGTGATGCCTTCGGGCGCCTCGACGGAGAGCTGCAGGGCGAGCCTGGCGTCGTTGCGGAGGACGGCCTGGGTCTCCTTGCAGTACTGGCGGACGAGGTCGTGGAACTCCACCAGCTCCGGGCCGGACTCGAGCTGAGGGCACATCAGCAGCACGTTGGCACCGACCTCGAGCTGGTCGATGATCGGAGGCAGGGAAGCGGAGGGGTCGCTCTGGCGCATCCTCTCGAGGCTGTTGCGCCAGTCGGTCACCCGCACATCGTCGACCGTGCCGTGCGCCCCCGCGTAGGTCGGCCCGGACGGCAGGTAGTACGACAGGAGTGGTATCTGGCTGTAGTCGGGAGAGACCACGAGGTCACCCTGGCCGAGCTCGGGCGCCGCCGCCTCCGCGACCTCGCGGGCGTTGCTCTTCTGGTAGGGCGGGACCTTCACCCCGATGGGAGCGGTGAGCACGGCGGTGAGGACCAGCATGCCCGTGGCCAGGCTGCCCCCTCGGGCAAGGCCGAGCCCGAAGACCAACAGGAGGAGAGCGACGACGACACCGAGGTAGCGGTAGGCCCACACCTTGCTCAGCCACCCCCCGGCGAGGACCACGGCCGGAATGGCCAGCATGCAAGCCACGGCCAGGGCGGTGCGACTCGAGGGGCGCTTGAGGATGGCGACCAGCGCGGCGAACGCCCCCACACCCACCGCCACCATCGCCTCGAACCCTCCGAAGCTGAACACGACGTCGTCGCGTATCTGGATCAGCGTCGGCCGTCGCGCCCAGGGGTTCGGGTCGTGGGCGAGCTGGTAGAGCAGCGTCGGCACCCATGGCAGATACAGCACGGCCACCGCCCCGAACGCCAGCACGGCATCGATCACCGACCGTCGGCGGTCCGGACCGGCCAGAGCGCAGACCGCCGCGGCCACCCCTGCGCCCATCCCGAACAGCAACCCCCAGCTGTGGGTGTAGGCCAGCAGGGTCAGCGCCACGACGAAGGCGGGCAGGTAACGCCGGCGGCCGTACACGAAGGCGTGGATGAACGTGGCCGTGCTGAGCACGACCAGGAGCACGACCAGGCTGTACATCCGGGTCTCGTTGGCGTAGTAGGCGAGGTAGGGGTTCAAGGCGGCGAGAGCCGCGCAGAACCATCCCGCTCGTCGCCCGAAGAGGCTCCATCCCGCCCACAGGGCGGCCGGCAGCACCAGAACGGCGAAGAGCAACGACAGCGTGTGTGTCGCCGCCTCGCTGGTACCGAAGGCCGACATCCACACGTTGAGCAGCACGTAGTACAGCGGTGGTGCACCGTCGAGGCGCAGGCTGGCCGGGATGTCGGCCAGCGGCAGTGAGGCGATACCGACGGCGATGCCCTCGTCGATCCAGAACCACACGCCCCGGCCGCGGCCCCACAGGAAGCCCGCCAGGACCATGAGACCGCCGAGGGCGACGATGTCGCGGGCCGCCTCACGTGGCAGGCGTGGCGCCCGTCGGGTGAGGGAGGTCTCATGGCCGGCGGTGGTGTCACCGTCGTGTCCGTTGGAAGCGGGGCCATTGACGGTGGCCGGTTCGGCCGCCACCTGGAGATCGGTCTGCTCGGTCACCTCTGCCACGTTCGCTCTTCGCTCCTTGTGGTGCCGCCTCGTCGGTGCCGCTCAAGCATCGCCGCCACACCACCTCAGGCGGCGTGGCACGCCGCTCAGGTGCGTGGCCGTTGCACACCAGGCTGCGGGCGCCGTTGTCGGTGTGCGTTCGACGCCGCCGCAGGACCTGTCTGCTTGCCCGAGGCTAGCGCCGTGCCCCGGCTCCGGCGCCTACCACGCTGAGGTAGCGTCGGGGCCCATGCCCACAGCCCTGGTCACTGGCGGCTCCGGCTTCTTCGGCGACATCCTCAAGCGGAGGTTGTTGGCCGACGGGTTCGACTGCGTGAACATCGATCTCCAGCCCGACCTGTTGACCCATCCCCAGCTCACCTCCGTCCATGGCGACATACGCGACACCGCTCTGGTCGAGAAGCTGTTCGCCGAGCATGACTTCCAAACCGTGTTCCACTGCGCCGCCATGCTGGCCCATGCCGTGGACGACGACGACTTCCTGTGGAAGTCGAACGTCGACGGAACCGAGGTGCTCGTCGAGCAGGCCGTGGCCTCGGGCGTGGCCAAGTTCGTGTTCATCTCGTCGAACTGCCTCTGGGGGCACAGCCTCGGTCGTCCGGTCACCGAGGACGACGTCCCTGCGCCGATCGAGATCTATGGGCGCTCGAAGTGGGAGGGCGAGAAGGTGCTGGCCCGCTACACCGGCCAGATCGACGTCGTGGTGCTGCGCACGCCCACCATCGTCGACGCCGGACGGCTGGGACTGCTCGCCATCCTCTTCGACTTCATCCGGGAGGGGCGCAAGGTCTGGGTGGTGGGCAAGGGCGACAACCGCTACCAGTTCGTCTACGCCCCCGATCTGGCCGACGCCTGCGTGCGAGCCCTCGACGCCCCGGGATCGCGCCTGTACAACGTGGGCTCCGACCAGGTGAAGACCCTGGCCGAGGTCTACCAGTACGTGATCGACCAGGCCGGCACCGGCGCCCGGGTGGCGTCGCTGCCGAAGGCGCCGACGCTGGCGGCGATGCGCCTGGCGGGTGCGCTGAAGATCTCCCCACTGGGCCCCTACCACTGGCGCATGATCGCCGAGAACTTCACCTTCGACACCTCGAGGATCACCGAAGAGCTCGGATGGCGGCCCACCCTCACCAACGAGGAGATGTTGGCCGAGGCGTACAAGAGCTACGAGCGCGACTACGACGAGATCCATCAGCGCCAGAACGTCTCGGCCCACCGCCAGCCGGCCAAGATGGGCGCCATCCGCGTCTTGAAGTGGCTCTCATGAAAAGCCGTCAGACCCGCTTCTCGTAGACCGTCACCGACACGCCTGATCCCAGCTCGTCCTCGTCGAGCGGCGGGAACGGCTCCAGCCGCAGCGCCATGGTCGGGTCGGCATCGAGGGTGCTCCGCCACGACCGGCAATGCAGGTCCATGGTCCGGAACCACGGGATGGCGTCCGGCGCGGTGGTCAGGAGGGGGCACACGAGGAACACCTGGTCGCCGCGGTCGAGGTCGGCGAGGAGGGGATCCAGACCGGTTTCGGGTGTGGCCGCCTGGAGCCGTGCCAGGGCGTTGCGCCAATCGACGACCTCGGGGTCGGGCACCAGGCCGAGAGGCGTGGCGTAGCGCAGATCGTCACCGAAGTAGTAGTGCAGCAGCGGCACGTGCTCGAGCTGGGTGGAGACGACGAGGTCGCCGGGCTGTGCCAACTCGGTGACCCGCTCGGCGACGCCGGCGACGTTGCTCTTCTCGTTCAACGGCGGCACTGGGCGAAGCCCGCTGATGCGACCCAGCGGCTGGGTCCAGAACGCCACGATGAGGGCGAAGGCCACCAGGCCGGTGGCACCGCCGCGGGCGAGACCGAGGGCGGTGACCAACAGCAGCGGAGCGAGGAAGATCCCGAAGTAGCGAGGCGACCAGCCGGGGGCGAACTGGGCGACGGTCCATGCCGAGGCGACGACGCCGCCACAGAGGATGGCCAGCGCCCCAGCCGCGCGGCCCTCACCGGTGTGCCAGCGCAGCGCCAGGCGTACCAGCGGAGCGCTGGCGGCCACCAGCAACGCCACCAGCACGCGCTCGTCGCCGAGCACCGAACCGACCGCCGACACCGCCTCTCGGGGCACCGGGGTGATCGACCACGGCGCGCCGGTCAAGCGCATCTGGCGCAGCAGCGTCGGCACCCATGGCGCATACAGCACTGCGGTGCCGCCGAAGGCGATGACGGCGTCCATCACCACCCGATGCCGGTCGCGGCGCACCACCCAGCAACC